>CASBPX010000056.1 GCA_949127735.1 Candidatus Obscuribacterales bacterium | reverse complement strand
GTAATTGAGCCTGAGTTATCCGCAAACGGTCAGCACCCGCCCGAAAACGGTTCCGACTCGCTGGCCGGAATATTCGGTGACATGGATCTTTCTCCAGTGGTGGAAACTGTTGCTGAATTGGAGGCTCCGGCCGATTTGCCGGATGAGCAGTCTATAAATTCTGAGGTATCACCTGTGTCTCTTGTCAAATCTGCTCGCAACGATCGTGGAAAGTCTGCCGCAGCCGTTAAGGCTGCCGTTGAGTTCGCCGCGCCTGAAGAAGTTGACGACGATTCTATGAGCGCACTGGCTGAGGGATCGCTTTCAAGTTCTGAATTAGAAAGTTTGCTGGCCTCAGTGCCTTCGAGCTATACATCCGAACATTCACACATTTCCGAGCCATTGCCTTATGTCGATTCGGCGCAGATGTTAAACACCGCTGTCAACGAAGTGCATCAGTCGCAAGTAATTGATTTGCTCAACAACCTTGATCAGCAGTTGGGAATTTGTTCAGTGAACATGGCGCAAATTTCTAAAGCCGCCAATGAACAACTGGAGATTGTGCGTAACCTGGCTGAAACCATTCAACATCAGGCCTTTAATGAAATTGGTTTGAGTTTGAACAGTTTAAGTGAATCAATGTCGGCAGCCCTTGAACCAATGCAGGCAGTGGGCGAGCTGGTTCCAGCCATTGATAATTTAGTCACAACCTTGCAGCTTAAAGGTGAAGAACCGGCTCCGGTTGCAGAAAAAATTGGCCTGACGCCTGAAGAACTTGTACACTCACTGGCCGATCAATTGTCTACCGGTTTAATTGATCCTTGGACGTTTAAATGTGCCTATATGGCTGTGTTTCCTACTGAACATCCAGCTGACCTTCTGCGCAAATTAGTTGATTTGCTCGGCGCGCAGCGCATTTCCGGTGACTTTTTCCGAGCTGCGTATGATGCGGTACAGGCGCCAGATCCGCCACCTCGGGTCTACTCGCAACCGACGGGCGAAGTGCGTGAAGTAGAAGTTGTGCGCGTTGTTCAAGACGAAACCATAATCGCTCAAATTGAAGAGCTGAGGAAGCACAATGAAGAGATGCGCGCCCGCATGGACGCCAGAGAGGGTGACTTTGCCGAACTGATCGCTGCTAAAGATCAAGAAGTGCAAGACACCCAAGAGATGTTGAACTCACGTTGGGAGGAATTTTCCAGCCAGTACGAAAAACTCTCAGACCTGGTGCAACAACGCAATGAATTGATTCAAGCAAAAGAAACTGAATTGTCTGACAAAGATTCGCAGATTGTGCAGCTCAAAACTCAGCTCGACGAAATGCGCGACCAGACTCGGGACATGGTCTCAGATTTGCAACGTCAGCTCACAAGCACTAAAGCCGCTGCCGATGAACTGGCGCAATCGAGACCGGCTGTGCCTAAGCCTTCGTCTAATTTCTTTGAACAAAACCAGGCGCCTGCACAACCAGCATTGTTCAATGACGCTCCATCTAAGCCGCTATTCTCACCTGACCAGCAGCAACAAATTCAACAACCGCAAATACAACAACAGCACCAATCTCAGCAAGCTCAATCAGGATCACAACAAGTTGTCGATGATCCGATGCAAACTCAGGCGCCGGCACCAGTAGAATTAGCACCGCAAGGTCAGTCGCCTACAGGTGGTGGTGCCACCACGCTAAATCAAGCAATGCCTAGTCAAGCCATTCCTAGACCACAGGTTTCTGCTCCCACAACGCCTTTTGCCGGAGCCACAGGCAGCTATGGTAGTGGTGTGCGTGCTCAAGTTTTTGAGGTGATTGTGCGTCAAGCCTTAGCAGGGGCACCGTGGCGAGAAATCTGCGCTGGACCAATGCAAGTGAACAATATTTCGGCTGAAGAAGTAGAAGCTGAAGTTAAGCGACGTCAGGCTCTGCTCAAAAAATAGCTCAGGGCCGTTGCAGCACTTTTTCTTTATCGCGAGCATCGAGGCCGCGCTCCGTCTGGCGCCATTCTTTAACAATCGGATCAAGATTGCTCATGTATTTGAGCACTATTATTGACGGCAAATGTTCCATGGTCTGGCAGAAAATAAAGAACATCAAGCCGACAATGAGAGTGGTGCACAGTGCAATTAAATTGCGCGAGATGCGCATTTGTTCTTCCATGCGTTTACTCAACTGACTGATTTGGTTTTCCAATTCTTTCAGTTCGGGCATGAAATACCTCAATTTGAGTTGCTGTTTCGTCTTAGCCGTCGATATCATAACCGCTTGATAATATTGACCTTAACGCCCAGCCAGGTCGGCGTCGGCTAGCTGAATGGCAGCAGCCAGCGTGCTTTGCTCCTTAACAGCAATGGTTCGCAGGTCAATAATTAAACGGTCGTCTACAATTTTGCCGATTACTGGTGGCTCGCCGTTGCGCAACTGTCGGGCGAGGGCGGCGGTTGAAGTATGGTTGGAAGAAGCGCTCAATGCCAGACCGGCTGACGGCAACAGTTCTCCAGGTAAACTTCCACCACCCATTGTGCTTTGAGTTTCGACCACAGACATCTTTATATGTGTAAGCGATGGCTCAAGCATTCTGGTCATCTGTTGTGCTCTGTCCAGAATGCTCGATTGGCTTAATGAGGCAAATTGAAACACTGGCAAGCTTTGGTGGCCATCTACATATAGATATTGTTTGAGAACGGCCTCAAGCAGCGCAATCACCAGTTTGTCGGCTCTCAAAGCCCGATAAACAGGAGACCGGCGCAATTGAGCGACTACATCTTTTTTGCCGGCAATAATTCCGGCCTGCGGACCGCCCAGAAGTTTGTCGCCTGAAAACAAAACAAGATCGGCGCCCTTAGCAAGAGTGTTTTGCACTGTGGGCTCTGGCGTGAGGTCATATTTTGCTAAATCGACTAAACAACCGCCGCCAAGATCGTAGACCAGCGGCAGACCATGCTTGCGTGCGATTTCGCCCAGCTGCTCAATATTGGCTTCTTCGGTAAATCCCAAAACCTGATAATTTGAGCGGTGGCACTTTAAAATCATGCCGCTTTGTGCAGTCACAGCTTTTTCATAGTCTGCCGCTCTGGTTCTATTGGTGGTGCCTACTTCTTTCAGCAAACCGCTTGAGGATGTGATTACGTCAGGTAAGCGGAAGCTGCCACCAATCTCAATTAGTTCTCCGCGCGATACGATAGTTTCTTTTTGATCGCTTAAGGCCTTGACCGCAAGCATCACTGCCGAAGCGCAATTGTTCACTACAATGGCAGACTCTGAGCCGATTAAAAGGCCGAGCAGTTGAGAAACCTCTTTGGTTCTTTCGCCGCGGTTTCCTTCTTCTAGTGAATATTCCAGATTGGAATAACCGCAAAGTGCTTCACTCAGCCGTTCTACCGCAGACAACGGTAATGGTGCCCGACCAAGATTGGTGCTTAGAATAACGCCTGTACCATTGAGAACTTTTTTGATACCACCAGAGGTAATTTGATCAAGTTCACGCGCCACAGCCTCAGCAATGGCAGTAGCAGTGGGTTCCTTTGTTGAATTATCGCCGACCGCTAGGCTTGTGCGCAATTTGTCTACATGCAAACGTACCTGGCGCGCCACCAGTTCGCGTTTGATTGTTTGTAATTTTGTTAGTGCAGGCTCGCGCAGAATTTTGTCTATCTGCGGTAAGCGAAACTCGTTTTTCATTGACACGATAAAAATGCCGTCTCTGGAATTAAAGTAGAAAAGCAGCCCTTAAATCATACTGGGCAATTAGAATATGTAGTATAAGCGGGTATAAAGTACTGAACTTCCTTTATTGACCTTTTTGCATCCTTACTCATCGAATGGTGGATTTAGCTGTGGGCAAGACACTTAGAACCAAGACGCTCTATCAAGACAAAGAATGGCTGCAGCAGAAATATGTCAAGGAGAAACTCAGTACGGTGGAAATCGCCAAAATTTATCGTGAGACCGAAAATAAATGGTGTGACCCAAATACTATCTCTCGATGGCTAAAAAAGCATAATATCGCTATGCGATCGCTAGCAGAAGCACAGCAGAACAGACATTCAGTGGTAGTACCGGTAGCTAAAAAGCGCAGTTCTTGAGCCTGCGTTAGAGTTTTCTGAGTAAAAATTCCTCTTTGCTACGTTACGGAGCGCCGCTAATTGCGCATCCGCTCATCATAACTAAGGCCGTAGTGAGATAAAGTAATACATCCCGCCCTCCTGCCAGGTAAAACATGCAGTAGGCGAAAAACGAGAACGCGGGTAACCAAAAGCGTTTATCGTCATCTCTGACTGCGTGAGCGGCCAGGCAGATGGATAAAGCGATGGGAAAGCCGAACAAGACTACGTCGAATAGCATGATTTTACGCAATTTCAGAATGAGGACTACCTGAGTCCATTATTCATGTCTCGAATGTTATGTCCATGGTAAATACCGCAAAGCGGCAGTAAATCTAAGTTTCAGTCAAGGACAGAGAACAATGGGAATGTCAAGTAATGGTGGGTCGCGTGGTCCAAGTCGTGGCGGTCGCCCAAGCGGCGGCGGCGGTAGACCTGGTGGTGGAAGCAGGCCAGGAGCCGGTCGACCAGGAGCCGGCAGACCTGGCGCTGGACGACCAGGTGGTTCTTCAGGCGGCGGAGCCCGCAAACCAGGCGGTTCCTATGGTGGTTCTTCAGGCGGAAGCCGTGGGCCAAGACCGGAAGGCGGCGGCGGTGGTGGATTCAGTCGTGGGCCAAGACCAGAAGGCGGCGGCGGTGG
>CASBPX010000055.1 GCA_949127735.1 Candidatus Obscuribacterales bacterium | reverse complement strand
TCTGTTCTCGTCCAGCAGCCATTCGTCGCTTCAAAAGTCACTCAGCAGAGCAGAAATGTTGGCTGAATACGCAAGCTTCTTTGGCGACCCCACATTGATCGATAAAGACGTTGAGGCTTACTTAAACGTCAGCAAAGAAGACATTCAACGAGTTGCCGGCGACATTTTCTCGAGAGAAAGTGCAACTACCGTTGATGTCATTCCCCCTCCCAAAGGCTAAGCGGCTGAACTTAGTTTGAATCATCGCAATAGGAAATAGATGGAAATGAAATCAAGCATGGAAAAAATCTTCCGCCTTGCATTAAGCACGCTATTACTTGCTGCCTGTGCGCCTGTGGCCCTGTCAGCGGAGACTGAGACAGCCACTAAAACATCGAAGGCAAAAACACTAAGCGTCAAGTCAATCAAAGCATTGACTGCTCCGCAACAACCCACAATTCCTAAGGCCTCAGAATCACTATCGCGTGCACAAATTACCGACACCGCTGTCGAAGCCTGGCGCAAAGATACTCCGAAGATGCCTGAGCCAAGACCTTTTAGTTTGCCAAAAATCATTAGCTACAAACTAGCTAACGGTCTAGAAGTACAGCTAGTTGAAGATCATCGCTATCCTTTTATATCGGCCAATATTGGTTTTCGCGAAGGTAGTTCCAATGAGCCAAAAGATTACCTTGGTCTGGCCAGCATGACTGCTGACTTACTGACTGAAGGCACCACCACAAGAAAGAGCAAAGAGATCGCCTCTGAAATCGACTTTATCGGCGGCGGGCTGGGAGCCAGTATCGACTACGATTACACCATTTTGAGCGGCTCAGCACTTTCACCTTACACAGGCCGATTGTTCGATTTGCTGTCAGACGTGCTTCTGCATCCTAGTTTTCCTGAAGACGAGCTCAATTTAAAAAAAGTCAATCAAATTCAAGAATTGACCATCAAGCGAGGCAGTCCTGATTTCCTGGTGGAAGAGCGTTTCAGCAAAGTGCTATTCGGCGAGCATCCCTATTCTGTGGTGTCAGCGACTGAAGAATCGCTCAATAAAATCACCAGAAAAGATATCGAGGCCTATCACAAAGCTCACTATCAACCAAATCGTTCAGTATTAGTTGTGATTGGCGACTTTAAAGAAGAAGCCATGCGCAAGCTAATCGATGAGAAATTCGGTGCCCAGTGGCAAGCGACGGATGTGGCCCAGGTTGTGCAACCGCAGCTACCAAAACAAACTGGACGCAGACTTTATCTAGTCGACCGTCCGGGCTCGGTACAGACATCCATCAAACTTGGCAATGTTGGAGTGAAAAGAAGTGACCCTGATTACTTCCCAATGATCGTAATGAATCAAATTCTCGGCGGCGCAGCTCACGCTCGGCTGTTCCTCAACATACGCGAAGCCAAAGGTTATACATATGGAGCTTACAGCCGCATGGCGGCGCGCTTACAACCAGGTACGTTCTTTGCCGGCGCCAACGTACGCACAGAAGTCACGAATCCGTCAGTGCAGGAATTTCTCTACGAACTGGACCGCATGCGCACCACGAAAGTAACCGACGCCGAATTGAACAGCGCTAAAAATTATCTGGCCGGTTCATTCCAGCTCGGTCTCGAAACCCAAGGTGGACTGGCGCAGAGGCTTTTAGAAGCTAAGCTTTATGATCTGCCTGATGATTTCTTAGAAACTTATGCGGCTAAAGTAACTGCAGTAAAAGTAGATGACGTGCGCACAGCAGCGCGAAAACTGATTGATTCAAATAATTTGGTTGTAGCTGTTGTGGGCGACGCTAAAAAGATCAAAGATGATCTGGAATTGTTCGGACCAGTGACCGTCTACAACACTTTAGGCAAGCTAACCTCAATACCGGAAGCGAATTAAGTAAATCTTGCGGGCGCAGGCTGCAAACAGTTTTCAAAGTGAGCCGTACAGTAATTAATTGAACCAGGCTCCGCCTATGCTAAATCAAGCAAGCGGAGGTGTTTACTTTGGGACGCGGACTGGGCTCTTTTATCTATGCCACCTTAATGATGATGGTTATGACCGCACTTCTATTTGGCCTGCTCAAATGGCTGAATATACCTAGTGGTTCAATGATCGACTGGATTATCGCCATCGCTACGGCCTGGTGGTTACTGGCTATTACTATCGCTCCATGGAACGTCTACTTTGAAGCACTAGCAGTTCAAGACGACGCCAATAACAGCAATAAGTTAGGCATTGCGGTCGATGAAGTAAAGGCAAAATATGTCAGGAAAATCAAAGCTATTTCGCTAAGCGTTGCAATCGGTTTGCATCTGGTTTCTGCCGCCGCACTGTTCTATTTGTCAGCTGCGCACATTACTCCAGTTGGATATTTTGGCGCCGCAGCTGCAGCTTTGCTGACAATTCTGAGGCCATCAATTCGAGCTTACGAATATCTATGGCAAAGGCTAAGGGATATTAGACACACCTTCAAATATCCCAGAGAAGACGTATTGCAGCTGCGCGACAAAATCGAGAAACTTGAGCTTTTACTGGAGCACTTATCGATAGCCGTGGATCCAAAAAACCCGGACAGCATGCCATCAAATATGAATCGCACCATAGGTAGTTTGAAAGTTGACGTGGAACATCTGGCACAAAACTACACCACGCTGGCGCAAGACAATCGAGCCGAACACGAGACGTTAAGACGCGAGGGACAGAATGCAATTGCCAAACTGTCGTCTGACAGTCAGTTCTTAGACCATGTGCGCGAAATCGTCCGAATGATCAAGAGTGCTTAGTTGATTAGTTGGTTCTGGTTGAGGGTGGCCGTGGGCGGGGCATGCATGGCCTGGCTTGTAGGCGGTGTAGCCTCGGAAAACTCTTGCCGATATCGGTCTAAGATCTCGACGTTTAACCGATATCGTTCAAACTTTCTGAAAACTTCAGACGATATCGGCCGCGCTTTTTATCGATCACAATGAAGCCAATAAGTCCATTCTAGAATATCAAACGTCATTTCTTCGAAAGAAGATCTCCAGGAAAGCTCCAACAATGCAGCACAACAAACGAATCGCTTCACGATCCGCTCTTGCCCATAGTTAAAGAATTCAAAGCTAGCAGATCACAATCTTTAAAAACGGCGGAGACACATACTCAAGCATCTGACGATAAGGCACCGGCGGATGCATTCCACTCAGGCTGATCAGAGAGCCTGGTCCCCAAGTTGCCCGATCTAGGGCACACCAAACCGCCGCAAGGTGGTGTTGCAGACCTTTGCGACCAACGCGGTGAAGGTACTCGCCAATGACTGACAGATATTTTATCGCACCGAGCCTCACACTTTCTGCGAGCTGCGAATCTTCTCTGGCTTGAAACTGATCCGTTGCCGAGACTACACAGAGGAAGTACTTACCTCCTGGTACACTGCGAGCTTTGCCATTCAGTTCCAGCATAAATAGACCTCCAGTGACGATTCCAATAGCAATACCGGTCTTTAAATGAACGTCATCGGCCGTCATTCCTACTTCCGTCGACAGCACCCCCAGAACCAATTCTGTATTGCGCGCAAAATCATCCTGCTCCTCTTCAACCGATTTGTTCTGCGTACAATCAGACGCGCCCGAATCTTGCTCGGCGCTATTTTGAAAAATTTCCTCGTCAATCAATTCTTGTTCTGCGAATGGATGCAATTGGGCGGGGGTCTCGCGAGTACGCTTGGCGATTATCATCTTCATTAATCTCCCAGAAATTTCCTTAGCGCCTGGAGGTAACTGGTTGACCAGAGCAATATTGAATTTTCTCAATATGTTGTAGGCGGTGGAAGTCTGCACTTCGGTAAGCCGAGCAAACGCAGCTCCGCTGATAAAGAGGCCGGCTTCGCGAATTAGAGCTGCTGCCAGGTAGGCCTGAAAGCGTTCGGCACGTTCAAGAAGCTTCTCGGAAGTGACCCAAACTTTCTTACCGCAGTTGTCACACCTGCACTTGCGGTTGCCTGGAGCAAGGTCTAAATCTGTACTACCACAGTAACCACATCTCAAAAGATCATTCTGGCGCCAGTGTTGACAGAATATGTCTAAAGCATCGGAATCGGTTGGTGCGCTAGACAAAACAGTTTGCCAAATCTTCTGAATTTCTCCATCATTTTCGAAACGTTCCAACATCAGCATTTCCTCCGTTTCTTATGTAAACGTTGGAAGGCCGATTAAAGTTCAAAATTCCAAGATAGATTTTTCTATTGATTTTCAACTGATTCCAGAACTACATATAAGTCTTAGCGATTGCTATTTATGCGACTTAAATTTAATAGATTCACTCTGGAAAATTAGTATTTAAAACAGTCAAGCAAACAATTGCAAATGCCAACGGTACCAATCGCTTTGAAATACCGCAGCAGAATCAAATTCTAGCTTGGCCGCTAAAAATTCTTCGAATCTGGGGTAACAGGACAGAATTTGCTGCCTACCTGCCACGTGCTGGTAGGTCAAATAGAAGCTGCCTGAGGCGGCAATGGCGCAATCAGTGAGAAAAGAAAGCGCATCCATGGTTTTCTTTATAGACGTCTGCGAATGCACGGTATGTAAATTGAAAATCACACATGCATAATTTTGCCTGGCCCACGGTAAAAAGCTTTCATCATCTCTTTGAATAAATCTGACTGTGCTAAAAATGATATTGATGTCAAAACTCTTAAAATACTGACGCGCTTTCGCAACGAAGATCGGCAGCTGGTCAATTGGAACATAAAATTCACTCAGCACTTCGCTTGCCGCGGGAGCAAGCAGTCTTTGATCAACAATCTGATGATAATTGGCAGCGTAGAAACTGTTTTGCCAGACATCAGCCCAGTTAACAAAACCATTGGTGCTGGCAAAAAACTTAGAATAATTACTAAACGCCTGGGTTTTGTTTTTATGGGCTAATTCCAGCATATCTACCCATTTATCACCGGCAATATAAGCGGTACTCGCAAGGGCAGTAGAATTATCTACAGGCTCATAGCTGCAGAATATACCGTTGGCTAGATACTCAGGCGAAGTTTCATCTATGTTGAGCTGGCAGTGACCATAGCGGAATCCGCGCTTGATTGCGGCATCAAGAGCGGTGCCAATTTCGCTCACTGGAATAATGCTTACCAGTCTGCGCACTTTTTGCCTCGACACCAGTTTTAGTGTCACATCAAGCACTATCCCAAAAAGGCCATAGCCTCCCACAACCAGACTGAACAATCTGGCATTTTTATTTCTGCTGCAATTGAGAATCTCGCCTTCAGCATTGAGCAGACGCAGCGACTCAATGTCGCCAATGAAAGGCCTGAGTGCAAGACCATGGCCATGTGCATTGGCGCCAATAGTACCACCAATGGTGAGTTCACTGAGCCCGGTTTGCTTTTGATTGAAAGCCCATAGTTTGACGCTATGCGACTGATGGCTCTCCATCCAGGCCTGCAACTCCACCCAGCGAATGCCACTTTCAACAGTGATTAAACCGAGGTCGCTATCAAAGTTGAGCACCCGTGCAAACTTGGTGGTATCAACAAGTACGTTATTGCTAAGAAATTGTTGACCACCAGCTGCGTGACGCGAGCCGCATACAGACAGTGCTTTCTTGGCTTTGCTTGTTCTGTCAACGATGCCACGCAAGTCGACTACTGTTCGTGGATAAACTATCTCGCTAACTTGAGTTTCATTCAGTTGTGAATGCACATCATTTACGAGTATTCCATGCCGCTTCGCCAGCGCTTCGTGCCAGGGAAAGCTGCTTACTGCTACTCCGGCCAGCGCCAAAAACTCTCGCCGACTAAGTGAATTCACAGCGCTTCACTCCTTTCATCCGCACGGTCTTCAGGGTCTTCGGGCTCTTCACGAAATCCGCCCAGGGCTAAACCTACCAGTTTTGTTTGACCGGCCGCTTTCGTCAATTCAAAAGATTCATATCCGCTCAAATCCATAATTCGATTAGCAAGCTCACGCGAATGAGTTGTGATCCAGATTTGTGTATCCATGGCGCATTTAGTAATCAGTTTGGCCAGCGGCTCAATTAAGTTTGGGTGCAAACTCGTTTCTGGTTCATTCAATACAATCACCGATGGTGCAGACAGACTAAGCATAGCAGCGAGAAGGCAGAGGTATTGCAATGTGCCGTCTGAAAGCTCACTGCCACTTAATGGCCTCGTCAAACCGGGCTGTGAAAATGCCAGCGCCAGACCAGATTTGGTTTTCTCTATGGCTAACGTGGCACCAGGGAACGCCTCGTCGATACAAGTTTCGAGCGCATCTCGATCTCCAGCGGCAATAATACTTGCAAGCACGGCTGCCAGGTCATGACCGTCATGACTCAAGGCCGCAGTCATGACACCAATTTGCGGCAGTCGCAAAGGCGAATTTAGATCTTTGCGGAAACCATGATAAAAGCGCCAGCCCAAAATTTCTTCCCTTAGACTGTACAATTCAGGAAAATTGAGTGGGTCTTTTAGAGCAGCAAATATTGATTCATTGTCACTGACCCTGGTGCTGTACTCAACTTCTTTACCGGCAGCATTACGAGCAAAAACTGAGCGCAGTCGGCGCACTAGTAAACGCTTTCGATGGCCCTTCTCAAATTTGAATATTTCTTCTTCTTTGATTATGGGATCATCACTGAAGAATGGAGGACGAGCGACATCTCCGGCATAACCAACATGTAAATTGTATTCATAGTTGCTAGTTCGCATCGAAAGGGCAAGGTTATGCTTCGGCGAATTTTTGTCCCAATCTCCCGCCCAGAGGGCCGACGCAATACCACCTTCTTCAGCCAACGCTTCAGCAAATTCTCCTCTGGCGGCGCAGGCAAGTAGATACATAGCCCTGTACAAATTGCTTTTACCTGTACCATTTTGGCCCACTATGACGTTAATGGGCAACAGCTTGAGCCATAGATCTTTAATCGATCGGTAACCTTGAATTTTGAAATCAGTAATTGCCACAACAGCGCCTGTTTAAAATACTATGCCTTCTCTTCGTACGAATAATTTTGTCTACTCATAGTCAACTTCTAGTTTTCTTCTAGTTTTCATCATCTTCGTCATCATCGTAAAAATCAAATGGGCGCGCACCAACAATACTGGTGGCACCATCGCTCTTTTCTAAGTGAATCGTTTTATTGCCGCTCAATTTTTCAATCGTAGCCGCCAGCTCTCTAGCGTGAGTAGTAATAACTATTTGGCAGCGCTTGCTGGCATCCACCAGAAGCTCAGACAGCGGCCCGTAGAGATCAGGGTGCATACTCGTTTCTGGTTCGTTTAAAATGAGCAAGTTAGGTGGTCTCTCTGTAAGCAGGGCGGCAAGCAAGCAAAGATATTGCAGGGTTCCGTCCGACAGCTCACGAGCATTAAAAGGTCTGTTCAATCCTGGCATTTGCAAAGTAAATGCCACCGTGCGTGGTTCCATGTCAATATTTAGTTCTGCGCCAGGAAAGGCATTACTTAAATGCTTTCTCAAATTGGCCTCCCCTTCAGCAGCCATAATACTGGCCAGAGCTGAGGCCAAATCGTGACCATCATGACTTAACACGGGTGTAAATACAGGAATCTGTTCACGACGTAGAGGTGAAGCTAAGTCGGTACGAAAATGATGATAAAATCGCCAGCCTAGAATTTCCTGGCGCAAAACTGAAAGGTCAGGAAACAAATGTGGTTCACGCAGACAAGATAAAACAGACTCACAGCCGCTACCGGCAAGAGGGTATTCAATTGGCCTGCCGTCAATATTGCGTGCTGATATTGCCCCATGCTTGCGTTTGAGCAAATGAATTTTTCGAGCACGAAAATCAGTGGTTACTTCTTCTTTTTTAATATCCGGATCATTGCTAAACCATCCGGGATAACTCATAAAGCCTCGAGCAGATGCGGGCACGCAGCCACACTCAAATTTATAAGTAAGGTCATCCATTTTCACTTGTATGCGAAAAACTGCGTCATCCAGTTTACTGCGCTTACCCGCCCACAGGGCCGAAGTCATGCCACCTTCTTGAGCTAAAACATGTGCCAATTGACCGCTGGCAGCTGCCCAGAGAATGTATAGTGATCTGTACAGATTACTTTTGCCTGTACCGTTGGCACCGGCGATAACGTTGAGGGCATCAAGCTTCAAATCAATACTTTTAATTGATCTATAGCCATAAACCTGCAACCGACTGATGCGCATTATTGAATACCGACCGACCTACCGACCGCCGTGGAAGCGAAAAACTAACGCATGCCTTGTTGATTAATTAGCTCAAGCAACTGCTCAAAAGTAGACAGCTCAGGGCTTTCAGGATCGAGCACTTTAATTTTCTTGATGTGTTCTTCTAGTTTAGGAATTTGCCAATAAATTATATCGATGGTGGCAAGCAGTAACCAGCCCTTGATCATATTAGGATTTTGTCGCACCACTTTTGATGCCAGATCGGAGGCACGGTCAACCTCTCCTGCGGTTAGCAATATGTGCCCAAGTTGAATGTAAGGCCACTCAAACTGAGGGTATTCCCTAATCAAAAGTTCGAGCTTGGCTTTGGCGTCAATCAATTCTTGGGTCAAATATAATTTCAGCGAATCAATATAACGATGGGTGGCATCGTTTGAAACCTTGTCTTTAGGAATACGAGTGCGCAGGCGAATCTTGGCACGTTTTGCCGCCTGGGTCTCGCCACCCTGCGCAATCGCTTTTTGCAAAGCAGAGCGAGCCTGCTCAGCAAAACCGATTTGCTCATAGCGCGAACCCATTTTCAAATAATCTGTTGCCGACAGGCCCTCAGGCATATAGTCAACAGGAAGACCCATACGCGGCAAAACTACATCTTCTACTACCTTATTGAAAGCGCTACTGGCGAGTTCGTTGGCCAGAGAAAAAGCGTTGGTGACGCTCTTTCTCGCTTTAGCCAGAGTGGCATTGCGATCAATTACTTTACTAGCTTCAGAACCAGCTAATCTTACGGCCTCATCAAATGTTCCTCTTACAGTATTGACTGCATCATTGACAGTAAAAGTAATTTCAAGAGCGGCCATGAGCGCACCGACTTTACGCCTCGTCTCTTCAGGCACGGCGTCACCGGCTGCCGCCATGGTGTAGCGCGAACTGGCAGCCATCTGCTTGGGCCACTTGAGCATTTGATAGCGAATCGCCAATCTTTGATATTCCATCGCCGAAAGTCCATCCGGCACGTCTTTAGGTGGCAGCATGCAACAGTCCTCAGTCGTGGAATCATCATACAAGGGTAGCGCAATTATAAGTAACACGGCAATTTACGATTTCAGGGTTTTCCCTATTATCGCCTCAGAGGCAAGCAGGCAAGATGAAGAAAGCGGGCAACTCAGTTGGCCGGCTGAATATCCGAGTTTACGTCAATACAGGAGGTCATCAAATGACCGCTAATCCTTTGCGCACACTTTTACTTATGCTCTCTCGCACACCCCCGGCCATTATGCTGGTGATGATTGTGGGTCTGGCAGTGGTTTTAACCTTTAGTTTCACCAGCAATGAAGAAACTCGCAACAACGAAATGAAAAAGCGCCTGGCCGATGCCGAAGCGCACAATATGGCCAAGACCAAAGTGGTGTATATCATCAAAGATATCGCCGAAGGACAGTTAATTACTGCCGACGCGCTGGAAGAAAAAGTTGTGGAGCTCAATCGAGTGCCTCAAGATGCGTTGACCAACTCAACCATTGCCATCGGCCGAACCAGCAAATACGGCATCAGCCAGGGGCAAATACTTTCAAGCCGTGACATTGCACCACAAGGCATCAGCCTCGGTTTTGAATCGCATGTCAAGCCTGGAATGCGCGCCGTAACCTTTGCTGTAGACAGCAATTCCGGTGTAGCGGGATTTATCGCTCCTGATAGTCACGTTGATATATTGGCAATGGCAGGCACCGGTGCCGACACCAAAGTTGCACCAATTCTCTCAGACGTACAAGTGGTGGCAGTAGGACAAATGTTCGAACGCCAGGCCAAAGGGCAAGCCGCTACTCCAGCAGGATCTGTCACAGTTGCTGTTAGCCCTGAAGACACACAGAAACTTGTCAAGGCACTCTCTGCCAGCAAGCTCTATCTGTCTCTACGTAATGGCAGTGATCACACCCCAGTGGCTACAGTTGATGTTACCGCCCTTTATCCACGAGCCGTTAAAGAAACAGCTGCCACCGCAGGTGGTGAACGGTTGCCGCTCAGCGCTCTGGCACCACCACCACTACCACTGCCAGATTTCATATCGAGCCGTGGACCAAACACAGATAATGCTGCACCAGTACCGCCACCACTTCATGAAATTGAAATGTGGACCGGTTCTAAGAAAGATGTGGTATCAGTACCTTCTGTAAAATAAGGCTGTACGCTAATTAACCGGCACCAGAACTAGAAGCTGGCTTAGGGTTTTTCTCTTTGCCAGTTTTCTCTTTGCCAATTTTCTTTTTCACCACAGGTTTAACCAAAATGGGATTGTCAATCATCTTAATTTCAAAAGTTCTGCCGGTGGGATTGATTTTGATTTTTCCCGAATTGCAATTTTTAGGATTCTTCAATTGAAATTGATATACATGTTTGAAAATCACATGCATTCCATCTTTTTCAAAACGGCTGCGATCGGCACAAATAAAGGGTGCCGGAATTAGTACTTTAGTCGCCGTAGCGATGGTCACCTGGCGGAAGTCGGGTTTAATCTCATCATAAAAAGTAATAAGTTCCGGCCGTTCCACAAAAAATCCACCGGGGCCGCATTTATCCATAAAGCCAAAGGCTCTGCGCCGCACATCAAGAGTATCTTTGCCCTCGGTAGCGGCTTGCCCTGCTAAGCCAATAGCTACTCCGCACATATCTTCATTGTAAGTAGAGGCCAAATGGGCAACGAAACAATTAATGGCAAACAAAGACAAGAATGCCAGAATTAGCACACCGGCGGCCAGATCGAAAATGGTCAAATTGCTGCGCGGATCAATTGCAACTTTCGCTTTATCGTTTGCAATCACAATGTCTGCATCGGTTGATGCAGTTTCTTTATCTTCAGGAGCTTTGACAGGCTCTTCTTTCAATTCATCGGGCTGGTCTGACAATTGGAAATGATTCCTCAATGCAAAGCTATTTAGCTAACTTCAATTCGCCCAGGTAAGGCAACTCGCGATATTTTTCAGCATAGTCTAAACCGTAACCAACGACAAACAAATCTTCGATACTGAAGCCTACATAATCGGCATTTATCGGTACAACGCGACGCGATGGCTTATCGAGAAATACTGCAATCTTTAAGGTATTGGGATCAAACTGATCGCGCAAATATTCCATGAAAAATTTGGCTGTGCGGCCTGAATCGATAATATCTTCCACCACAATGATGTTGCGGCGCGATATATTTGGCAGCTCCAGATATGGTGTCTGCACCGCTCCTGAACTCTCAGTAGCACTGCCGTAGCTGGCTAACCTGACAAATTCAATTTGCAGTGGATCAGGTGTGACAATTTGTCTGACTATGTCAGCCAGAAAACAAAAAGCCCCTTTCATTACACCGATTACCACCGGATTTTCCAGCTCGGCATAATCTTGGCTTATTTGCGCGCCTAATTCGGCCACTCGATTTTGAATTTGTTCGTGTGAGTAGATTGTGCGAATCGACTCAACTTCTTTATCGCGCTCAATTTTCTTTGCTGCTACGTCAGTCTGACCAGACATTGTTTAACTCCATGGAACACGAAGATCCTAACAGGTTGCAAGCATATCTACATTTTTGCAGTGAAATATGCATTTACCTCTGACATAAGTGGACTCTATCAAGCGATCGTCGCCCAAAAATACCAGGCTGGAGAGGATTTCATCGGTGGGCTGAGCCAAGATATCGTCAACTATTCCGCTCTTTCTGCTGGGGTCAACGACAATGAAATCAGCTTCTTTACCAACAGTGAGTGAACCAGTGAGATGGTCGAGATGAGCGGCCTGCGCACCTCCCAGTGTTGCTCTGAAAAGCAGCTCCGGCGGCTCAATCCAGATATCAGGCTGCATATAATTGGCGTCTTTCATCACGTTAAAAAGGCTCATAGACGGCCCGGCGGCAACGTCTGAGCCCAGACCAAACAGGCAGCCAGCGGCGCGAATTTTTTGATAAAGGAAGGCTCCGCTTTTAAGAAAAAAGTTGGAACTGGGACAGTGAGCCAGTGAGCTGCGAGTCTCTTTAACGCATTTGATATCGTCATCATCCAAATGGATGGCGTGGGCAAAAACCGTGCGCTCGCCAATGATGCCAAAACTCCGGTAAACATCAAGGTAGCTGCGGGCCCGGGGAAATTGTTTGGAGACAAACTGAATTTCTTCTTTGGCTTCAGATAAATGAGTGTGCACATATGTGCCGGGGTATTTTGCAAAAAGCCGCCCCACACCCGCCAGTAGCTCAGGAGTGGATGTCACACCAAAACGCGGAGTAAAGGCATAAAGCAGTCGGCCGTTGTCCGCGCCGTGCCATTTTTGCGCCAACTCTTCTGATTCTTCGAGCGAAACTTGAGTAGTTTCGGTCAAAGCAGGTGGCGAATTAGCGTCCATCATCACTTTGCCCATAATGACACGACTTCCTTTAGCCAGCGCCACTTCGAAAGCAGCATCGGCAGCCGCTTTGTGAACGGTAGTAAAAACAACGGCTAAAGTTGTACCGTTGCGAGCCAGCTCGTCAAAAAACCAGCTGGCAATCTTACGAGCGTGCCTGGTGTCTGAAAAACGCGCCTCGGCTGGAAAAATATATTTATTGAGCCAGGCTAAAAGATGCTCGCCAGATCGACCGGTCTGCGAAACCTGGGGCAAATGCAAATGCAAATCTACCAGGCCAGGCAAAATCAGGCGCTGACCGAGATCAACGATAGTTGCTCCTGCCACACCGGCACTCAGCTCTGACCACTCACCAACAGCAACAATACAGCCGACAGCATCTACCACCAGAGCACCATCTATGTAGTCAAGATATTCACTGGCACTTAAGGGCGTAATTACATGGCCCCGATATACTGTGGTGCCCTGATTGTCCAATTGTTTACTTCCGTATGTTGACGCAAGAATCTATAAATACAGGACAATACTAAACCTAAAGTATGAAGATACAGTGATTGACTAAATGACTTTGTCCGAAATTGGCGATTCTGAAATTCTGCATGTCTTACATGAGACTTATGGCATCTGGTCGGCCGGCCTGAGCAGAGCCAATTATCTCGATTACAATCAGCTTCAGCGCACCCACACTTGGGGACGGCGGTATCAGCGCTTTTTTGCCTTGCGCAGCGGCGGTGAAATAGCGGCCAGCTGTAAATCGTATGACATCGAAGTGATGGCTCGAGGCAAGCGTTACAAATTCTTGGGAGTTGGGGCTGTTTTCTCGCGCCATAAATTTCGCGGCAAAGGTTACGGCGATCAGTTTATGTACGCCTATAGAAAGTGGGCGGAAACAACGGGAGCAGCCGGCATTTTGCTCTTTTCCGACATCGGCGCCGATTTTTATGAAAGACATGGTTTTCAAGAATTAAGTAGTATCGATTTTTCGATTGATGTTAAAGCTGCAGGCTGGCAATCTGGAATTAATCAGGGAGGAATTAATAAGGCTGAAATACCTGATTACACCATAGAACCGCTCGATCAAAGTCATTGTGATTATCTTCAGCGCAACCACCAGCGGTGGCTAAGCCGCAGACCCTTCGGCATCATTCGAGACGGCCAATACTGGCACTACAAAATTGCAAAAGAACTTTATCTGCATCAAAATTCTCAGCTTTCATGGCCGCGTTTGCAGTTGCTCAAAATTGATCAGTCTGGCAACGGTGGCGGCTACTGTATATACGAAGTAGGCGGATCGACTATGCGCATCCTCGAACTTGTTGATAGCGGCATCGGCGCGCAAAACCTCTGGAGTGCCGTATTAACCCAGGCCAACGCCTTGCAGATTCGTAAACTGCGTGGGTGGGAAGGTAATCTGCGTGAGCTTTCCCCAGGCTTCAACTTAAAAGTCTTTCTTGGTCAGGAAAATTTTCAGGCTGAATTTATGGGACAAATCCACTACTCTGAGAGAGACTGGGGTAGAGCCATGCTGATGCCGCTTGACATTGACGTGGAGCAATGGTTTGAAAATTTCCCCTGCCCATTAATGGAACTTGATCATCTTTAATAAATGACTAAATCCCAAACAAAACTTACCAGCGATTTGCTTCTACAGCAGCTATTGACTGAAGGTGCCAATCAAATATTTATGGCTCCGCGCTCATCTAGCTCGCCTATCGCCCTGGCCTTATCAGAAGCTAAAGGTTTTCGCCAGGTTAATACGGCCAGTGAGCAGACTGCTGCATTCATGAGCATCGGCTACGCCCAAGCGTCATCAAAGGCAGCTGTGCTCTTGCTTTCTGCCGGTCAAGGTCTTGTGAGTTCGCTGGCTGCAATCTACACTGCCAGCCGCATTCACATTCCCATGATCATAATTTGCGATCAACAAAGCACCCAGATTCTTAACGACGATCCGGCATTAACAGTAGATTTGCTCAGCATAAGCCGCCCCGTTTGCAAATGGGTGGCCGAGGCGCGCAGCCCTGGAGAAATTCCGCGCCTGATTCGGCGCGCTTTTACAGAAGCTTTTTCACCGCCCAAAGGTCCGGTGCTCGTCTCTATTCCAGTTGACATCTTGACTCAAGCGGCAGAGGGCATGCCAATAACACCACCACATACGAGCCCACTGGGCCCCGCCGACCACAACTTTATTTTAAAAACCGCTCGCTCTCTAGTTTCGGCCGGCAACCCCTGCATCATTGCCGGAAATGAAGTCAGTCAATTTCGCTCAAGGAAAGAAACCGCTACTCTGGCAGAAGTGCTGGGATGCCACGTATACAGCGAACCCATGCCCACCGGCGTCAATTTTCCCAACCGCCATCCTCAATTTGCCGGAGTGCTGTCTACTGAAATCGGCCTGGCACGCGAGAGTTTGAAAGGCTACGACCTGATTCTCGCCCTGGGAATGCAAACCCGCCTGCCTGAAACCTCAGATCAAGCTGCTGTGATCTCACCGCGTACTTCTGTGATTCAAATCAATGTAGACCCCACACTTTCAGGTAAAAGTCTCCCTTGCATCGCCGCAGCGACAGCCGATATTGCCGAATCAATGTCGCGTTTGCGAGCAGAAGTGCAATTAATCGCCGATGCCAAGTGGCTCAACCTGGCCAAGCGCAGGGCACAAGAAACCATCCAGCATGTGGCCTATGAACGGCAGAAGCTGGAAGAAATGCTGGTATATCCTGGAGCAAATGATCCTATCTCGCTTTTCTGGTTATTGCGCAGTCTTGATGGTGCCCGCAGTACCAATTCGATTGTGGTCACCGACATTGTCGGCACTGTCACAGATCCTTCAATAGTGATGAGCCTGGAAGGCAGCTCCGCTTATTTCGCTTCTAATTCAGGAATTGATGGATACGCTATTGGTGCGGCTCTTGGCACGCAATGGGCTTCGCCTGAAAATCCGGTTGTGTGCATCACTTCTGACCAGTCGCTGCTGCAAGCGCCTCAGGCTCTGTGGACAGCTGCACACTATGGGCTAAATACCAAATTTGTAATCGTCAACACTCGTGGCTCAGATAGCCTTAACTTACACTTAGGAGTGAGCGAAAATAAATTTCCTCTCGACAAACCGGAGATATATTTCCCTGAATTATCACAGGCAATGCGTGTGCCGGCGCTCAAAGTCACCACCATGGGACAGTTGGAATCGGCTCTGGAGAACATGTTCGAGAGTGCGGGGCCATTTTTGATTGATGCTCGCATTCAGGAATAAAAGCTGACGTTTCAAAGCATCTCGAAAAGCTTAGGCAATTTGGTATTTGCGGGCGTTTCGGCGCGAGCGTTGCTAGACTATTGACGGTACACAGCCACAGAGCTCTTTCAATAGGATATTAGCAAAGTGAACACACTAGCTGAAGGTAGCAAAGAAAAACTGGAGCAAGGTCGAGTCGTCAATGACTTTTCCATCCAGATTGCAACCGTAAATGGCTCAGGAAGCCAATCTTCAAACAGCGTCTTGATGCGCTCGATTTTCCAAATGGGCATCCCGGTCAGTGGAAAGAACCTTTTTCCATCGAACATCGCCGGCCTGCCGACCTGGTTTACCATTCGCGTCAATAAAGACGGCTACATCGCCAGAAAAGCGGAAACAGAGATTCTGATCGCCATGAATCCGCAGACAGCCATCGAAGACGTCAAAGGTCTTTCTTCCGGCGCAGTTTGCATTTCACCGGTCGAGCTTCGTTTAGAAGCAATTCGCACTGACGTTTTGCACTACCAGGTGCCGTTCAGCGAATTGGCCGCAAAAGCCAGCGAAAACATGAAGTTGCGCAAACTGCTGACTAACATGCTTTATGTTGGAATTGTCGCCGAGCTTTTGAATATCGAACATGCTCAAATTGAAAACAGCATTGGCAAACAGTTTGAAGGCAAAACGAAAGCTATCGATCTGAATTTAAATGCAGTTAAAATCGGCCGCGAGTGGGCTAAAGAAAATCTGAAAAAACAAGATCCTTATTCTGTCGAGCCCATGAACAAAACTCAGGGCAAAATCATCATCGATGGTAATGCCGCAACAGCACTTGGTTCACTCTTCGCTGGTGTCACAGTAGTGACCTGGTATCCAATCACACCATCATCAAGCGTTTGCGAACAATTGATTGATTATCTCAAAGCTCATCGTGTCGACAAAGAATCAGGCAAAGCCAGCTTCGCCGTTATTCAAGCTGAAGACGAATTGGCCGCCATCGGAATGGCTTTAGGTGCCGGTTGGGCAGGTGCGCGGGCGATGACTTCTACATCAGGACCTGGTATTTCGCTGATGGCTGAATTCACCGGCTATGGTTACTTTACTGAAATTCCTGTGGTGATCTTCGATGTGCAACGTGTGGGCCCATCAACCGGCCTACCAACTCGCACCTCACAGGCCGATCTGATCAGTGCTCATACACTTTCTCATGGTGATACCAAACACATTGTTCTATTGCCTGGCTCTGTGGCTGAGTGTTATGAAATGGCCGGTGAGGCTTTCGAGCTGGCTGAGAAATTCCAAACACCGGTGTTCGTCTTAACTGACCTTGATCTCGGCATGAACAACTGGATGAGCGATCCTTTCGCCTATCCAACTAAACCAATCAGCCGCGGTAAAGTAATGACTGCCGAGGACATCAATAAAGCAGGCACATTCGAGCGTTACCGCGACGTAGATGGTGACGGCATTCCGTACCGTACACTACCAGGCACAGATCATCCGCAAGCAGCCTACTTCACTCGCGGTTCCGGTCACAACGAGAAAGCAGGCTACAGCGAAAAACCTGAAGATTACCTCTATTTGATGGACCGTTTGGAAAGAAAATATCAAACTGCTCGTAACTTCGTGCCTGTACCGGCGGTATCAATCGATAAGGATGCCAAAATCGGTGTTATCGCTTTTGGCTCTTCTGACTTTGCCGTGCAAGAATCGCGTGACCAGCTGAAAGTGGCTAATATCGCCACCAGCTATCTGCGTGTCAAAGCGCTGCCGTTTACCGCCGACTTGCGAAAATTTGTGGAAAGCCATGACCATGTTTATGTGGTTGAGCAAAACAGAGACGCTCAAATGAGAGATCTGATTCGCTTAGAACTACCCGACATGGCCATGAAGATTCGCTCAGTCAAACACTATGATGGATTGCCAATCGACGCCAGATTTGTCACCGATGCAATCATGGAGCAGGAGAGATAAAAAATGACAGCAGCACCTCCAACTAACCGTATTGGTTTGAGCTTAAATGATTACAAAGGCGCACCATCGACTCTTTGCGATGGTTGCGGACACGACGCCATTACCGCTCAAATCATCAAAGCCTTTTACGAATTAGGCACTGAACCACACATGGTGGCAAAATTGAGCGGCATCGGCTGCTCATCGAAAACTCCCGCATATTTTTTGAACCGCTCACACGGTTTCAATTCTGTACACGGAAGAATGCCTTCCGTAGCCACCGGCGTCAGCATGGCCAATCACAATTTGACTATGATCGGTGTCAGCGGTGATGGCGATACAGCGTCAATCGGCCTCGGTCAGTTCTGCCATTTAGTCAGACGCAACGTGCCAATGATCTACATTGTAGAAAATAATGGTGTTTACGGTCTGACCAAAGGACAATTCTCAGCTACAGCTGACCTTGGCTCTAAAGCAAAAAGCGGTGTACTGAATGAATTGCCACCAATTGATCTTTGCGGTCTGGCTATCGAGCTCGGTTGTAGTTTCGTCGGCCGCTCATTTGCCGGCGATCCTAAACAACTGGTGGCACTGCTGAAGGCGGCTGGGTCACACAGAGGCACCGCAGTCATTGACGTCATCAGCCCTTGTGTTACTTTCAACAACCACGAAGGTTCTACCAAGAGCTATAAGTATGCCAAAGAAATGGAAACACCATTGCACGAACTTGGTTATGTACCCTTCTTCGAACAAATCAGTGTCGATTATGAACCTGGCTCTGTGCAAGAAGTAGAAATGCATGACGGCTCGAAAATCAGATTGAAGAAAACTGAACGTGATTACGATCCAACCGATGAAATCAACGCTGTGGTGACTATTAAGAAGGCTCACGCTAATAAAGAGTTCCTTACAGGATTGCTCTATATCAACGAGACCAAAGAAGACTTCATCACAATCATGAATGTTGGCGATGCTCCTCTGGCAACATTGCCAGAATCGGTCACTCGCCCGCCGAAAAGTGCTCTCGATCACATTATGGCTGAGTTGATGTAATTCGTTTCTTTACAGAAATAAAAGAAAGCCGCTTTTTACACAGCGGCTTTTTTTTACGGATGGGTGTCATTTGGATCTTTTGCAAAACTATTGCTGGTATGTGGGAATGCATCTGCCCATTCTCATACCATGGTTCATTGCCGTTTTTTATTTTGGTTTCAGGGCGGCAATGAAGGAAGCGCATGCGATCTTAAACCTAGACGAGCTCGAGTCCATGCAACTTGCGCTCAAATGCAACAGCATTTCAATGATTCTGTGTATGCCCATATCAGTATTTGTTCCGCTTTGGACATTTGCTCAGGTGTTTGTCTATGCGGCTCTGTCTATAGGAGTTCAGTATTTTACGGTCAGGTTAATGCGACCGAATCTAGAAGACAAACTAGTTTGGAAGTGGGCCTTCAAAGCCCAGCCCACCGGTTGGTCACTTCTTTTCGCTTTCCTGTTCATTCAGATCGGTGTGCTTCTGATTCAACTAATGCGCAGTCCGTAATGCAGAAAAAATACCTTTAAAGGTATTTTTTCTACAACCTCTTAGCCACCATCAACAGTGCTTCCAATTACGGCCCGGCAATCGGGTCAAACATTTTGGCGTCAACACTATAGGCAGAAGCCTGCTGAGACAAAGAATTTTCAGCCAGACGAGCCAGCAGTCTTTCGACAATGGCAGCAGCACCGGCATTTTCAATTTTCTCGCCACGAGCTAACAAAGCAACACGGTCGATGGCTTCGGCCACTGAGTCAGGCAAAATCTGCACTGGGGCTTCCTGAAGACTGCAATTCGACTTCTTGTTCATTAGACCGTGTCCTGTATTGGGGTCTAAAGTTATAACCGATTAATAATCGGAAATTTCCTTAAATCGCAGGGCGGTTGATGAAATTTAAAAATCCAAAGCCGGCTGCCCAGCTTTTCAAGATTGCTTCGACCTCAAAGTGAAGAATGCTGTGGCGCTGAATAAAATCAAAAATACCAACATTAAGCCTTTGGTGATAAACCAGAGCACGTTCATTAGAAACGGCGGCAAAAACAATCCAAAAAGAGACAAGATTAAGGGCAGGCCGATAAATACTGCAGGTCCACCAATAATGAAAAACAACAGGCTCCATTTCTTCAATAAAAAGTCGTCATCGCATTCGGCCAGTTCAATCAACTTTTGAACATCACCTTGTGCTTTTTTGGTTTCCTGGTCGCGCACCAGCTTCACCAGCAACAATTTATATTCGGATATTTTGAGCGGCAAATCAGGCTTCTTCATGGCCTCATCATATATGAAGCCAAAATGGTCAATTGTCAAGCGGCGCATGGGCGGTTTCGCCTTGCTGCCACAGTGGAACAAATGAAATAACAAGATCTAAGTAAGACTAACAAATGTTAGGTCTTACGGCAGTTAAGCGGATACAAAAATGGTCACACCATCGCGAGTACTGAAGGCTTATTACGCAGTGACTTTCTGCGCCGGTTTGGCTATGACTTTTCAGGTAGCTAAATGGGTTACTACAGAAGATGTCGGCGTTCGCGGTGCCGCTCTAATAATTCTTTCTTGGAACGTAATTTTCGTTATGCTCTTACCGCTGATACTCGACTGGGCCGAGAGCCGTTATTTCAAAGCACGTTTTATGGCTCTTGAAGAAGTTGCCCAGGATAATCCAGAGCTGGCTTTGATTCTCTCGTCGCAATGCGAAAAACTATCTTTACCTGGGCTCAAACTGGCTGTGGTTGACGACAGTGTGGATGAAATGTTCAGCTATGGTCTATGGCGCAGCAATCCTAGACTGATAATGTCTACTCAAGCACTCGATCGTAATATCGAAAAAACCATTGCCCCAAGCATTGAAGCAGAACTGACTCGTTTTGCCAGTCAAGACAATACATTGATCTTTTTGATGTTTGCCGGCTTTCAGGTGATGATTCAAAACCTGCTGGTTTATTTTTTGCAGATGCATTGAGATTTAAAAATTATTCGTGCAGAGATTCTGTCTGAAAAACTTCGAAACGGGCGTTGCGCTTCCACGCAGAACGATCCAGCCCTGCTTTGAGCGAGAGCTGCTCTAAAGTTTCTTCCAGGCTCCAACCATATTCTGTGGCCACCTGAGGAAGGAAAACTGATTGACAGTCGCCAACATGTAATAAAATTCCGTCTTCACCTAATTTGATGTCTTTAGCCGACTCCACCCGTTTGGGCGGTGTGAGCACACTGATTTCTAGCTCAAGATTGTCCAGTTCAGATGGATGCACCGGATCAAAGCGATAATCGCGAGAGCAAGAGGCTACGGTATTATCAATCACCGCTTTATATAGAGGTTTGGTTGGCAAAATATTGCCGATACAGCCTCTCAGCTTAGACTCTTGCTGCGCCACGTCTTTCTTGTACAAAGTGACAAAGGCACCATGTGGGCTTATAAGCTTATTGGTGAGCGCCACATTTTTTAAAATCAGCTCGTCCATCTCGGGTATTTTGCCTTCAAGCACATAGCTTTCCAGGGTCATTCTGGCAACATGCAGTAGAGACTCTTTCTCGGCATCTGTTAAGCCAGTCTGTACGCTCGCCTCACCGGCAGCCCGAATCTGGCTCCAGCTATGCTCACAGGTAAAAGCTATAGACAGGTAAGAGACTGAATTGTCTTTTTCTTCCGGCGCTTGTTCTTGCGATGTACAGTAATCGAGCAGAACGCCGGCACTATCAGACGGCAAGAGGCCAAGCAAAGCAGCAATAGCATAGACACCACATATAGTGTCTCCCGTGCGCTCGAAAAACGAGAGAAAAGTCTCAAGATTCGGTTTCTGCAAGCAACTAAATGCCTCCATGTCGAGCTTCTCGAGCTGATCGAGGCTAGACATATGGAAGGGCGTATAACCATACCTGGGCCCAATGTGAGTAAAATCAGAGCTGACAACAATCAGATCATCGTCGGTTAAATGTTCAGCAATTTTACTGGCCATAAATTTGCTTTCAAAAAGATCTTCTGATTTACCAAACAGAATAGGAATGATTTTTATGTTGCCAAATATTTTGCGAATAAAAGCCAGTTGCAACTCAAGGGAATGTTCTTGCAGATGCAAATCGGCTCTTTGATCGAAAAGCAGACAGTGCCTGAGTTCTGAAACAACTGAGGTGTCTACGTTCAAGTCACCAAAAACTGTGGCAAAACTTTTATATGGTGGCAAGACAGCGCCGCGAAAACCGCCATAATGAGACGGGCCAAATAGGAAAACGCGTTTTACACCAGCGCCTGCCGCCGCTAGATAACTGGTAGCTGCGGTTTTTCCTGAGTACATATATCCGGCATGAGGTGCTATGAGAGCTAAGATTCTACGTCCGCTCAATGCAGTCTGCTGCTTGTCGATTTGCGCCTGGGCAGAAGCGATAAATTCGTCGATTTGCGCTGCAAGCCACGTTGGATTCGAGGCATACCAGGTGCCTGCAAACTTAAGCGGCCTTTTACTAGTACCAAACATATCAACCAACTCTGGCGCTATTTGCCTGTGCTACCTGCACCGCTGCCGAACTCATCTTCGGTTTTTGGTTCAACTGGATTTTCTATTTTAGGCTCTGTTTTGACTTCCGATTTAGATTCAGTTTCTATTTTGGTTTCTATCTTAGTTTCTGGTTCTACTTTTGGCTCCACTTTAATTTCAGGAATAGGTTGCTGTTCTGGTTGGGGTTCTGGCTTAGGTTCTGGTTTAGTCTCGGTTTTAATCTCAGATCTTACCGCTGGGGCCTCTTGCTTAACTTCTTGCTTAACTTCAGGCCTGGCCTCTTGCACCACCGGGGTTCTAACGCTGTTGATTGGATCAAGGCGCACACTGCCACCAGAGCTGGAGTCACCATGTGGATCGGATTTAGAATTAAATAGAATCGTCAATTTGGCGGAAGTCATACCTTTAGGTAAAGCATCCAATGGCTTTGCCTTATCAAAAGCAGACTGCGCGCTGGCTTCAGCCTCGGCACTTTTAGGTGAGCTGGATAACTGCACACTTTCCACATTGCCGTCAGCCGCAAGGGTCGCCGTCAACGTGACGTGATTATTACCGTTCGGGTAATCCCACTGATTTAGAATGCGATTCCATAACCTTGCGCTATAATCGCGCCCGGCACCGGCATCATTCGCTGGTCGCATAACCGGTCGAGAACGCAATGCCGGCCCGGCCGCGCGCACCGGAGCGCTTGAGGCATATTGATCGAGTGACATATTTCCGATATTAGCTAAAAATATAGCCAAACTGAATATTTGAATTTTTCTATGCACTGTTCTTTGCATTGTAATCATGATTAATCTCTTTCTCTGAAAATGCCGAATGAAGATGTGTATCCATGTAAATATGTAGAATTACCCACAGGTCCGATTTCGCCGTTGCAAAAGAACCCGCCAATAGGTATTTCGCCGAAAAATTCGCGAAAGCAGTCACTGTCATGGTTGGCTTGCCCATATAGATACTGGCCACGGCCCAGACACGAAAAAAGCAGGGCACCACGGGCGGCGCCACCGCTTGATTCAGCATAACGCTTGAGCATATTTCTTAAATCTTCCGCTGAAGACGCGGCATCGCGCAAGTGAAATTGCACTGTCCGCTCGGGCCGTAATACTTCGCCAACCAGTAAGGCACCACTCATTGGTTCGATGCCAAAAATGGTGCGCACGAGAAAGTCACCGTTGACAAATTTGTCCTGAAATTCGTCCATTGCTACACCAAGAAAAATGGCATCCTTTGCCAGTTTCTGATCGCGATTCGACAAGCGTTCAATGGCCTCTCGTAAAACAGTCACCGCCGGTTTGCCGTCTAGTTCATAGAGTAAATTGCGATCACACTTGGTCACTCGACTGGTTTTACCAATAGCACGGCACCCTTGTGCCACCACCGAATCCACATGAATATTTCCTACCAGGGAAACACCAACTAGACCCGAGCGAAATATCTCGGTGTCGGCAATCATGCGATTTTCACCTGCCTTATGACCGCCTGAAGCGAGCCCGCCTAATTTTGTTGACCGCGGATAAGCGTAATCAAGCCCTTGGACAAAACTATCGATTTTAAAACTAAACGGGTCACTCAAAAGAAGGAAAGCGGGTTCTTCGCTACTCTCGACGGCCATCAACTTTTCCCAGCTAGTTGGCGCATCATCAAGATCAGGCATTGAATCATTGGCAATGTGAAAAGTATTGACTTTTACACCAGGCAAAATCGCCCCTGTTAAAGCCAGTGCTGATTGTTGCTCGACTTCCTGGCCCCCGCCGATCAATCCACCGGCGGTGCAGCCGATAAAAGATGCTGGCTTCAGTATCTCTCTTAAAAGCTCAGCGATTTCTTCAAAGTATTTTTTATAATCAGGCGAAATAAATGCCACCAGCAAATCTGGCGTTTTTCCATCCAACTGATTTTGCAAATCGTCCGCCAGGGCGCTCACAACTTTAGGCCAGTTGCTTTTGGTCGCACCAGCACTTGAGGAAGCATTTCCTTCTGTCAGTTCAAGAACAGACGCCCATTTCATTGCCGACCTGCTTAGCTAAATGCATCTGCCAATAGCCTACCCGTTCTGCCGCACTGATAACGCAGCACCAGGAAGGTGAGCGTAGATGAAATACCTGAACAGTGGGCACAATTAATAAGCTTAAGGCATTGTTGGAGAAAATTTGAAGGCTCAAACCGAAGAACATCAGGGGCCATGGTGGAAAGTCATGTGCCTTACGGGAGTGGATTACTTCTCAACCCTGGGTTACCAACCGGGTATCGCTTTTTTGGCAGCCGGTCTTCTCTCACCGGTTGCCACTGCCATTCTGGTGCTGCTTACTTTGTTTGGTGCACTGCCGGTTTACTATCAGGTGGCAAAACACTCGCCATACGGCCAGGGCAGCCTTGCTATGCTGGAAAAGCTGTTGCCAAGCTGGCAGGGCAAAACTCTGGTGCTTTGTTTGCTCGGATTTGCAGCCACCGATTTCATCATCACCATCACTTTATCAGCCGCCGACGCGGCGGCGCACATTACCGCTAACAGCATGCTCAGTCACATTCTGCCTTTTGGTCAAATGGCACTGACTATTATTCTGATTCTCTGCCTGGGTGCAATTTTTATCAAAGGCTTTGATGAGGCCATTGGTCTTTCAGTAGCGCTGGTGAGCATTTATCTGCTCCTAAATTTTGCCATTATTACTGCCTCGGCAGTGGAGCTAAGTCACCATCCTGAACATTTCGGCAACTGGAGCGCCGAACTTTTTAAACAACACCACAACTGGTGGAGCATGCTCGGTCTATCAATGATTCTCTTTCCCAAACTGGCGCTGGGTCTGTCTGGTTTTGAAACCGGCGTGGCGGTGATGCCGTTGGTCAAAGGCTTAAATCAAGATTCAGAAAACCAAGAGCAAAATTTATCAGCCAGAATTGCCAATACAAAAAAACTTCTATTGACCTCAGCTTTGATTATGAGCGTCTTTCTCATGGCCAGTTCATTTGCCACAACCATGCTTATTCCTGAAGCAGAATTTGAAGGTGGTGGCAAAGCCAATGGTCGAGCCCTGTCTTACCTTTGCCATCATTTGCTCGGACCTACGATCGGAACAATTTACGATTTGAGCAGCATTTCAATTTTGTGGTTTGCCGGCGCTTCAGCTATGGCCGGTCTACTAAATCTTGTGCCCCGTTATTTGCCTCGCTATGGCATGGCGCCTGACTGGGCCAGTGCGAAAAATCCACTGGTAATTTTCCTCACCGCTATAGCGCTGGCGGTGACAATTATTTTTAGAGCCAATGTTGACGCGCAGGCCGGCGCCTACGCAACTGGTGTGCTTGTATTAATAACGTCAGCCGCTCTGGCCGTCACATTGAAGGCATGGGCAACAAGGCCAGTGGCGCGGTTTTCATACGCCACCATTACTCTGATCTTTCTGTACACCACGCTGCAAAATATTCGTGAACGTCCTGATGGTTTGCACATTGCTGCTTTTTTTATCGGCGCCATTTTGCTCACTTCAATAATTTCACGATCGGCACGCTCTACCGAATTGCGCATTAAAGAAGTGGTCTTCGACGATCTGGCGAAAAAATTTATCGCTGAAAATCCTGATGCCGAATTTCGCCTGGTTGCCCACAGGCCAAATGGCGACCTTGTGGAAGCCGATAGAAACGCCCGCGAAGTACATAATTTAGCAGGCAAGTATCTAGTATTTGTAGAAATTACATTAGGCGACGCATCAGAATTTAATTTCAAAAAGCTCGAGGTTTACGGAGAAGAACGCGACGGTTTCCGTATATTAAAGTGCACCAGCCCTGCTGTTCCCAACGCCATTGCCGCCATATTGCTTTATGTTAGAGATCACACAGCTAAACATTCAAGACATGCGCATATCTATCTGGGATGGACAGAAGGTAATCCGCTATTGTATGTTTTCCGATTCATATTCCTTGGACAGGGTGAAACCGCACCGGTCACCCGTGAAATTTTACGTGGTGCAGAAAGCGACCGCAGTCAGCGACCTAGAGTGCACGTGGGCTAATACGAACACAGTGAAAATAAAGGACTATCATGCCCTCAGAAGAATTTGCCGACCGAGCATTGGTTGGAGTACTGATTGAAAACCGTTTTATCCTTCAGAGCGTGCTCGGAAGAGGCGGCATCAGCACGGTTTACTTGGCCAAGCACAATCGAGTCGATATGACTGTGGCAGTAAAAATTCTCCATACTCACTTTTCGAACACCACCGAGAGCATTGAACGCTTTAAACGCGAAGCGATCATCATCAATGCTCTTAATCATCCCAATATCGTGCACATGATCTCGCACGGGGTGCTAAGTGGAGATGTGCACAAATCAAGTTGGTACGAAGATCATGCAGGCCATTCAAGTGAAGATCCTGATCATGATCTTGATAACAATGACACGATTAAGCTAAAGGGCCCCAGGCCTTACCTGGTGCTGGAACATCTCAAAGGATGCGGACTTGATGATGTACTAGATCGTGAAAGCCGCATTAACGAAGTAAAGGCACTGGGAATCGTTAAAGCGGTCGTGGACGGTCTGACATTTGCTCATCAATTGGGCGTCGTGCATCGCGACATCAAACCCAGTAATGTCATGCTGGTAGAGAAGCTCTCTGAACATGATGCCGCCTTTATCGAAGGCGAAAAGTTAAATGTCAAATTGCTTGATTTCGGTATTGCCAAATGCCAGTCTTGTCACGACCACAACGAAAAGGATGACAAAGCCGACACAGCCGACAAAGTTTCTCAAAAGCTTACCCAACCAGGCTATATTTTTGGCAGCCCGCTCTACATGAGCCCAGAGCAGTGCATGGGCGCCGACCTCGATGCCCGTTCAGATATTTATTCACTTGGCTGTATGTTTTATGAAATGCTTACGGGCAGCCCGCCTCTGCGCGGCAGCAATGCCATGCATACTTTTGCTTTGCACCTGTATGAGATGCCACCACTTTTTCAAAAACTGAAAGACGCACCACGTGTGAGCAAAGAATTGGAAGAAATTATTTTCACTTGCCTGACAAAAAAACCAGAAGAGCGTTTTGCCAGCGCTCAGCAGCTA
>CASBPX010000054.1 GCA_949127735.1 Candidatus Obscuribacterales bacterium | reverse complement strand
CAATGATTGCGAAGCGCATAGTCATCAAGGGCTGGGGTTGTAGATCCGGCGAGTGTGTGAGGAAAGAGATCGAACTTACCCCGGGAGATCTGCATTGTGTCTTGAAATCAGGACTGAAAGTACCGAGAGGTATTTGACCGCAATGTAGAAGTCAGCAGAGGACGTAGTAGGTGAGAACTGAAGGTCCGAACGGTGCCCGAAAGGGCTTGAAGGAAGGAAGAGTAGGAGCGGAGTTCATGGGCAGCAAACGGCAGAAAATCCTCAACGAGGCCTTAGCTGAAACGCTTGAAGGTGAAGCCCAAGGGCAAACGGCCAAAGGGTCGGAACTGCAACATGCGGCACCGCCAACCGAAACGCCAAATATCTTGACGATGATGGAAGAGGTAGTTCATCCAAGAAATGCAAGAAAAGCACTTGAAAAAGTGTTGAAGAACAAAGGAGCCGCAGGAGTTGACGGCATGAAAGCCGAAAGACTTCCTGCATATCTCAAGGAGCACTGGCCGACGATTCGCCAACAATTACTCAATGCAACTTACACACCAAATGCGGTGCGGCGGGTAGACATACCAAAGCCAGGAGGAGGAATGCGGCAATTGGGCATTCCGACTGTACTGGACCGTTTCATACAGCAAGCGATGCTGCAAGTTCTACAAAGTCATTGGGACGAAACGTTCTCGAACTCCAGTTTTGGCTTTCGCCCTGGACGCTCAGCGCATCAGGCAGTTCAGCAAGCACAGAAGTATGTATGCAGCGGACTCGCCCATGTCGTTGATATCGACCTGGAGAAATCCTTCGACAGAGTTAATCACGATGTATTGATGGGACTGATTGCGAAGAGGACGAATGACAAGCGCATTTTAAAACTAATACGCGCCTATCTAAATGCCGGAACGATGGAAGGAGGGCTAGTGCAAGCAAGGGACGAAGGTACGCCCCAAGGTGGACCGCTGTCACCGTTACTCAGTAACGTAATGCTAGATGTACTCGACAAAGAGTTAGAGAGGCGTGGTCATCAATTTGTACGCTATGCAGATGATTCAAACATCTATGTCGCGAGCAAGAGAGCCGGGGAAAGAGTGATGCAAAGCGTTACTTCATTTCTTAAACGCAAACTCAGACTGAAGGTTAATGCGGAAAAGAGTGCGGTTGACAGGCCGCAACGGCGGAAATTCCTAGGATTCAGCTTTACTTGGGGCCAGCCTCGACGCAGAATTGCGCCGCAGGCACTAAGCCGCATGAAAAAGAAAGTCCGGGAACTGACACGGAGAAAACGAAAGGTCGTAGCATCGAGCAAATAGTCGAGGAATTGAAACGTTATCTAACAGGATGGCGAGGATACTTTGGCTTTTGCGAAACTCCAAGTGTTCTTCGGGAATTGGACCGCTGGATACGTCGCCGATTGAGGCGAAATATCTGGCGGCAATGGAGAACCGGAAGTAAACGCTTTGCTGAGCTTAGGAAACGAGGAATCGGAAAGGACCTGGCGGCACAAACTGTCGGAAATCCCCACGGAGCCTGGCACCTGAGCAACAGCCCGGCGCTTAATATGGCCTTCCCAAATTCATATTTTGTAAATCTTGGAATACCAATCTTGAACCGTTGATATTCCGCCGAACCGCCGTGTACGCACCCGTACGCACGGTGGTGTAGCAGGGAAAGCTTGTGAAAGCCTACCTATGCAAATTCATCATTTGATTTAAATGGTGGAATAGTGGGGTCTATTGGTATAGATAGATCAGACGGTCGAGGTGGAGTGTTTGAATGGAGCCAGGTAGCTGCGGTGAAATACTGATTGTCGATGACGATCAGGCATTTCGAGCCTTTGTGTCGGCTTTGCTGACTCGCCGAGGGTTTAAGGTTTGGGAAGCTCGTTCGGTAAGAGACGGCGAGCAAATTTTGAATGCTTCTAAACCGCGACTTTTGATTGTCGACTATAGAATCCCAGATATGGATGGCGTGACCTGGATTGGCAAGCTACGCGATGAAGGTAACAATGTTCCCATCGCCTTCGTCACAGGGTCATGGTGCGACCATAAAACTTTTAACTGGCTACGCAATATTCTAAAAGTTTCTCTGGTTTTGCAGAAACCGGTGGATCCTGAAATTTTTGTGGAGTCTATCGAAAGTATTTTGCCTATGTCGCAATATCGGGCTCCAGAGCGGGCCAATGTAGAAGCTATAGACCATGTCTCAATTATTGACCGCGAGATTGAAAACATTCTCAAAGAATATCCGCAATCAGACCTGGTAGCTGCTGAGCTGGAGAAGCTGGGCAATCTGGAAACCCAACCTGAGTCTGTGCTTTTTGCCAAACTTACTCACCTGCGCAATATGCTCGAAGTTGAAGATTCACTGCGCGTAGCGCGGGCCAGCTATCTAAAAGAGTTGGCGTCGACTTGGGCCAATTTAACTATTGGCTTGCGGCTACTTAAAGAAGAGCCCTCCAACACTAGCGCCGTCGAAGAAGTATTGAGCGCCACGCATAGGGTCAAGGGCACTGCTGGGTCGTTTCAATTGACCACCATCGGCAAGTGTGCAGCGCGGTTAGAGAATATTATTCAAGCCCGTGATGCTCACGCTTCCGACACTGAAAGCGAGATCATCTGGTCAGAAGTTTTTCGGGTTCTAGCCGATGGTGAGCTAGCCATTATCGAGGCGCAGGAACTATACGCAGGTGACCTCTTTGCCACAGTGGAGCAGCGGGCACGCCTGCTAGCAATCACTGATGCAGAAGGCGCCGAACTACTCGGAGCATATAAAGAATGTGCTGATGTTTCCATTGCCACCAGCCATTCGTCCGCCCTGACAAGCTTAAGCCGAGGAAACTTTGACGCTGTAATAGTCGCCGAACCTTTCGCAAGCGCACCAGATCTGCTTAGCTTTTGTCGTGATTTGCGCCTGGCATCAGCTAATTCGGCAATGCCACTGCTGATGGTATCAGATCAATTATCGAGTGTGGCTTCCGCTACGCTCACGCCAGACAAAATTAGCTATGCTGGTTTCTCTGAAGTTTTTCCACTCAAGCCTGATCCGGAAGCTTTAGCTCAAATCGTGGCCGAGATGGTCGATTATTCTCTGCGCAGCAAGCCTCGTGTTCTGATTGTCGATGACGACAAAGCGTTGACAGACTTTGTCTCACGTGTACTCTATCTTCAAGGCTTCAGTGTAGAAACTCTCAACGAACCGATTCGCATCATTGAAACTTTGAGTCGTTTCGAGCCTGAAGTTGTGGTGTTGGATGTAATTATGCCTGGCCTGAGCGGTTATGACGTCTGTCGCGAAATTCGTAAACACGAGCGCTGGCGAGATCTGCCTGTGCTTTTCTCAACTGCGAAGAGTAATCAAGAGGGCCGAGTATTGGCTTTCCGTGCCGGCGGCGACGATTTAATCAGCAAACCGGTGTTAAAAGAGGAGCTTATTGCCAGAGTTACTTCCTACTCGGAACGCACGAGGCTGCGTGGCAACAGTATTGACAGCGATCAGCTCACCAAGCTGCTTTCCCGAAATGGTTTCACTATTGAAGCCGAGAAACGAATGAGCGAATGTACTGATGTCGAAATTCCTTTCAGCCTGGCTTTGATTTCAGTTGATGCCTTCGATGAGGTTCATCAGGCGTTTGGCATGCTTGCCGCAGAATCAGTGTTGGCTTCACTGGGCTCACTAATTCGTGGCCGCTTCGAGCCTTCTGTAGTTAAAGGGCGCTGGGCTGAACGCGTTTTTGCTTTGGCATTCACAGACCTGACAATTGAGCAGGCTGAGCAATTAGTGCTTTTGCTCGACCAAGAGTTTTCCGACCTCGAATTCGACGCTGAAGATGGTGCCAGCTTTAGGGTCTCACTCAGTGTAGGTTTTGCTTACGCGCCGTTGCAGGGCATAAACTTCACCCAGGTGCGTGAGGCTGCCGCCGAAAATCTTTTATCACACATGAGAGAAAAGTCTGCCATATGATTACCACTGAAGAAAGAACGGTGCTGCTTGTGGATGACGACGACCATATTCGTCTAATCGTCAAAACCAGTTTGTCGAAACTGACCAAGTGGAAAATTGAAGAAGCGCGTGATGGTTTTCAGGGTCTGGAAGTAGCGGCAAGAATAGTTCCTGATTTAATTTTGATGGACGTGATGATGCCTGGCATGGACGGTGTCACTACATTTACTTCACTGCGAAAAAATGAAAAACTGAAAGATGTTCCTGTGATTTTTATGACTGCCAAAGTGCAACAAGAAGAAATTTCTGATTACATCAAGCTTGGTGCTTGTGGCGTAATCACAAAACCCCTCGATCCTATGACTCTACCTCAGAACATCATGGCAATTTTTGCAGAGAAGGCGTCTGCCGATGGATAAGGGGCCAGAATTGTCTGGTCGTCTGAAAGCCCTAACTGCGAAGGCACCGCAATTTGCCCCCAGGTCAGTAGTGGTGGCATTGTCATTTATGCTGTTGATTTTTGTCAGCTTTGCCTTATTTACTTTCAACCAGCAATCGAAAATGATTGGCTATCGCACTGCTTTACTTCAAAGTTATCACCGCGTCGGTCGTCTGGAAAGTGTCATCAGTTTGCTCCGAGAAGCTGAAGCTGGTCAGCGGGGCTATTTGCTCAGCCATGAAGAGCGCTATCTCGATAACTTTGAGAAAGCCACCAGGGAGTTACCAGCTGTTTTTGAGAAATTGTTCAACTCGGGTCAGTTAGAACAACTCGACCGTTCTGCTTTGCAGCAAGTTCAGAGTCTTTGTACAGATAAAGTAGACGAGTTGAGACAGACAGTAGAACTGGAACGTTCAGGCAATCTACCGATTGCCCATCAGGTATTTAAAAGCGGGGTCGGACGTGCCACCATGCAGCAGATCTGCAGTGACATTGCGGCTGTAACTGCTCGAGAAACATCCAAGCGTGCCGCACTGGAAAAACACTTGCAAGAGTTCACTGGAAGGTCAACTACAGCTACTATTGTAGCCTTAATTGTCGCAGCACTGGCACTCTTTGGTTTCGCGGGCATTGTAGTGCGTTTATTTGTTGCTAACTTAGAGAATACCAAACGCTCCCTGGCCTACGCTCTAGAGATACGTGATGCCCGCGATCGCCTAGACACAGTGCTGACGAGTATGGACGAAGGCCTACTTTTATTTGATACCAACAGCAGTGTCACTTTTGCTAATCAATCTGCTGAACAATTATTTGGTCGAAAGAACGAACAACTGATCGGTAAAACATTTCATCAACTTTTTGCCGGTACTACCAGTCGAGAATTAAGTGAGTATTTGAGGCTTGATAGCGTGTTCAAAAAGCAGATTTGCTTGCGGCATCTTGAGCTCAGCATAGTGCGCGATGGTCAGAAACCGCTCTCTGTCAGCGCCACAGCTTCACCACTTTTGCACAATACTTTGGCCACTGGTGCTGTTTTAACTTTCTTTGATACTACCGCTAAAGTCGAAAGTGAAAAAAGACTTCAGGCCCAATTTGATATAACAAAAATACTTGCTAGACAATTGCCTGTTGAGAATGCTGCACGTAAAATTATCCAGTTGATCTGCGAACAATTTGACTGGTGTGCGGGAGCTGCTTTTATCTTAGACGATCAGAAGTCTTATCTGCGCGCTCTGGCCTACGCGGGTAGTGCTGATACTGAACAATTCGGTGATGCTATTTCAGGGCTGCAGCTTGAATTGGGCCAGTGTTTGGCCGGAAAAGTGTGGGAAACTGAGCAGCCTATATGGGAGGAAGATCTCTGCGTCATGGAAAAATCTGCACTTAGAGAAGAAGCTCTGTGCGCTGGTATTCATGCTGCTATTGGGGTGCCTTTCTTTTCCAGTCAAGAATTTTACGGCGTACTATCGTTCTACTCACAAGACGTGCGAGAGAAAAATCAGTCTCGCTTACTGATGTTGAGCGCGATTTGCTCGCAGTTGGGGCAATATCTGGAAGTTAATGACGCCAGACAAATGCTTATCGCCAATGAGCGAAAATTTCGCGCCATTTTTGACAAGCAATTCGAGCTAATTGGCTTACTTAACGTTGAGGGCAGAATTCTCGATTCTAATCTGGCTGCAATGCGAATGGCCGGAACCACTCGAGAAGAGGTGCAGGGGAAATACTTCTGGCAAGGTCCCTGGTGGTCACACAGCGAGGCTGCGCAGCAGAGGGTGAAGGAAAGCATCGCCAGAGCTGCTAAAGGCGAATTTGACCGATTTGAAACAGAGCACCTGGTCGACGGCCGAATGGTTTACATCGACTTTTCTATGCAGCCTATGCTTGATGACGACGGTAAGGTTGTGATGCTGATTCCGGAAGGAAGGGATATCACTTCTCTTAAACAGGCTCAGGAGAAACTGGCTGAAAGCGAAGCAATGTTTCGAAGGCTGACTGAAAACGTCAAAGCGATTTTCTGGATTGCAAATTTAGATGGCAAAATTCTTTATTTGAGCCCTGCTTATGAATCGATTACCGCCGGCAGCATAGCTGATGTTTTAGCAAACGCCGATTTGTTTTTCCACACGGTACAAGATGCAGATCGCGCCATTGTACGCGACTTGTTGAAAGATCCATCGGGAGATGAAGTGCAATTTCGACTGGCTCGCACCAAGCAAGATGAAGTCTGGATTTCGGCGCGCCTATTTCCTATCTATGACAATAGCGGAAACATTATTCAAATGTGCGGAGTTGCTGAAGATATCAGTGACCGTAAACGTGCAGAACAAAGAGTCAGCGAATTTTATTCTACTGTTTCGCACGAATTGCGCAGTCCGCTGACTTCGATTAGAGGCGCACTGGGGCTGATTGAAGGGGGCATCGTTGGTGACGTCAGCGAAGAGGCATCGACGTTCATTAACATCGCCAGGCTTGAATCTGATAGATTGATTCGCATCGTCAATTCTATTTTAGATCTAGACAAAATTGAAGCAGGCAAACTGGAATTGAAACTGCAAGAAACTTTGCCGGAAGAGCTTGTGGGCAGTGCTCTCGATAATCTTCAAGGCATGGCTATCGAGGCCGGCGTCACTCTTGAGAAAGGAGCAAATTGCGATGATGCCATTAAGCTTGATAGAGATCGTATTACCCAGGTCTTAACCAATTTAATTTCCAACGGCATCAAATTTTCGCCCAGAAATTCTGTCATTACCGCCAACAGTGAGAGGAATGGTGAGAAAGTACGTTTTTCAGTTTGCGATCAAGGAGCAGGCATCAGTGCTGAAGATCTGCCAAAGCTGTTCGGCAAATTTAAGCAGCTAGACTCTTCTGATAGCCGATCCCAATCTGGTACAGGTCTGGGGCTAGCAATTTCAAAGGCTCTGGTTGAACAGCATGGCGGCACTATCGGAGTGCAAAGTGAGCCCGGGAAAGGTTCGACTTTTTGGTTTGAATTGCCGGTAAAAGTTGTACTGAAAAGTTCTAATTAGTGAGTAGGATTTTTGCCAGTGGTGAGGCTTTTGGGCATTAATTGCGAAACTAGATGGGTATCCATCCAAGGTTCAAAATTTGGCAGCCAAACCTACCCCAATTTTGAATTAACCGGCTCTTTAGTTAGTTTCAGTTTGACAAGAATTTTGTTGGCAACCAGGTGAAGTTCTTCAAGTTTAAGGGCGTAGCAAAAACCAACGTAGATTAAAAGTCCTGCACTACTGGCGATACCAATTTTAATACCTGCCAGAATTGTTAGAGCGTGCGCTTTGATCCACGATACTGCAAAAAACGGATGATTGATGGCGCTATCTGGAACAATATTAACCAAATTGTGAGCCAACAAACCACAAAGTACAGAACCGATAAGCATTACGGCAACTGGCTTTACCATTGAATAGGTGCCAAGCTTGCCGATTTTTCTGCGCAAAAAATAAAAGAGAACACTAAGATTGATTATGGTCAACAGTGTGGTGGCAGATGCAATGCCTGCTGTTCCATAATGCAGTTGAGTGACAAACAACCAGTCGAGAAAATATTTTATGGCGATGGCCATAACGCCGATGTAAAAAGGAGTGCGACTGTCTTCGAAACCGTAAAAAACTCTGGTTATTAAGTCGCGAGCCACATAGAAGAAAATCATCGGCACTAAAATCAAGAGTACTGATAGCACCATCTCAGTATTGTGCGCGGTAAATTCGCCTCGTTGAAAAAGCAGTTGAATGATCTCGCGACCTTGTACCAGCAGCAAAGCCGACATGGGCAGTGCGAGAAACCACAATACGGTCAGTGCTCGACGCAGTTCTGATTTGAGGCTATCGATTTTTCCGGACAGCACCTGTTGCCTGAAAATGGGTCCGATAGGCACTAGCATGGCGGTGACTAAAATTCCCAAAGGCAATTGCACTAGTCTATTGGCATTGCAAATAGCCGACCAGTCGCCAGCTTCCAGATTTGAGGCGAAAGCTTGATCTACGTATCCGATTAGTGTGCCGATTGAAGTACTTACTGTCAGTGGCAAAACCATAAACAGATACTCTTTCATTCCGGGTTGCAATTTTCTAAAGATGTCACTGAACAGCTGCGGTTTAGCTTTCATGATGCCGGGCAATTGCACAAGCAGTTGCCCGATGCCGCCAACGAGCGTACCCAACGCCAGTGCAGTGCCATGATCGGTATGGGGCCACAAAATAAAAGCGATGATTGCCACAGAGGCAAAGGCCGGTGCAATAGAGGGCCAGAAATGTTCGTTGTAAGTATTGGAGATTCCGCAACCAATGCCTACAAGTGAAGAGACAAAAATAAGTGGCGACATGATGCGCAACTGCTTAATGATTTCAACCCAGCGCATTTGCGTGGTGTACAAACTATTTTTTTCCACTGCGCCATTAGCTAGAGCATGGGCCAGAGGGTCGGCGCAAAGATAAACTAGAGCGGAGAGCAGGGCCATGAATAGCCCTGTCCAGACCATGATTTGCATCACCAGTTTGCGCGAGTCGAGATCGTTTTTACGCGGCAATAAAGTGGTCATGGTAGCAGAGTGAAAAGGACCACCCTGCCCGCCAAAAAGCACAAGAATAGTGCCGGTTATTGAATAAGCATAATTGTATGCGTCCTGCACCAGACCAAGACCAAGAGCCTTATTGATAATGATGTCGCGGGCCAGTCCGGCAAATTTTGATAAAAGGGTGAACAGTGCCACCATAGAAAATGTCTTGGCCAGTCCCGGCGCTGCTTTTTCCACAAGAACTTCGGAAGCAATATTTTCTTCAGACTCGGCGTCAGCGTCCGACACTGACCGGCTCTTTTATGCCGCCCAGTTCTGCGGCATACTTAACTGATGGCGGCACTACTGGTGCAATTTTTTTACTCTTATCACCTGGTACGGTGATGTAGTCTGGTGAAATATTGAGATAACGAGCGGCTTCCATGCCTACTGCATTGAAGACCGGTCCGGCCACTGTGTTACCCCAGCGTCCGTCTGATTGCGGGCTGTCAATAACAGCGATACATGTAATTTGTGGATTGCTTGCTGGTAAGAAACCGACAAATGATGCAATGGTTTGACCGGCCATATAGCCTCGGCCATTGGCTGTTACTTTCTGCGCTGTGCCTGTTTTTCCGGCTACGCGGTAGCCAGGAATTTGTCCGGCGATTTGCGTGCCTTCATAAACATTTTCGGCCAGTAGTCTTGATACAAGCTTTGCTACTTCAGGGGCGCAGGCCCGGCGTTTTTTTGGTTCTGTCCATTTTTCGGTGACACCACTGGTAGGGTCATATACACGTTTGATCAAATGCGGTTGAATCCAGACACCGTTGTTGGCAACGGCACTGACTGCGGCTACCAACTGCAGTGGAGTAACAGCAATGGCGCCCTGACCAAAGCCTGTGGTGGCGGCGTCAATTGGTGTCCAGTATTTTGCCGGAGTTAGCAGGCCTCGCGATTCACCGGGTAATTCCACCCCTGTGCGCCTGCCGATACCGAAATCGACCAGTTTGTCATGAAACTGTTTTGGCGTCATGGCCATTCCAATCATGGCGGAGGCAATGTTGGAGGAGTGAATGAACAGCCCTTTTAAATCGAGGGTGCCGTGACCGCCGTCGTGGTTGTGAATTGTACGATTGCCAATGGTGAGCGAGCCGCCATCATAGAAAGTCGATGTGGGTTTGATCGCGCCACTGTCTAAACCAGAGCAGACCGTAATAATTTTAAAAGTCGATCCGGGTTGATAGACATCAACCATTGACCAGTTTTTCAAAATTTCGTAGGGATATTTATTGTAGTGATTAGGGTCAAAGCTTGGATAGTTTGCCCAGGCCAAGATTTCGCCGTTATTAGGATCGGCTAGAATCACCGCTCCTTTTAAGGCGTGCGAGTGTTTGCACATGGCAAACAATTCTTTTTCAGCCAGATGCTGCAAATAATTGTCGATAGTGAGCTCGACATGACGACCCAGGGGCGGTGTGATGTCCCATGAGGGCTCGCGCTCAGGCACCATGATCGGATGACCCTTGCCGTCTAATTGAGGCTTAGGAATGACGCCTGTGTTGGTGAGCATCTCGTGTTCGGCTTGTTCGACGCCGCCTTGACCATGAAACTCAGCGTCGGTAAAACCAAGCAAATGCGCAGCCATAGCGCCTTCCGGATATTGCCTGAAAGGTCTCGGAACAATATCGATGCCGGCCCAATTTAGAGCTTGCAATGCATCGGCTGTTTCTCTGTCAAGATGCTTAGCCAGTGTCACCACCGGATAGCCCTGATTGAGTAGTTTTGAAATTTTGTCGACTGGCTCTTTGACTATCGCCGCAAGCTTGGTGGCAGCTTCGTCACGATCGGCCTTGAGCAATTTTACGTGCACGTAAATATCGTAGCGAGTGGTATCAATAGCCAGCGGCAACCCACGTCTGTCAGTAATTGCACCACGGTGAACAAGCATGTTGTGCTGCTGTCTTTGTGTTTGCGCCTTTTGCGTCAGCTTGCTGCCTTGATCGATTTGCAAATAGTACAAGCGGGCAATAACTGACAAGGCACAGAGACCCAGAATTACCT
>CASBPX010000053.1 GCA_949127735.1 Candidatus Obscuribacterales bacterium | reverse complement strand
GGAGTGTCGGTATCGACCGGAGCAGGAGTGTCGGTATCGACCGGAGCCGGAGTGTCCGTATCCGCCGGAGGTGCATCAGGAGCAGGAACCGGAACCGGGACGACTACTGGAGCATCGGTAGCGGCTGCAGCAGCCATCTTGGTGCGAATTTCGCCCACCAGTTTGGCTACTTGAACTCGAGTCTGCTCGGGGTTGCCCGAGTTGTCCACCACCTGATCGGCCATTTCGGCTTTCTTTGCCTGTGGCCACTGTGCCTTGATGCGGCGAACAACTTCCTCATCGGTGAGATTGTCGCGCAGCTTGAGTCGGCTGATCTGGATTTCTTTGTGAACGATGATCGCCCACACAGCGCTGTACTTGCTCTGAGAGCCGGTTTCGAACAGCAGAGGAACGAGCACGGCGACAATTTCATGCGTCTTGGCGAGGGCCGCAACGCGGGTGTTCTGCAGCTCGGCGATGGCAGGATGCAGAATTGCTTCGAGGTCAGCGCGAGCGGAAGAGTCGTTGAAAACGATGGCGCCCAGCTTCTTGCGGTCGATAGGACCACCAGGGCTGATGGCAAGATCGGCGCCGAAACGGGCGAGGATCTTGTCGTAGGCGGGGCCGGGGTTGTTCACCAGTTCGTGCGACAGATGGTCGGCGTCGATGACGGCCACTCCCATCTCTTGCAGTTGCTTGCCGACCAACGACTTTCCGCAACCAATTGAACCTGTGATACCCAGCACGTAAGTCTTTTTGGCTTTCGTGGAATTTGTCATAGTTGATACCTTTCCTTTTCGGAATTTTAAAAGTTAGGGAAAGCAAGGCCAGGTTGAAATCAAGCTAGAACACGCCAATGCGATAGCCGCCATTTCTTCTAAAGAGAAGAAAAAGTGGAAGCTAAGGTTTATGGGCGCGAGCTAAATTGAAGTCAGGCCTTGTAGTTAAAGAGAAAGAAAATTGGACTTATGGACCCTAAATAAATAAGAGATAGGATGTCAAATCATGAATATTCGTCTAATGATTTATAGACAATTTTGCCGCCCGCGCATACCAGGCAATACTAAAGCGCCGCTTGACAATAGGTACCGTGGTCACTTGCGCGCCTTCGTGCAAACGTTCATTAGACAAACGTGATGTCAAGAAGCCCTATGCGGGCTGTTGTCTGAGCTAGCGGTGGTTAGCGCGGTTAACGAGAACGATGGTGTGGGCTAGGTGTGAAGTGCAAAAAATTGCAGAGAAATTTTCGAAAAAATCTCTGCGATTTAGACGGTCATTTTTGGTTGAGCTTCAATCTGTGTCAGCGGCTCAACCGGATAATTGAGATCAATCCAGCGACAACCAAAGGCGATGGCCACCACAATGGCGAAAACAACCCAGAACCACTGGGCCAGTGTTAATCTTTCGGGATCCCACATAGTTGCTCAAACTTCTCCGACGCCAAATGGCTATGCCCTAAGTCTAGTATAATCTCAGCGCCACGATTGCAGCTGCCAGCGAGACATTCGTCAATATCAAATTCAGCGACGGAGAAAGCATGACCGATGCGTTTTGATTCCCCACCTAAATTACTTGGCATTATTCTTTGTGAGCGCGTTTTGCAAGATGTTTTACGGCGCGATGCGGTGTCTTGCATTAACATCTATAACGGTATAACGGCTCAATCTTTTCCGGCTGTGATACCGCTGGTTTACGCTTTTGCTCAGGTTACTGGCTCCAATAATCAATTCGACTATCAATTTCGCATTGAAGATTCTCTTGGTAATTTAATTGCCGGGTCACCTACAGCAATTGTAGAACCGCTACCCAACTTACATATGACACACAAAATTATTAGCGCATTCTCTGGTCTTACCTTTGAATCAGAGGGAATGTTTCACATTGTGCTGGAGGTAGAAGGCGAATCTGTCGGCTCTTTGCCGTTTGAGGTGATTATGGTTAATCCTGAAGCAATTGCTTAACTATCCCGAATTGTGAGGCCGTTTTGAAAAAATTTGCTTTGAGTTTGATCGCCTTAGCCTTTGCTGCAGCTCTTCCAGCCCAGGCCGATTCTCTGCGTTTACCACAAGAATTTGGCCGCATGGAAGGACCTCGTGATATGAATTTATTCGCTCTTGAACCAAGCATTCTCAACGAGCGTTTTTACACCAGCGGCAAAGCCGAACGTCACCAGTATGTCGGTAATGTCTTACCTTTCGGGGCTGCCATTCCAGATAACGACGCACCACTTTGTGATCAACACGAAAAGAAATCTGCACCACCAGCAACTTCTACAGATGCGCCGAAGACTAACGAGTCCAGCGCACCTGTAGTAAAACCCGGCGATGTACCAGCAAAGCCTGAGAAGTAATTAGAACTAAATCTGAAATCTAATGGCCTGGCAGCGTTAACTCGTCAGGCTATTCTTTCACGCTCATGTTCGGATAATAATGCTTCAATTGCCCGGTTATAACTTTTACTTCTTCAGTCTGACCTTGACTACGAGCGCGATCCAGCTTGGTCCACAGAGCCAGCCAATTAGCCGGATCAATCATAATTGCCTGATCAATAATCTGACCGGCCAACCATTTTCCTAACTGATTGGCATTCTTCATAGCCGCAGTCAACTTGCCTTCAGTATGCGCAGGAAGCTTGTCTTTGCCCGTTTTAGCAGTAGCTACTTTTGATGTCGTCGGCTTAATTACTTTCTCTACCGCTTCTGATTTTGATGGCTTCATAGCATCCAGACGAGCGAGAAAATATCCAGATGCCGCCAGCACATCGGCATCAGTAGGCGCAAGCACAACTGCTTTGCCAATTTTTTGCTTGGCGCTCGATAAATAACTGATGTCCTGACATTGACTGGTGTAAATATATCCCCAGATGGCCAGCACACGACCCTGGATAGTCTTGTCGGTGAGCTTTTCCGAAAGATAATAAGCTTGTAGCAATTGAATATCTGAATCGGCAAATAGAGTTTGCGGCAATACTTTTTTGCCATCCAAATTTTTTGAGCTGCCTTCCAAAGTCAGGCTGGCTCCGCTTATGGGCGCAAAAATATGCTCTGGTGTAAAGTTGCCACCACTTTTTTGGCAATACATAATTGCCAGTTCGCTGCGGGCCAGTGCTTCAATACCTGGCAAATCATCATGGTGCGCCGTATCGGCCACAGCTGTCAGATCACGAATAGCCTGGCTGGCGTTGCGACTTCTCAGCCACTCCACTTTTATGGAGTCAATTTTGTCAGTTAAAGTATTTTGGTTTTTTTGACTCTGACTTTGCTCGAGAAATAGTCGTTGATTGCGATAATCAAATGTTACTTTATAGTGACTCAATAGTGGATTGCCAATGATTGCCAGGTCTTTTGAACTGATGATGCCGCCTTCGACGACACCTTCGCTGGGCGGTGGAGCGATAGAAAACACAGGTTTTTCAATACGGAACTTATCCAGATCGAGATAATTAAATCTGGCAGATCCGGTCTCGACTAACTTACCGTCAAGGCCTTTGAGCATGCCAACTTTGTAGACAGGGCCCCAGAGTAGATGTTTTACCTTAGTCTCCGAAATATTATTAAAGGCCGCGCCGGTATCAATTAAAAAGGTGACTTTTTGTTTGCCGTCAATATTGCCTTCCACTGCCAGCCCCGACATACCCAGGCTGGGTCTGGTGTTTATCACCGTTGCACCCTCTGGAACAGTTACTTGTGTGGGGTCGGCGAAATGTAATTTTTGATTTTCATAGTCAACCGTAACTAAATAGCGTTTTAAAATGTTCGCGCCAATTAAACCTGCTGGTTTGTCTCCTGAAATACTGCCAAATGAATTTAAATCAGCCACGGCAAAAGGCACATTTTCGATTTCCAATTCGCCTATAGACATAGATTTCATCAGCACTGCACCTGTTTTAATTGAACCAGATCCAGTGGTCATTGAAAGGCCGCTGTTGTCACCAAGGGAGGTGGCACCAATTTTGTTTGCCGCTGATTTATCCAGTATGCATTGAGTGGCACCGGTATCGACGATAAATCGCAAATTGTGAGCGCCGTTAGCCTTAACCTTCACCATAATTTCGTTTGATGTATATTCGAAAGGTACGGTGATCGGTCCGGCAGCCAGTCTGGCAGAAGGTTTTTCCACGGGCATAGTGAAAATGCTGTCTGTAATCGACTGATCGATAGAAACTTTATCGACAACCGTTTCTGAAACCTTTTTATCGCCTGAGTATTCCACAACTTTGAAGGGTTGTTGCGTATTTTCTACTAGTCGATAGTCAGAGTAGTGATAGCGTTTGTCTACCTTTACTCCTTGCTCAAGATCGACGCCCGCATAATTAGATGAGGCTACAAGATGAGTCGCTTTATCAACAGCAAAAGTAGTAGGCTCGCCATCTGCGGCCCAGACCAGCAGCGTGTCGCAGGCCTTACCATCAACTGTTGTTGGTGGTCCGATTTCCATACGCGTGTCGGTATCATTGATTTTTTCGAGCAGCAAAAATCCATGAAGAATGTCTTCGGCAATGCGTTTGGCTGTAATCGTATCTGAGGGCAGCACGATATCGCCCTGCTGAGTCCAGCAAACATTGCCATCATAGACGGTGGTAAGTGGCTGGCCTAAAAATGTAATTGTGATTTTTTGCTTTTCGCGCTTAATCAGCATGTCGCAGTCAAAGCTATTGGCCACGCCTGAAAGAGACGACGTTTGAATAATTTTTCCGTGCGCTCGGCAAGGTACGTCGTTAAAGTGCTTGAAAGCCTCGAATCCGCCGAACGCTTTGATCATTTGATCGGCCAGGTGGCGCGCTTCTTTTGATTGAACCGGCTCGCCGGCGCGGACTGCTAGTTTTTGTGCAAGCAGCTCTGTGCGCGACTGGCTCGAATAAGCGTATGTGGGTAGACTCACGAGTTGACTGATCAGTAAACTGACGGTGAGTGCTTTCCTGGCTGAAACTATAAAAGGTCCCGTTGGGCCTGAGAACATTTTGATTCCTGCTTTATTCGATGATTCGCTTGATATTCTATAAGGCAGTAATTATGGCAGCCTTGAGGCGAGACTGTAAAATACTCTTGGTTCAGTAGAAAACAGTTTAATTAAGTGAGAAATGCAGTGGTAGACAATCTCAGAGGGCAGGCAACGGAGCAAGGTAGCATTAACAGCACGCTTAACAACCTGCCTACTGGCAAGCCTTTTATTGCTGATACTCTTGAGCAAATGAAAATCTGGCGCCTTGCCAATGGCGCTAGTTGGCTGGCCGGTAAATCTGAGCCCGGCAGCAAAACAGTTGCTTTTGTACCAACCATGGGTGCTTTGCATGATGGTCACATTGAACTCGTCAGGCGCGCTCGTGCTCAGGCAGATTTCGTAGTGGTCTCGATTTTTGTAAACCCATTTCAGTTTGCTCCTCACGAAGATTTCGATAAATATCCACGCACTTTTGATCGCGATATCGAGCTGCTCAACAGTGTCGGTGTCGATTGCGTATTTTGTCCTGGCGAAAAAGAAATCTACCCTCACGGCCGCCAGTCAATCGTCAGCGTCGTGCCAGCCAGCCCGCTCAACGACACTCTAGAAGGCTCATTCAGGCCCACATTTTTCAGAGGCGTCGCCACTGTGGTGGCCAAACTCTTTAACCTGGTTCAGCCGCACATGGCTTTCTTCGGCGAAAAAGATTTTCAGCAGTTGCTGGTGATTAAGGCTCTTACTGGTGATCTCAATATGCCTGTTGAAATTATTGGTGTGCCTACTGTGCGCGAAGCAGACGGTCTGGCGATGAGTTCACGCAATGCTTATCTTGATTCAAGCAGTCGCAGCGTTGCACCTGTTCTGCATAGAGCCTTAAGTACAGTAGTGTCTGCCTTCGAGGCGAAAGAGTCGGCTGCTGCAGCCATAGATAAAGCTAAAGCCATGGTTCAGGCTGAGGCCAAATTTGACCTGCAATATTTAGCTTTATGCCATGGCGAAACTCTTGAACCATTGACCGAATTTGCTAAACCATTCGTGGTGCTGCTGGCAGCCAAACTCGGTGAAGTGCGCTTGATTGATAATATCGTTGTGCGCTGACGCGCTACTGCGGTTTTAGTCAGCTTGTGTCTAAATTGCCGCCTATGATTTTTTACAACTCTTAAGTTGTTTAATTTTACAACCTAGAGGTTGTAAAATTTCTTAGGCTTTTAAAATCGACACACGAGACCAAAGCACCCAAACTTAGTGCTCCCAGTTGCTCACTTTCAAAGGTCCAAAGAAGCCGGTGGAGCTATTGCCACGCAGGCTCTCATCTTTGTAACTGAGCGAAAAATTAACGCGAGGAAGAGCTGCTACAGCCAGGTCTACTGCTGGATTGATAGGCTGACTGAAGTCAACGAAATCAGCGGTATCCGCTGGGGTGAATCCTACTTTTGTTATTTCTTGCCATTCAGCTTGCAGTGCGCCTTTGAAACGCACAGATGCTCTTTTGACTTCGGCTATATCGAATCGGTCAGCAAGAATGGACATTTCGGTTCTCCAGCAATACTTCCTCACGCCGGTATCTATACGAGGGTGGAATTTATTGGACAAACTGGCCAAAAATTTTTTAAAAACCTAGAAATGCAGACTGCTTTTGAGCTCTCTGCCGGTTCTGGCCAGGCGACTGTTAACTTCCTGAGAAGCATATTCGCGTGTAACAGGCGAGCCGGCCGAAGCCTCGGCGATAAAGTCACGAGCGAAGCGCCCTTCTTCTATATTGTTCAAAAGTTGCTCTAGCTTCTGTACTGCGGCAGCATCAATAATGCTTGGCCCCGCAATCACAGAACCATATTTGGCAGTGTTGGATATGGCGTCGCGCATGCCGTCCATGCCCTGAGTAAACAGCAGATCAGCAATTAGTTTTACTTCTTTCAAGCAAGATATATAGGCCAGCTCAGGCTGATAGCCGCGGGCTACGAGGGTGTTAAAGGAGGCTTTGATCAACTCAGGCATTCCACCGCAAAGTACGGCCTGTTCGCAGAAGAGATCGGTCACGGTTTCTTCTTTGAAAGTAGTCTTGATGGCTCCCGCTCTGGTGCATCCGATTGCCTTAGCATAGGCCAGAGCTACACCCAGTGCCTGGCCAGAAGCGTCTTGCTCGACAGCCACCAGCGCAGGCAAGCCTTTACCTTCTACGTACAGTGAGCGCACTTGTCGCCCGGGCCCGGTTGGCGCAACCAACACGATATCGGCAGAGGCCGGAAACGTCGCTGTTTGGTTAGTTACAGTAAATCCGTGGGCAAAGACAAATGTTTTGCCTTCAGAGTTTTCTTGCAGAGCCGCATCGATTTCATTTTTAAAAACAGCGGTAACCTCTTCGTCAGGCAGCATGATAGCCAGAATCGAAGCCTTGACGCAGGCCTCTTTTACAGACATTGTGGCGAAACCTTCAGCCTCAGCGTTACGAAATGAATTGCCATTGTTACGAGCACCAATGACGACGTCGATACCACTGTCTTTTAGATTAAGTGCATGAGCACGGCCTTGATTGCCATAGCCAACGATTGCCACCACTTTGTTCTTAAGCAGGCCCAAGTCAGCGTCTTGGTCATAGTATATTGTTGCCATTTGCTAATTTTGCTCGCTTTTAGTCTTTAACATTAAACCGTAATTGAATCCTTGACTTATGTTTTTTTCAACCTTAAACGGCCAGTTTACAGCCTCTGATTACAATTCAGGTTAAACCTTGCCGGCAGGTCTTGTCTTCTATGCCTTTTGTACTAGACTGTTGCAGGCCGAAGAAAAACATTCGGTTTACTAAAAAATTAATTGCATTTCTTTTGCAAAATGCATCGCGCGGAGGACAGTTACTCTGAGTATAGGGCAGACTGTTAGTGGCTTCCCGAGCCAGTTACAAGATCGAATTACCGAGCGGGCCGGTGAGACCACCGATGTTAATGTGTGCATTGTCGGTGATGGCGCCGAGGCAATCGCTCTAGCTGGTCTTGTCTCTGCCAATGGCACCACCCAAGATGCCAGTCTGTCTATTCGTTTACTTGGTGGAATTACTCCGCCGCATATTGAACTTGGCAGTGCCGGGGTTAAATCAAGCATGGCTGAGCCTACCTCAGCGCCAGCATCTGTGGCTTATCAGCGCAGTATTTCACCGGTTAATACTGCCCGTTATTATCCTGATAGTGATATCAAATATAGTCTCAAAAGTCGTGACGTCGAAGAGTGTTTGCTGGGCGCAAATGCTGTGGTGATTTCAGGACCAGCCACTGCCTATAGTGCCATTGCCAGAGCCCTGGCCCCGTCACTCGAATTTGGCACAACCATTGCCCTGGTGGGCGCTCCCATGCTGGGCGCCTTACAATTTGGCATGGCCTTAAAAGAAGCAGCACCCGATTTGCTCGCCAATATCGTTGAACTTGATTGGTTATTTAACCACGCCCAATCGTCACCAGATGGGGTGGCAATTCTTGGCTTGAGGCGACGGGTCAATCTTTCCGGCCGTACACGCAATGAAATTAGACGGGCCCTGCCTCTCGCATGCGTGGTTTCTCCAGGCTTATTGCCGGCTTCTAATATGCTTGAACGTGGTTTTCTCGACGCTGAGTCAGTGGTGCGCCCTGTCTTTGCTCTAAGTGCACTTTTAGGTGGAAAGATTGAGGCTCTGGGTGACCTTTCAAATTTACTAAATCGCTCAAATTTAGCCATGCTGGCCGAACTCGAACAAGAAATTTCGCGTCTTTCATTTTCTTACAAATGTGCGCTGGCAGATTTTGGTCGCGCTTTGCGCGAAGAATCTTATTGCCAGGTCAACTTTGAACCTGGTGCTATGGCCGATGATCTTATTGACGATCTTGAGTCTTGCCACGAAGCCACTCTGGCTGAAGCGTTAATTGGCATTTCAGGGGAATGGTTCAAAGGCCTCAATTGGTCTCACCGGATGGCTCAACAATTGCTCAGTTGTTATGTCTCAGATCATCTGGTGCTTATGTCCGATCTGGCACATTTAGCTCAAGTCCCGACTCCTGTTCTTGACAGCGTGATTAGTATTTCGTCGGCTCTGGTCGGATTCGATTTACGTAACAATGCGCGCAGCTTGAGCCGCTTACGTCTTAACCACTACTCACAAAGCGAACTGCTCGAGCTGGTTAATATCTAGCGAGCTAGCCCATGCATGCCATTTGCGCAGCTGCCTATTGGCAACATACCGCCGTCTCTGCTGTAGAGCTTTGTTTATAGAGGGAAAGGTTAGCGCGGCGCAGCTCTCTTGACAACGGCACGGCAAGTTGTGCTGTTGCTTAAGATAATTATGAAGATCACATGAATATTAAGTCTCAAGACTATTGCTAGATCCTTAGTCTTTTACATAATCTGGAGATCCATTACTTCTACCTTCAAGCACAAGAGCTATTAAATTTATCGATTCACCACGTTAACGCTATAACACTTTCTTTCTCGTCCACACCGGTGGAGAAAGAGGAGGCCTGCATTCTGCATTTTGCACAATCGCAACTAACGCCAGAATCTTGAATTAGTTCGAGAGCCGAAAGTTACTTCTCAAATGCTCAAGTTTGGTGCTCATGCAAATCGCTGAGGGCCGGCTTCTGTGTGTCTTTTAAAAAACAAAAAATCCGAGAGGCAAACATCTCTATGTTCAAGTTTAAAAACGTTTCAAATCATCTTGGAGTAACTCGGATCTCACAGGTCACTGATGAAGAGATCTGGCGTTATCTGGTTACTCCTACTGTCAAAGGTTTACTCGGTCGCCTCCTGAGCGTCGAAGCCCCACGTGTCCTCGACACTGTTGCCGGGCTTTTTCCTGGAGACGAAGTTTCGAACCTCAACGGTCACATGCTGGCAGACGCAAACGGCAAGCTTTCCACAGACTTGGTTCGATTTCCGTACATGCACACGATTTACCGCACAGCCAACGGCTACATGGTGATCAAGCGTGACGGCGTCAAGTTCGAAGTTTTCTGCTGGTACGGCGATGTCCATGCGCGCAAAGGTGAACTCATTTTCAAGGCCGCCTTGCGCGACCGACTCTATGACGGCACCAAACGCGCCAACGATTGCGCTCTGCTCGAGTACGGCTACGACGATGCCAATTACCATCAGCGTATCAGCACCACACTTTCGTCGGTGGAGCTCTCCATCTACGGTTACATGCCGGGTTCTCGCATCATGGATGCCACCGGCGACAAGGTCTACGAACAGTTCGTATCCAACCCGTTTCAGTTCATTGACCAGCCTGACACCTTCATTGCCCTGTTCCAGCGCGCTCTTGTGAGCAAACGCGGTCCAGGCCAGTATTCCGCCTCCATCTCTGATGTGGCGAAATATGCGCTTGTTGGTTTCGAAAAGCTGGCAACAAAGTATGGCTACGACCTGATCGAAATGGCATCCAGTCATTACCACGTGGCCAAATGGGCTCAAGCGGGTGGCTACAGCTACTCCGACAAAACCCAGGCCGACATGGTGGCAAAGCTTCAAGCTGGCCTGGAAGCCATTCGCGCTGCCGGCACACCGCTCACTCGTTCACAACAGTCGTGGATTTGCGTTCTGCAAAGCCTGCGTCCTGTGTCGCTGATTCCCAAGGTATTCCTCATGGGAGATGGCGATGACGAGTCGGCACTTTTGCGCTGGCCGCAGAACAATGTCGATGACGAATGTCTCTGGCAGTTCAAGCCGCTTTCGGCTCGGGCTCAAGGTTTCGTTCCGACAGTGAGATTTACCAAAGACGGCAAATAACCCGCCGCAAGCAGACCTCCTCGGGGGTCTTGCTTCTTCTTCTTAGCTACAAAGCAAGGAAAACCAAGAGAGAACCGCGGCTTGCCCGTGAAACTCTCTGCTGGCTTCCCTATCACAACACTAATGTGGGAAACCAATCACATGCACAAATTCAAACCAATTGACGTCGCCGACATGCTCGGAATGACGTCACTTTCGACAATTACTCCGGCATTGATATGGGCGAAACTTCTTACCCCGCAGGTTAAAGCCCTGCTCGGCGAAATCGAGTACGCCCGCTATGCAGTCCGCGAGAACACCGACGGTGACTTCCCTGGCGATGAAGTTACCAACCTCAACCAACACCTGATCTACGGCACCGATATCGATCGTGTTCGACTGCCTTATCTCAATTGCTTCTTCAAAACCACATATGGTGCCTACGTCGTCAAGTACGAAGGCCTCAAGTGGAAAGCATACGGATGGGTCGGACATCTGCCGTCAGGTCCGCAGCTGATTTTCAAAGCCGCTCTTCGCGATCGGCGTTACGACGGCACTCGCCGTGCTAACGACAACTCGCTGATCGACTTTGCTGGCTGCTACGACGACCCCGTCAACTCGCCACTGACAATTGCGAACATGCCCGAAGACAGCAAGTTCGCAGAAGCTTCGGTTTACGGATTCATGCCTGGATCGCGTCTTGTTGATGCCACCGGCGACAGTGAATACGACCGATTCGTCGAAAATCCGTTTCGCTTCATCAATCAGCCTGAAGTGTTTCTTAAGCACTTCAACGTGGCCTGGAAGTCGACGCGCGCCCCAGGCCAGAATGGCAACCCCATTCCTGACGTCTCCCGCGGCATCATTCCGGTGATGGACAGTCTGTGCCTCAAGGCCGGATACGATTACGTCGAGAACGCCAGCAGCCATTACCATGTGGCCAAATGGACCGAGTCTCAAGGCTACAAGTACGCCACCCCCGCACTGGTTCAGTTGATGGACGAGTTTGCCGCCGGCTTGAAGAAAATCAAGGCCAGTGGCATCAAGCTCACCCGTCAGCAAGAGTCGTGGGTGGTTGTAGTGCAGTCTCTGCCTTCGCAATACATTCCTGCCGGCCTCGATCTCAAAGGCCCGAAATGGCCTCAGGACAACATTGGCGCCGTCAACATGTGGATGTACAAACCGCTTTCCAAGCGCGCCATCGCCCTTGAGGCGAGCAACGCTGAAGCGGCCAAGAAAGCGCTCGCGGCCTCGAAGGAAGCCGAAGCGACTGTCGCTTCTACTCCTGTAACGCCGGTAACGCCGGTAGTGACGGTTGTAGACTCTAAGCCTAAGTAGGGTCGTGATACCAGCGGCAGTGCGAGGCCTTTTTAACCTCCTAAGGAGCCCAAATGAAAAAGAGCACGGTTACCGGCCTTCCCCTCCACGCGACGGGAAGGCTGTTTATTATTGGCGGTCGAGCCAAGCGCTGCCTGACCAACTTCGTCAAGCTGGCCGGTGGCGAAAACGCACACATCCTGGTCATTCCTTTCGCCAGTACTGTTCCTCTCGAAGTCTGCCAAGACCTCGACAAAGAGATGCGGAAGAAGGGCGTGAGCAAAATCACCTTTGCCGTTGCCGGCAAGCGCCTGGTGATTGACGATGACGTCACCGGCATCTACCTGACCGGCGGCGACCAGAACGATCTCCTCGATCGTCTCGGCAAGATTGGTGCCACCAAGTTGCGCCGCTACTTTCGCAATGGCGGCCTGATTGCCGGTACTTCAGCAGGAGCTGCGGCAGTCGGCTTTGACATCATCACTGGTGGCATGACAGACGGGCTGTTGCGAGAAGGTTCCCTGACCGTCGGCAAAGGTTTAGGTCTGCTGACCAACACCATTGTCGACACCCATTTCTTGGCGCGAGCAAGGTTCAATCGCTTGCTTGCCGCAGGCCAGCTCTTCCCGGGCGCGCTCGGCATCGGCCTTGACGAAGACACTGGTCTTCTGATCGAGGCCGATCGCATGACCGTGTTTGGTGTTGGTCATGTCACGTTCGTCAGCGGCGGCACAGCGGTGAAACCTTCTGCCAAGAAGGCTGCACGCATGCGCCCAGATTTTCTTTATTCAGTGGTGGGAACCTCGGTTTCGGTGCTGAACGCAGGACAGGTCTACGCCCCGGCGCTATAACCGGAGCACTAATTTTTAACATCAAGTTTCGAGGACTCAGATCATGAAACGGAATATTATTAATCAAGCTCGCGAGCACGGTTACCCGCGGCCGCTCATGCAGCGCGCTGACTGGAATAACTTGAATGGCGAATGGGACTTCGTCATCGATCACGAGGCCGTGCTCACGGTCAAGACGGTCAAGTTTGATCGCAAGATCGTCGTTCCCTACGCGCCCGAAACGCCGGCCAGCTTGGTCGCCGACCAGAGTTTCTACAAGGCGGTCTGGTATCGTCGGCAGTTCAACGCTCCGGCGCTCAAGAACGACAAGCGGCTGGTTCTGCACTTCGGTGCGGTCGACTGGCACTGCAATGTCTTTGTCAATGGTCACCTTGCCGGCTCTCACGAAGGTGGCTACACGCCGTTTTCCATCGACATCACTGACCATCTAAGCAACCATCTCAGCAACCATCTCAGCAAAGAGGGTGGGCTTGAGACCATCGTCGTGCAAGCGCTCGATGACCCGCACGACATGAGCAAGCCCCGCGGCAAGCAAGATTGGCTGCCCGCCGCTCACTCCATCTGGTATCCGCGTACCACGGGTATCTGGCAGACTGTTTGGATGGAGAG
>CASBPX010000052.1 GCA_949127735.1 Candidatus Obscuribacterales bacterium | reverse complement strand
CTTACTTAGTGGCAGACATTAATGCCGCGCTTAGCCAGATATTTCTGATGATATTCTTCAGCATCATAAAATGGTTTAGCTGCGGTAATTTCAGTCACGATAGGATTTTGAAAAACCCCTTTTTTGTCTAATTCGGCTTTCACTTCTGCAGCCATTGTTTCTTGCTCAGGCGAATGAAAATAGACAGCTGAGCGGTACTGGCTGCCGTGATCTGGGCCCTGACGGTTGAGAGTGGTCGGGTCATGCATTTCAAAAAACTTACGCAAAAGTTCTTGATATGTAATCACCGCAGGATCAAAAATCACCTCTACCACTTCAGCATGGCCTGTGTTTTTGCCACAGACCTGCTCATAGGTCGGATTTTCGATATGGCCGCCGCTGTATCCCACTTTTGTCTCGGTGACGCCGTTGAGTTGACGGAAGTTTTCTTCAACTCCCCAGAAACATCCAGCGCCGAAAGTAGCTTTTTCCATTGTTTACCACCTCACTAAACTCTTCAGCATCGACTACATCATCGCCAGAGCTTGAGCTAGACCCAGAGCCAGAGCTTGATGAACTAGAACTAGAACTTGAGCTGCCTTGCCCACCTGATGCGGACGAGCCAGCAGACGAACCGCCGGCAGTGGCGCCTACAGGTTCTCTATTTTTCGCTTCTGCTTCTTGTTGAATGGCTACAAACAAATTGCGCAATTCTTCAATCGCTTTTTTCAGTGAGTCATTGTCTACATTGTCTTTGACTTTTTGACGCACGTCGGCAATCAGCTTGGTCGCTTTTTCTTTGTTCTCATCGCTGTTGGCGCTGCCGTTCTCGGCAATGTGTTTTTCAACTGCATAAGTAAGAGCGTCAGCGTCGTTGCGCATTTCAGCTTTTTCTTTGAAAAGCTCATCTTCTTTGACGTGCGACTCGGCTTCCTTGACCATGCGATCAATATCTTCTTTTGTCAGATTAGTGGTAGCGGTAATGGTGATTTTCTGCTCTTTACCTGTGGTTTGATCTTTGGCAGTGACGGAGACAATACCGTTGGCGTCGATGTCGAATGAAACTTCGATTTTAGCCTGGCCACGGCGACCGGGAGCAATGCCGTCGAGAATAAAATTACCGAGCATTTTATTATCGCGGGCCATGGCGCGTTCGCCCTGGAAGACTTGAACATCAACGTTTGGTTGATTGTCTTCGGCGGTGGAGAATACTTGCGATTTATGAGTTGGAATAGTGGTGTTTTTCTCCACCAGTTTGGTGAAGACACCACCCATGGTTTCAATACCAAGTGAAAGTGGAGTGACGTCCAGCAATACAATCTCTTTCACTTCGCCAGCCAGAACGCCTGCTTGAACAGCAGCACCGATTGCCACCACTTCGTCAGGGTTCACACTCTGGTTTGGTTCTTTGCCACCAGTCAAACTCTTAACCAGATCTTTAACTGCTGGAATACGAGTAGACCCGCCGACCAATACCACTTCTTCAATTTGATCGTAAGTCAGCTTCGCATCGGCCAGAGCCTGTTCCACTGGTTTCTTACAACGCTGCACAAGATCTCTTGTGAGATCGTTGAAGCGGGCGCGCGTCAACTTCATATCTAAGTGCTTTGGACCGGTTTCGTTAGCGGTGACGAACGGCAATGAAATTGTTGTTTCAGTCACTGACGATAGTTCAATTTTGGCTTTCTCAGCAGCTTCCATCAATCTTTGCAAAGCTTGTGGATCTTTGCGCAGATCAATTCCTTCAGCCGATTTGAATTCTGTTGCCAGCCATTCCACAACCATGTGGTCAAAATCGTCACCACCAAGGTGAGTGTCACCAGAGGTTGATTTAACTTCAAACAGGCCGTCGCCTACTTCTAAAACTGAAACGTCGAATGTGCCACCACCTAAGTCAAAGACTAAAATAGTCTCATTCTTTTTGCGTTCTAAACCGTAAGCAAGTGCAGCTGCGGTTGGTTCGTTGATGATGCGCAATACTTCGAGGCCGGCAATTTGTCCGGCGTTTTTGGTTGCCTGACGCTGTGAATCGTTAAAATATGCGGGCACGGTAATCACCGCACCGGTTACTTTTTCACCCAAATATTTTTCAGCATCTTCTTTCAATTTCCGCAAAATCATGGCTGAAATTTCTTCAGGGCTATAATCTTTTCCGCCCAACACAACTTTGCAGCCGCCTTCTGGGCCTTCTTTGACTTTGTATGAAATATTTTGCAACTCGGAGGCCACTTCAGAATAGTGTCTGCCCATGAAGCGCTTTATTGAATAAACAGTGTTTTGTGGATTGACAACTGCCTGGCGACGGGCCAATTGCCCTACCAGTCTCTCGCCACCTTTACTTATGGCAACTACCGATGGGGTAGTGCGGGCTCCTTCAGTATTGGCTATCACGGTTGGCTGGCCGCCTTCCATAACCGCTACAACTGAGTTGGTGGTGCCTAAGTCGATTCCTACTGCCTTGCCCATAGCTCTTAACTCCGTTGTTGATCACAAATTTCATAGTGCTCCGCTCCCAGAAAAACCGGGAGCCTCTAATGTCAGACTATTGAACTGGCAGCTCAATATGCCAAAACTCTAGTTTTCTTTAATCATCTTTGGCTGAATTTCATAATTGGCGCTCAGCTCTGCGACAATGAAGTAATGGGAAACTCAAGAGTTAATAAACTGCAGACAGTGCTGCTGATGTGCCTTCTGGCCGTTTTGTGGCTGCTGAGCGCCGGCGCTGCCGAGGCAGCGTCAAAATTGCCGCCGAAAAAGACAATTATCGATGATCCGTCGGCAAACCCTGCGCAGACGGCTACAGGCGGCAGAGTAATCACCGATCCCACTACCCAGGTGGTGCTGGCACCTGGTCTGGAAGTCACTTTCCATATATTCGACGGCCTCGACACTCAGTGGCGTCTCGTTGGCAACTATGATTTTGTCGCACGCATTGAAGAAGCCGGCCGCGACGGCTTCATCTACGAATGGCAAATGGGGGATCCGGCCGACGCTTCTGGCTCAAGGCGGGTGGAACCGGGTGATGTGCATCAATCGCGCAAAGTCAGTCTCTTCTATCCGAAGCACGAGACCACCACCCTGGTGGGTTACACCAATGCCATTAGAATCTCAGACGCACTTTTCAAAGATTTGAAAGCCGGCAGACGTTCTGAGTTTTCGCTGGACGGCCCCGACAGCGTTATGATTTTGCATCAAGAGGCAGTGCCCGTGCCTCGGTATATCAAGGGTGATGGGGAAGAAACCATCAATATGCGCATTGATGGCAAAGACGAACCGGTACGATGCATCAAGGCCACTTGTGACAATGGTTGGAATTATTGGGTGCTCGATAACCCCCGCTTTCCATTGATGGTGCAGGGGAATGCGCCTTTCCGCTGGGTAACTTCACTCAGTCACGCTTATGGTGAGAGCGACGCCACCAAAGAAGCGAAGCATATTTTTGATCAGCTCAAAGACGGTGGTGTAGCCACTTCCTACTTGATTTTGTTCGATTTTGATTCGGCGCAACTGCGTGATTCTTCCAAAGCGATTTTGCGTTCGCTCAGTCACTATATTGCCGGCGAGCCTAAACTTAAACTGCAGGTAGAAGGCCACACCTGCACCATTGGCAGCTACAACTACAATATGACTCTGTCGCAAAAACGGGCCGAATCTGTCACCCGATATCTGGTGCAGAATTGCGGTATTGCGCCGGAGCGCCTCAAGTCTGTGGGCTTTGGTTTTACCAAACCGGAAAAGCCAAATACCAACGAGGCTAACCGCGCCAGAAACCGCCGGGTAATTTTCAGGCAGTTTAATTAATCACTTCGTATTTTCCCCACTGACGTTGCTCAAGGTCGCCATTACTATGTCTATATAGACTTATTAAGATGGTTACAGATGCCTCTCGACTCTCTTCAACCTGAATCTAAGAAATCCGAAGGGGTCAAGCCGGTGGGCGCTACCGGTCAGGCTGAGGGCGATTCGCTTAGTGACAAGGTAATGCGCGAGCTAGACTTGCTCGCTGGAGCCGGCTCTGGTTTTGTGCAGGAAGCGAAGCGAGCAGTAGAGAATCCTGGTGAAACCAGCTTGAAAGTGGCTGGTTCAGCTGCTTTTGGTTTTGGACTGGCGGTTGTTACTCGCAAACCAGGCATGATTGGGTTGGCAGCTAAAAGTTTTGGTCTGGCGGGTGGAGTAGCTTTTGGCGCCGAGGTGGTCAGCCATGCTGCTGATGTCAGTCAAGCCGTTCGTTCCAGCTGGCAATCAGACGCTCAGCAGGCAGCAAATAAGAAAATCGTAGGCAGTTCGGCCGGTGCATTTCTTTTTGACACCACTCTAATGGGTGTGGCGGGAAGTGCCGGTGCAGTCGGGTCGCGCTCGTATTTCGTGCGTCAGGCCAATGCCAAAGTAGAGATACCACTAGTGACAGTTGGTGAAGAAGCTGCAATCGGCAACAAATTGACCTTGCCGAAACACAGTGAACTGGCCCGGCTTTACTCAAGTGTGTCTGGTAAAGTTGGTCGCGTTGAAACCCTGGCTTTGAACAATGATGGTCTGTCCGGCAAATTTGGCACCGCTTTCGCAATTGGAAAAGACGGCAGAATGGTGACTAATCAACACGTCGTTAAAGACGCGCTTGAGGTGACTGTTTTCGATCGCTTCGGCCGCGCTCATAAAGCCGACGTTGTTAAGGCCAACGACTTTGAAGATCTTGCACTACTGCAATTGAAAGATGCCAAAGCTGCCGCTCATTTTGACGGCATTCCGATTGGCGGGTCAGGTGTAGTGAAGGATAATATTGGCGGCGAAGTGCTCTACACAGTTGGCTTCCCTAATGGCTGGCAGAAACCATTTCTATCGCCTGGAGCAACGATCAAAGCTCCTCGAGTAGATCCGCTTAACATGCGCATCGGTATGCACGCTGAAAACGGTAACTCTGGAGGTCCAATTCTTGATGCCAAAGGCCACCTTGTTGGTGTGCTCAAGCAAGGCGACCGCTCTAATCACGACATTACGCTGATGACTCCTGCCGAACGTGTCACCGCCATGATTTCAGATGCCAAAAGCGCATACAAGCCAGTTAGCCCGATATCACCAGTGGTGACAAAGCAGCGTTACGATATCGCCGACGGTGAAGCTGCCGCCAAAAATATTGAGAAAATTTTTCCACTTGAAAAAAGGGTAGATGGAACTACTGAATTTTTCCACTCTAAAATCACTCGGGTTTTGATGCCCAGCAAGACCAACATTCAAGAATTGATGCTGCGCAGTCAATATCAGCCCCACAGTCGTTCTATCGTAGTTGAACCTTTGGCACTTGATGGCAAAGCGCTGGCGGCAGACATGGTTTGGCCCGGCACTAAAATTCCGATTAATTCGGGCAAACTGACTTTGAGCTTTGATCGCAATCAAGTACCAACCTCAATGGAAGCAATTAATGACCCCAAAATGTTTTTGCGCAGAGCTTTCGATCACAAAAGCACCGGCAACTACTTGGCCGGCTTAGAGCCTAGCACTCGCCCTGCCACCTTCACAGCGCAGGTGAAAAAATCAATGGCTCATGTGATTGAATGGCTCGATGGCAATAAACAGATACACTAATTTAAAGCTGCGCGCACAATTGTCCAGGCTCTTTCGAACAAGCGCTCTTGCAAATCTTCTTGCCGTATCAGTACCAGTGTTTCACTGACCGGATGCGTTGTGCCAAAAAGCATCTTTTCATCGATGCGCGCCAGTAGCACCCAGTCATCGGCATCTGAAAGCAAATGCGAAAAATGGGTATCCGCAGCACGAGCACTGTTGTACGAAATGCCGTTGAAAGCAAAAGCGCAAGTTTCTTGCAGCTGCCTGAAGTCTGCGACATTGCTGCCAAATAATTGGGCGGGACATTTTGACAGGGCATTGAATGCTCTGATCCAGTCATCCACTTCTTTCTGCAAATCAAACGGCATATGTAGACTTGATTTGAGTTCGCTGGCGTTATTACTTATCGTCCAGGTTAAGCCGGCCTCGAAAGTATATGGCTCCAGTTGAAGATTATCAGGATGAGCTGTGCGCACCGCACTTTTGCGATCACTTTCTTTGATATAGCTGACGGAAAAACCTTTGCGATCTTTACTGTTTAAAGTTGCTGCTGCCTCTGAGCGAAAAATTGTAATCAATCCGTCCTTTGGTGCTCGCTCGCGCACCTCTGGCAAAGCAGCGAGGTCAAACTGTGCCAGAAAGATCATGGGCTGATTGTAACGGTCGTCAGGCCACTTAAAAAACGGTGGTAGCAACGGGGCGCCACCAATTATGCCCTTGGTAGAATTTTCCGTCTCTTTGGTACAAACAAGGCCCAGAGTCTTCACTCTAGTTGCATAAATATAGTCGCGGATTTGCTCCGCCTCGTTTTCGGGCAGGCGTGTTGTGATTTTGACCAGGCTTTTGGCCAATTCTTCAACGTTCATCTCAAGACGCCTTCTGCTACCATTGCTATCATCATGTCTATTTAAGCAATAACTAAGGGTCGACAATGTTAGATAAACTCATTTCTATAACAAATTTCAAGGGCATTGCTCCAGCATTAGCCTTGATAATTTTCTTCGCCAACATCTCGGCAGCGCACGCCGTGCCTGCTTCGACTTTAAAAAATGCTGCCACAAATTCGGCTAAAACCAAAACTGTGCCCGCCAAAGTTGAAGCTGCAAGTGCTCCAGCCAAGGCGTCAGGCACAGCTGAGGCGCCTAATTCAAAGTCGTGGACAGGATATCTAGTTGATCGTTCTTGCGCTGCCGCCATCCAGGGTGACAAAAAAGACGCCATGAAAAGTGTAAAAGAGCACACCAAAGCTTGCTCTCTAGAACCTTCTTGTTGTGAAGCGGGCTTTTCAATTTATAGTCAGGGAGAGTGGCTTGATCTTGACAATGGCAGCTCCCAGATGGCTAAAAAAGTTATGCAGGCTACCAAGCGTGATAAAGCGCACGTTGTCAAAGTGGTGGGCATTATCAAACGCGGTGAAGTCAGAGCATCGAGCATCGTGGAAGTAAATTAGCCTGGCGTTTATCTGATTTAGCAGCTTGGCGTTCTGATTTAGCTACTTGTCTTTTCTCCACGGGCGGTGACGATACCCTGGCCTGCCGCCCAGGCTGATACATCACCTTTGTTTATCGCTACAGCCATTAGTTCAGGAAATTTATCGGGTGTGCAAGCAAAAGCAGGTATACCCATTTCACAAAATTGTGCCGCGTGATGGTGATCAAACGCCGGGGCGCCCTGATCGTTTAAGGCCAGCAGGGCCACAACTTTTACACCAGAGTTGACCAGTGTGTAAACGCGCTTCAACATTTCTTGGGCATTGCCGCCTTCAAATAGATCGCTGATTAAAATCAAGATCGTATCGGTTGGTCTGCGCACCAGAGTTTGTGCGTAAGCTATGGCGCGATTGATGTCGGTGCCGCCACCGAGCTGAGTGCCAAAAATTACTTCTACCGGATCAGCCAGTTTTTCGGTTAAATCAACAACTGATGTATCAAAGACAACCATTCTGGTGGAAAGTGCCGGTAGCGACGCCAGGACCGCCGCAAAGATACTCGAGTAAACAACTGAAGTGGCCATAGAACCACTTTGATCAACAAGCAAAATTATGTCTTTCAGGCTTGAGCGTTTGTGACCATAGCCGACTAACCTTTGTGGAATGATTGTTTTTAGATTGGGTTGATAGTGTTTAAGATTGACTTGAATGGTTCTGGCCCAGTTGATTTCATTGTGTCTGGGGCGGAAATTTTTCATCGAGCGATTGACGGCGCCCATAATTGATTGTCTGGTAGGATTGGCCAGGCGAGCCATCAATTGGTCTACCACTTGCCGCACCACCATGCGCGCGGTCTCTCTGGTTTTGTTGGGCATGGCTGAACCGAGGGCAGCAAGCGTCGCCACTAAATTGACATCAGGCACCATCGACGACAAAAGCTCTGGTTCAAGTAGCATGCGTTTAAGATTGAGCTTTTCCAGGGCGTCTTTTTGCATTATGGTGACAACAGAAGACGGGAAATATTTGCGAATATCTCCTAACCAGCGCGCCACTTTGGGGCTGGAGCCTCCCAGATCTGCGCCTCTTTCGCCACCGTCATCTTCGCGGGGATTGTACAGGGCGGATAAAGTAGCATCGATGGCGGCATCTTCACCGGCAAGGGTGTGTTGCATTCCTTCTCTATCCTGGCTTCCGAGCAGCAGTCGCCACCGTCTCAGCCTTTCTTCCGGTTTCAGTTCCAGTTCCAGTTCCGGTTTCAGTTCCAGTTGCTCGCTCACTCAGAACCACCTTTGCCATCTTTTCCAGCTTCAGGAAGCGGTTCAAGACCAAGTAGAAAGCGCACCATATTTAGTGGCGGACGAATGCGTTCAAGATTGAGGTTGTCTTCTATTTCTTCCGTCAGCATTATTTCACCGGCAACAGGCTGTGTGTCTCTTACACGCTCGCCAATCTGGCGACGCTCTGGGCTGGTAAATGTTGAAAATGTGCGCCGTAACAGAGGCAATAATTCTGAAAAACTTTCCTGATTGAGGCCCAATAGCCAACTGTCTAGCAGCTGCCAGAGGCGACTATCATGTATCAATACCAGTGCGCTGCCAGAGAGAAAGCCTTCCAGCCACTTGCCAGCATAGAGTGGTTCAGAACCTCGAGAAAGTGCAAATTGCATCATGCGTGCTGCCGCTAGTTCGTCAAGTGTGCGCCCTTCGAACAAAAGCCTGGTCGCTTTGCCGCTGATGTGGCCATGCAGACCGGCATCTTCAGCCAGTTTTGCCAGCACGCTGCGATAAGCTTTCAGATCTTCAGCAGAATTTAGTAAAAGCAAAGCGGCGTTTACTTCAGTAATTAATGCTTGCAACGAATCGGCAGCATCGTCATCTAGTGACTGGCTGGCCGCCGGTAGACCAATTAAGACGCGAGTGATTAAGCCGTCAATGATCGATTTAACCGCACCAATATCGGTGCCTCTGACATTACCATAGCGCACTACACGAGCCAATGTAGGAATTGCTTTCATCAACTCAATCACATCACCGGCCATGGCCGCTTCGCTATTGATACGAGTCATTACCTGATTGAGGGCGTCTGGCAAATCGGCTTCCAAGATTTTTTCGAGTAAATCTACAAGGGTAGCCAGGCTATTGGTTCTGCTGGCCACATCGGCTGCCCGAGCTGCAGCAGCTTGTTCAATAGTTCGGCCCCAGATGCCGGCTTCTATTAATCTGATGCTTAATTCCGGATACCATTCGAGGTCCCAGTTTTCGTGAAAAGTACCGCTTTTGCCGCGAATATATTGCTTTTCTGCCCAGTCGATATCAAGAATCAGCAAGCGATTTAAAAGTTCGCTGCGACTTAGATCAAGCGGTTTGCGCAAGTCAAGTTCGAGAATTTTCGCAATTGGTTCAGGCTTCATGCGCAATTTACTTTGCAGCTGATTGAGGTCACGCTCAAGGGGCGTGCCTGGTGTATTTTCGGGTACTTGCCCGAGGCTCTCACCCACTATGAGCTTTTTGCGAATCAAAGCCAGAGGAGTGTTATTGCCGTTGCACAGCACTGTAATAATGGCTTCATTCAGTTCGTCCAGGCCTGGATGAGCAAGCTCTCGCATGGCTGAAACTGCTTCAACCAGTCGTAAGGTGTCGATAACTTGAGCTGATGAAGCATCAAGATCTTCATCACGCAAAAGCTGCGCCACCTTAACTAACCAGGTCAAGACCGGATTTTCTCGATTATTGAAAATGTGTTGATACCATCCAGGTGAGTGCACTCCGGCACCATAGCCGCTGGCAAATGAGAGACGACCGTGGGTCCAGGGTATCCAGGTGGCATCTACTTTTTGCTTGGGCAAACCTTTTAGCAGTGCGCTGTCTTCTTTGGCAGGCGGCATATTAAGCAGGGCCGGTGTATGCCACGCGCCGCAGACTACAGCCACTCTGTTGAATTCTTTTGCAGCAGAGCGCATGGTCTGGCGCATGTGCGCTTCGCGTAGCGGTTCCATAATTATGTCTTCGTCAAAAATAATACGTTCGCTGCCATCATCAGAAACTTCTAGTTTGGCAGTCTTGGCGCGAGCATCAGGATCCTCTTCTGATGCCAGTTCTAATCGCAATACTTGCATGGCTTCGGCAATGGCGTCGAAAACAGAATGGTCAACCGCACTGTCGCTTTTGGCAGCGCGCTGTTCTACTATTTGCTCCCACCAGCGCTCTCCATCACTGAAACCAGCAGCTTCTGCCAGGGCGCCTATAGGGTCTGCCTTAATGCGTTCTCTCAGCTCTTGCCGCTGTTTTAGTATTTGCTCCTGTTCTTGTTCGGCAAGTAAATCTTTAAGATCTTGATTGTCTGCTGCCTGAAGGTGATCAATTATTTCTTGATGCTCTGTAGTTTCCCTGTTAGCCTCTTCAAGTTCACCTGGTGCTTCAATAGAGGGCCTTAACTGAAAATCTTCTGGCTGTGCCGGGGCGACAATACCAGTGGCCTGCATTTTTTTTAGTCGGGCAGTATTCAGAGCCAGCCAGTGACTTTGAGGCAAATCCATAAAGCGGCAGGAGATGCCGCTAGTGACGGCATATTTGATTGCTTGCCATTCAGGCGAAAATTCCGCAAAAGGGTAATAACTGGCTTGCCTGGGATTATCTTGAGCATATATAAGTAGTGCTACAGGTGGTGACATGCCTGCTTCCGCCACCAGTGGCAAAATGCTATTGCCTTCAGGCGGCCCTTCAATTAAAACACAATCAGGTTTAAACTGATGTAAGGCCGCAACAAGACTGTGAGCCGATCCTGGCCCATGATGCCTGATGCCGAATATCTTTGTCTCGGCCATTCAGGAGATATTGCGCAAAGCGCGGTAGAAGTCTTTCCAACCTTCTCTTTCTTTCACTACAGTTTCTAGATATTCACGAAATACTACCGCGTCTTGTACCGGATCTTTTATCACGGCACCGACAATGCTTGAGGCCATGTCTTCGGCTTTAATAATGCCGTCACCAAAATGACCGGCTAATGCCAGGCCGTTATTGATGACTGAAATCGCTTCTGCAGTACTCAGGCTACCGCTGGGAGACTTAAGCTTATTTTTGCCATCAAGGGTGGTGCCGTTGCGAAGCTCTCTAAAGATAGTTACCACTCTTCTTATTTCTTCCAGAGCTGGTGGTTCGGCCGGTAACTCCAGAGCCCTACCTAAGGCCTCTGTACGTCTTGCCACAATATCTACTTCCTCTTCAATGCTGGCCGGTACCGGCAAGACCACAGTATTGAAGCGCCTTTTTAAAGCACTGGAAAGATCGTTGACACCTTTATCTCTGTCGTTGGCAGTGGCAATGACATTGAAGCCCTTGACCGCTTGAACTTCGTCACCAAGTTCAGGAATCGGCAGGGTCTTTTCTGACAGTATAGTTATTAGTGAATCTTGCACGTCGGCTGGTATGCGCGTCAATTCTTCTATGCGGGCAATTTTGCCGTGACGCATGGCTTGCATCACCGGGCTGGAAACAAGAGCGTTGATTGAAGGGCCGTCAGCAATCAGTCGGGCATAATTCCAACCATAGCGAATCTGTTCTTCAGCCATACCCGCAGTACCCTGAACCAGCAGCGTAGAATCTAGACTGATTGCTGCCGACAAATGCTCTGATACCCAGGTTTTAGCCGTACCGGGCACTCCTAAAAGCAAAAGAGCGCGGTCAGTGGTTAGCGTGGCAATGGCAATTTCAATAATGCGTCTGTTGCCGATATATTTGGGCGTGATTTCAAAACCGTTTTCCAGAGTGCCGCCCATCAAATATTGCATCACCGCCCACGGTGACAACTTCCAACTTGGTGGCCTTTGTCTCTTGTCTATTTCAGCCAGCGCAGACAGCTCGTGCGCATACTGCGTCTCAGCGTGTTCACGCAATACTTGAGCCAGTGTTTCGGTCATGGAGTGGGCCCCTTCTGTTGATTATCGATATTATTAAACGATTGAAAAATATCGTAGCGTAATTTGACCGTATCGGTCATGCGCTCTAGCGCGTTGCGGCGGTAAATGTCGGCGGTATCAGCATCGACGTTAATTTGGTCAATCAGCTCACCAGCGACAATATGCATGCGCAGGGCAAAGTTGCTGGCGTTGCTGTAGAAAGTGTGGCCAAAGACCGGCACCTTTTCGCGGCTCTCTTTGATGATAAATTTGATTATTTCGCGAGTAAATCTTTCGCTCCAGTTAAAATCGACTTGTTCAAGGTAGTACCATAAATCAAGTCTGGGAGCAGCTTTGATGCTGTCGCGTGCTTGCGACCAGCTAGGCAATTTTTGCAAAATCAAATTTTCCAGATGCTCTTGCGGCAAGGCTTTTAGTAGGGCTAACCCCGCTTGCGAATCAGTAATATTTAGATCTTCACGTTTTAATAGAGCCTGTTGCATTTCTCCACCAAACCTAGCCGCTGCCGCCATCAAAGCCAGCGAAAGAACCAGTGACCATTCGCGGTTGGCCAGGGCTGCTTCCAGCAGTTCGCTAGCGTTCAGGCCAAATTTTTGCTCAAAGTGCGAAGGCGGAACTAAACTCAGGATCTGGCAGAGCCAGTTCGCTTTTATACCAATGCGGGAGTCAAGATAAAATGGTGAGTTTTCGACGATTCCATCGCGCAACATTGAATCGTCTAATTCTTCAGGTAGATTGACTGCTAGTTTGTTATTTTCGAATGAGAGATACTGATTTGCTCGCGCAATCATTCTTTTTTGCAGGCGAGAGCCAGATATTGCTCCCAGCGCTGTAGCCGCTTGGGCACGCACTTCTTTGCGCCTGTCTTTCAGCGTGTTTTCGAGAAAAGGTTCATCAGAAAGCTGAAGCTTTTTGCTCAACACTTTTAAGAATGCTGCTTTATTTTCAAATGATTCCTTTTCAAAAGAGTTTGCCAGCAATATGAGGGCTTCTTCAGGCCAGAGAGAACGCATTGATGCAAAAGCTTGCAATCGATCTTTTTGTTCACCAATCTCAAAAGTTTGAATTAGATCTTGCTTGTCGACGCTTTGTTTACCAGTGTAAGTCAGGCGCCAGTCTTCATTTAAACTTAAAAGCCAGTCAAAATGTTGGCCACAACAAAGGCCAATTAACTGGTGCATTTCAATTAAGCTTCTTCCCCAGTCTAAGAGTCGCGGCACAAACTCTTCAGGCATTCGCTGCTGGGCTTTGTCACATAATTCGAGCCATTCTGAAATGATTTTGAAATGCTTCAGCTCACTGCCTTTTGCTTCCAGTGTCAACACTTGAATTAATAAAGACAGTGACCTTTCACTGACTTTATGTCGAGTTTCTCGTGGACAGACCCATAGATCGCATGTAAAACTGCCTGGCACTACACCCGCCTTTTTAGCAATGCTGATAGCCGTTAATTGATCGATTAATAGACGTTCTTGGGGAAGTTCTCGCTCGCCTAATGCGGCAATGGTGCAGCCAAGATCACCTCCTGCAAGAATGGCGCTGAGCGGTTTTCGATCTGTGCCCAGTATGGCCGTTTCGGTTAATTCATGAAAGGGATTTTTTGCTTGTCTCATCACACTTCCACCGTCTGCAATTTCAAATAATTGCCGTTTTTAAAAGCCGAGAGCGGTTTAAGTGTGGTGCCATTCCACTCGCCAAAGAGCGAGAGCGGCTCGCCGCCTGAATAGCTGGTAAGCTGCCAGCCAACTTCGTCGCGGGCAATAAGAGGAAGCCCAGATTTTTCTTGATCAATTAACCACCATTTCCCGTCTTTGGTTTTATGTGGTATCACTTTTTGCAGCAGTAAAGGCATGGTATCAAGCCACGGTGTTTTGGCTAAAGCTTCAGCGTAGCTTGTTAGAGCCAGAGCCACTGAAGAACCTTCAAGATATGGAGCCATAGCTGGTTCGCTATTCTTTGTCTTAATCAAGGCGCGTTGCTTAAGAGACCCTTGATAGAAAACTAATTCGGCTTGATAAAAAATACCCGCAATTAGCATGACATCAAACGGGGCATTTCCGTGGGCAAAACTGAGAACCAGCGCCGACTGTCCCTTTTTTCCCCAGAGCCAGCTTTTTTGCACCCGCAGTCGATCTTGAGTGTAGTTGTATTGCCCCACGACTAGCCAGAAGTCGTCTACGCTTTGACCGGCTCCGGCCAGAAGTTCATCTTGACTTTGATTGATGCCAATAGCCGTCAGCACATCGGCTTTGAGCTCAGGTGATAGCTTATCCATTTTGAGAAAAGTGCGACAAATCAAATTGATAGTAGAGAGTTTGTCAATTAATGCGTCTTCCCAGTCGCTGGTACGGGCGCAAATTTCAGCACATTCACTCACCAGCCGCGCTAAACCTGGTGCTTGAGCGTCAACGAGGCGGGCGGCACGGTTTTTCCAAAATACAAAAGGTTGTTTTTTCACAGAGCCAATGCCCTGTCGCATCAAATCGATGACGAAAAGTTCGAGCTCTTCGATTCCTGCTTGTATTTTGCTCAGCCTGTCTTGTTTGCGTTTATCTTTTGATTGAAGCAATTCGTCTAATTGCTCTGGAGTTTTCTCCGCACTTTTCTCTACGTCATCTTTGCGTTTTTGTTTGCTACCTCTGGTGGCTAACCATTCTGCCACCCATGATGGTATTTCAGCCTGGTCGAAAAGCTCCCCATGAGCCACGTACAACATCATCAGGGCGAGGCTATGCTTGCAAGGAAATTTGCGGCTGGGGCAACTGCATTTGAATGCGGGGCCATTTAAATCTGCGCGGGTCTGGTAAGGCGAAGAACCAGAGCCCTGGCACTGGCCCCAAATGGCCCGGTCATCTGAGCTTTTGCTCAAATTTTTCCATTTTCCAGGCGAGCTGAGGTCGCGCCCGGCCTTGGCCGCGGCAGAGTCAGGCGCAAGTTCTAAGACTTGCTCTGCGGTGAACTCAAACGTCATTGCTATAGAGTATAAATTTTGGGCGCCAAAATGTACTTGACTAGCCGTTTCTTGAAGAATTAGCAGGTTAAAGCTTAGAGGGTTTTGCTTATTAGTGGCAATTAGGCAGGCAGGTTAACTTTCAATCAATATTGCCGCTCTTGCGGTGAAAGCGGCTGACGATATTGGGATCCGGATAAAGTCGTACCCTGGCTTCCGCTTTTCCCTCATAGTCGAGCAAACTCAAAACATAACGAATGCTCTCTAGTCGTGCCATGCGCTTGTCGTTAGCTCTGACCACGATCCACGGGCTGTAAGACATGTGCGTGCGGCTGAACATTTCTTCTTTGTGAGTTGTGTATTCTCGCCAGAGTTCTTGGGCCTGATCATCAATTGGGCTCAGCTTCCACTGCTTAAGCGGATTTGTGCGCCTTGATTCAAAGCGTTTTTTCTGTTCGTCTTTTGAAATTGAAAACCAGAATTTGATGATAATCACACCATCTTCATAGAGCATGTGCTCAAATTCCGGCACTTGCTGAATAAATCTTTGGTATTCCAACTTAGTGCAAAAGCCATTGACAGGTTCAACCACGGCCCGGTTGTACCAGCTGCGATCGAAGAAAACGATCTCACCGGCATTCGGCAACTGCAGTGTGTAGCGCTGAAAATACCACTGGCCAGATTCTTCGTGTGTTGGCTTAGGCAGCGCTACTACACGCATAGAGCGCGGGTTAAGATGCTCAGTGAAACGTCTGATCGTTCCGCCTTTTCCGGCAGCGTCTCGACCTTCCATAAGAATGGCGATGCGAAGACCTTTCTCTTGCACCCAACGCTGCAATTTGACCAGCTCTACCTGCAATTTCTCCAGTTCTTCTTCGTACTCTAAATCAGTGAGCAGATCTTTGATTCTGATTTCTTTTGCTGCCAGTAAAGTGCGCAGGCCCTTCTGTGTGTTAACGCGCACCAGATCAGCCGCCGTGATTTTGTTTTCGGCTTTACTAATCGGCAACTTTTTAACTTTGCTTGAATCGCCGTTATTTTCATGCGGCTTTTCCACGTTTTTAAGTGCCACTACCTCGACATCTACAGGGCTGGCACTAATATTATTATTCTTCTTTCCATCTGCATTCATGATCTATCATCCCCCACCATTGCTTCTTTATTCCACGGCAGGTGTTAACATAGCCGTCCATGATTTATGAGGCTCTATGCATACTTTACTTTTCACAAACAGAGCGCTGGCCGCCTTCACGTGTTGCCTGGCGTTGATTTCATTATTCGTCTTGCCCGCCGAATCTCAAGTAAATCAGATTAATTCGGTGGTTTTCGGCGATAAAGTCGCCCGCTTTATGGACGACCCCAGCAATGGTATGCCCATTCGTAATACAGCTGCTGACTTCAGCGCCAGAGTGCCATTTATCAGCGGCGCTAAAGTAATCATATATAGCCCTAGTGGTAAGACTTTTGTTACCGTCTCAGGTAACACCGCCTCATTGTGGAATGCCGTCAAAGGCACTGAGATTATGGCTTTGCAGCACGGCTCTCTAATTCGCTGGATTGCTTACAGTCGCGACGGCTCTTATGTGGTCACCAGTGGCGGTGACTATTCACGCACCTGGAATGCAGTCAGTGGTGAGTTTAAAAAGCAATTTGATCATCAAAGCAATGTGCTGCAAGTTGTGCTCAGTCAAGACAGCAAATGTATAGCGGTCACCACTGCTGAGAATTTTCAGCTATGGTCGGCTACCCAGGGCCTGATGACTCTGAAAATGCCTCAGAGCAACCCGGTCACCTCATTGATTATTAATCCTGACGGCACACAATTGGTCACTCTAGATGGAACCAACGCCAAATTATGGCGAACCGCCAATGGTGCAGAAGTCGGCACTATTGCACACGAGTTTCCTATACGTGCTGCGATGTTCAGCCCCGACGGCCGATATTTGCTTTGTGCCACTGATTCGTGGACATATCTCTGGGATGCTAAACAGTTCATCAAGATTGCCAATGTGCAATATGGCGGCGGTTACAAATAACATATTCTAATTTGATTCTGGGTTGGAGTCTGTCTCTAAGTTTTGTTCGCCCGCAGGCTTAAGAGCCAGAGCTTCTATGGCTTTCAAGGCTTCGGTGCGGTTGAGTTTTAGCAGTCCCTGGGCCGCCTCCATGAGCGGATAGAGCTCTTGATCGGTTTTTTCGGCTAGATAATCAGGCAAAAGATCCTGATCTCTTAAAGTGCGCATTGTTCGCACTAATTGAGGCGCTCGGGCAAAACTGATTGATATTCCAGCCAGGGCCAGGCAGGCAATCGAGCCTGCGCAGCCGATATAAAAAAGCCCTGCCAGTGCGGCTACGTTGCCGCGCAACCAGCCGTTGTGAACAAGAAAATATTGCACTGACGGCACCAGCAAAAATGTCAGGATAATGAAAAGCAGATTTGTAAGCATGAGAAATAGACCGCGGTCTATTCCCTCATTTTGAATTAGAGAAATTTTGCGCTGAAACATTAGTGTTTGCAATCTGTAGAACAGCGGCATCGAGCAAGTCAAAATCAGTAGTAAATTAGACGCAAGGAAAAGGAGCGATCGAATAGAAAATTGGTCTGTTGTTTCTGACGAGAGAGCAGCATCATAGCCAGAGTGCGCAAAACACCAGGCTGCTACACAGTTTATGATTACCAAACAAGCAAGATATAAGCGCATTTGCTGCGGCAAACTGGCTTGCGGCCAACCGTATCCTTTACGTTTGAACGCCGCAATCACTATCGCCGTCAATACCATCAGTGGTGCCAGTAAGACCAGGGTGAATGTTGACCATTGAAAAATATTGGGCATCAGTCAAGTAGTGAGAGGTCCATGGGCTGATCTAAGTAGACATCAAACCAGAGGGGAATGCGCAGATTGGCCACCCGGGTCATTAGTTCAGGAGTGAGGGCCGGGCACGTATTCCACGAATTAGAGAACCATGCCACCACCAGGTCAACTGTATAACCGTCTTTTTGCAGTTTGCTGATGTTGTTGCCGTGATTAGCCATGGCATCCACCATCCATTCAATATGTTTCATAGCATCGGTGCTGCGAATGGCATGCTTTGAAGACAACAACCAACCTCCGGTTTTGGCTTCAAATTTAGCGCTGCTGCCGTGATTTTCAACAGTGATTACTTCGCCCATTTTCCAGGCTTTAGTCGGCTTGACTTCAAACAAGTCAGTCAATGAGGCAGGCTCTAAGTCGGCATGATAAATGCGCAAAGTAGCATAAGTTTCTTGTGGTTGAGTTTCAAAATTCATTGGTCAGATTAGCTCGCCTTCTTCTGAACCAAATAAATAAACATCGAACCAGATCGGTAAACTGAGCTTGCCAAGTCGACGCATTATTTCTGGTGTAAGAGCCGGAGTGGTATTCCAAGATGAGGCGTGCCAGCCCACCACCACATCAATCATAAATCCGTGATCTTGCAGATCTTTTATTGTGCCGGCTTTGCCGGTTAACTGGTCTAGTAACCAATCTATATGAGCCATGGCATTATTGCCGCGAATTACTGTTCGTGTGCTGAGCAGCCAACCTCCAGACGGGGCTTTATGCCCGGGGCGCTTACGCCAGCCGTAAGCGTCATCACCGCAGCGCCATGCTACAGACGGACTGATTTCAAGAAGTTCAGTGATTCGGTCAGGTTCGAGGCCCGGGTGATAGACGCGAAAGGTCGCCCGCACTCTTTCTGGTCCAGTGGCACGCTCGAGGGTTCTGTCTTCGCCCAGCTCGTCTATTCGATGCATCGAGTTTCCTGTGTTCAATGCTTCAGTATAGTCTCTTGATTGCCATGTTTGGCAGTAGCGGAGTTAACTGATTTTTTAAAAGAGGCTTTGGCTGGCGTTTTGGGCAAAATGGTTTTGAAGTTTTGGACGGCCATGGAGGCTATAAACATACTGGCCCAGCCTAAGAAAAAGGTCAAAATCAGCATCAGATTCTGGCGAATTTTTTTGCGATCTCTCGCCAGCAGGCGATGCTCTATGGCTACTCCCTTGGTCAGCTTTTTCAGATCGGTGGCTAATTGCTGCATGGTCTGGTAGCGATCTGCCGGCTTTTTCTCCAGCGCTTTCATGATTATTGATTTCATTGCCGGCGCAACTTTAAAGCTGGCATCAATTTCAGGTGGTGGCTTATGTACGTGTTGATAGAGGATGTCCATAACTGTTGGTGCGGCAAAGGGCGGCTTGCCGGTTAGTGCAAAATACATGACGCAACCGAGTGAATAAATGTCTGAGCGACAGTCTACGACTTCGGTCAGGGCTTGTTCTGGGCTCATATAAATGGGGGTACCCAATAGCGCACCGTTACGGGTTAAACCGTCTCCTGAGGGAGTGGCACCAGGGGCGGTGAGCACTTTGGCAATGCCGAAATCGACTATGTGTACAATGGTGCCACCATCTGAGCTATTGCGACTGAGCATGATGTTGTCTGGCTTCAGGTCACGGTGAATGACGTTGTATTCGTGGGCGTGGCTTAAAGCGGCGCTCACTTGCTGAAATATTGAGACTGCCTCTGCCGCAGGAAGTGGGCCATCTCTGTTTACTTTTTGCTCGAGACTAATACCTTCTAAAAATTCCATTACCAGAAAAAGGGTATGGTTCTCACTGACACCAAAATCAAAGGTCTGACAAATATTAGGATGCTTAAGCAGGCTTGCTGCCTTGGCTTCGACAATGAAGCGTTTACGCAACTGTTCGTCCTGAGCTCCTTCAGGCCGCATCACCTTGATGGCGCAAAGTTGTCTTGTGAAGCGATTTTCTACTTTGTAAATCGCACCCATACCACCTGATCTGATTTTGCCTAAGACCGTGTATTGCTTAGGAAGCTCGTTATGGAGCGGATCAGGTTCTGTTATTTCAACTGCCATCGATTATTTTATTTCCACAGAAGCTTTAGTGCCGGCTGCTGGAGATTCTATTTTTAATACATCTGGTTTTAGTGCATCTGTACCTGGTTTTATTTCTGTGCTAGTTGTTGCCGGGGCAGTGGCAGAAGTAGTGGCAGTAGCAGAAGTAGTAGTAGTTTCTGCTGTTTCATATTTTGCCAATTTGCTGTCGACAGCGTCGGCTTCAACGTTCTTTTTCAATTTGCGTAAAACTTTGGTGTAAGTCTTAAGCGTAGAGCGTTTCTGATCTGTGGCAAAGGCTTGATTTTCTTCCACTAAGGTAGCTGATTGCTGCAAATAAGGCTCTGCACTGGAATAATCTTCCTTTTTCAAGAAAAGATTGGAAAGATCCATTTTTGTCTTAAGTGTATTGCGCGGATCAGCATTTTTTGCCGCTTGAGTAAACGCCACCACAGTTTTCTGAAAACCAATGGCATCATCAATTTTATTTTGCGCTACTTTTATATTAACCATGTGTTTAAGCGCAGGAATGCCGTTGGCGCTGCCGGGGCCGTCGCGACGATTGACCACCTGCAAAACATAAGTGAAACATTTTTCGGCAGAGTCCCAATCTTTTTTTGTTTCGTATTTTATGCCCATGGCCAAATATTGTTCAATTGCTCTGTTCTGTTGCACCAGAGCCTGTTGAGCCTGCACTGCGGTCTCATAGGTGTTTCGTACGGCGGCGCCGTTATTGTGACTGGCGGCAAGACCGGCTCCTAGGCCGGCTGCACCGGCCTGAACGCCCCCATATTCCATAAATGCTTGACCCTGAACAGGCCGAGCAAGCACAGACGCTGCCAAAAGAGACAGAACAAGAGGAAACGAAAATGTACTAAGTTTTTTGGTCATAAAGCAGCACCAGAAATTAAGGGCTTACAAACCTTATTCCACGCCAGCTCAACAGGTAACAGCGCGATTCTATACCTGCTTGTCTAGTTGACCGCAAACCCTTTCACTTCAATGGTCTTCGTCATCTAAGCCACTAGATGATTGTGTGCTTTTATGAACTGGGTGCAATCAAATGCGTGAGTAAACACAGATTAAGGTGGAATCAAATTGTCTTTGCCGGCCTTGTGCAGAAATTCGGCAAATTCTTTTTTGTAGTCAAAACGATTGTCTTTATCTATAGCTTGAAATTCTGCCACCAGATATTCAGTGTAATATTTAGGCTCTGTACTGAGCAAAGTAAGCTTGCCGTTCTTGTCGAAGTTTCGAGTTTCGCTAATTAGGCCGTCAACCGTATTGTTTGGTCCTGGTGTAAGAGTGTGAATTTCTTCCCACTGCATTACATCGACGATTACATCGCCTGTCTTTTTTGCTGCCACCATAGTACCGCCGAGCCGCAAAATCACTTTACGTCTAGTCAAAAGTAGCGGTTCGCTTTTCGTCAATATAGTGTGCGAAACCAGCTCACCCCTGTCGATGTCGTAAAATATCGGCTCGCGACTGGCTTCCCAGATGTGTCCATCAGCATCGAGCTGCCGACCGCGTTCACGACTGCGAACATTTTTGACTACGCCTGCATTGCTTCTTATTTCAGTACGTTGCCTTGTGCCTGCCAACCAGACCGGAATTCTGTACCAGTTGGTGATGCGATTGGCAATTTTGGCCCGGTCGTAAACGGCACCCGGCAGCAGTGAAGGTGCGACGGCTTCAACTTGTGTCACTCCACCTTGCAGAGTGTCGGCCCAGGCCGCTGCGCTTGAGCAGAGCATGGCGGCAAGCGTCAAAGAAATTGCCAGGGCACGATTGAGCATTTAGACGATGCTATCAGTTAATTATCGCCTTGAACAGGGCTACTTGATACTAATTTAACTGCTGGTCGCCTGAAGAACATGCCTCTAACCACAAGAATTACGAGAGGTAATACTCCGGCCATGACAAAAGTAATATCTCCCGCCACCCGCAACCAGGTAAGTAGTTGAAACAATTCTGAATGGATAAAATCATAACTGCGAGCGTACCAGAACCCATGTTCGTAACTGGCAATCATTTGAATAACGCCCGCGGGGAAAATATTGAGCACAAGCATCAGCATCAGGCCGACGTTTAAACCCCAGAAAGATATTCCAGCTAATCTGTTGCTCCAGGCATTGTCAGTCATCAAATAGCGTGTGCAGAATAAAATCGCCGCCACGGCCAGCATGCCGTAAACACCCATGAGGGCTGCGTGACCGTGGTTAGAAGTTAAGTATGTAGCGTGCTCGTAATAGCTTACTATAGGCGTGTTGATCAAGAAACCAAATATTCCAGCACCAAGGAAATTCCAGAAACCGACGGCAATTAAAAACATCATGGCCCAATAATGCGAGAAGTTTTTAATTGATCCATCTACCTTGGCCAGCTCCACAAATTTCCAGGCTTCCATTGTTAGCAGTGTCAGTGGTACTACTTCTAAGGCTGAGACCATAGATCCAAGTGCCATATTAATAGCCGGTTGCGCTGTCCAGTAATAGTGGTGCCCAATGCCGACAATACCGCTGCCCAGATACAAGATAATGTCTATGTAAATAACCGATAGGGCTGATTTTTCTGAAACCATACCGAGGCTGCAAAAGAAGTAAGCCACAATAATGGTTGTATACAATTCAAAGATGCCTTCAACCCAGAGATGCACCACCCACCATCTCCAGAAATCAGCTACGGCAAAATTGGTGCCTGGATGATACATCATGCCAAAACTGAAAAATAATGGAATGGCCATCACACCGTAAAGCAGCATATAAGGTAGGCTGCCATGGTCTTTGCCCTTGAGAAGGGGGCTGATGCTGCGAAAAACAATCACGGCCCAGAGCACCATGCCTAGTGTCAACAGCGCTTGCCAGAAACGTCCCAATTCAAGATATTCCCAACCTTGATGCCCAAACCAGAACCAGAGATTGCCAAGCATATTTTTGACGCCAAGCCACTCTCCGCCAATGCTTCCAACCGCCACAATTAAAATGGCAACAAATAAAATTTTGACAAGCCAGTGTTGTCCTTTCGGTTCGTTCTTCGAAAGCATCGGAGCCATAAACATTCCGGCAGCAAGCCAGGCCGTAGCAATCCAGAAGATTGAAAGCTGTATATGCCAGCTGCGCGTGACGCTGTAAGGCAAAATGCTGCGAATATCAAATCCGTAGAATCCTTGTTCAACAATATAGTGCGCCGTCACTATGCCGAAGATAGTTTGAAACAGAAACAGTAAAACAACCACTGTGAAATAGGGATAGAGCGAAGTTTGTGACCGCAATGGTTGATAACTTTTGACATTGTCGACCATACCTTGACCGTCCGGCATCCAGCCTAAGCCAGGAAATGCGCTCAGCAGAAACTGTGTCAGACCTATGCCGCCTATGAGCATGATTAAACTCATAGCGCTCCAGAAAAATATTTGCCAGTTAGGGCCGTTACCTACCAGGCGATCTGGAGGCCAGTTATTTGTAAATGTGTAGTCTTTGCCTGGCCTTTCAGTAACGCAAACCCAGGCACCCCAGGCAAAGAAACGACTCAGCTGCAAACGTTCAGTAGCATCGGCAATATAATTGGCCGGCAGTGGCAGCTTTCGGCCGACACCAAATTCGGTATCATAGTAAGGAACCAACTGGCTATAAGCAAAGGCCTGATTTTCTGTAAAGGTCAATGTTTTGGAGGCCGGGTCAAAGCGATTGACCTTCAGCTCTTTCTGCAAAGTACTGTCTAAATTGCCTTGATCACCGGTTTCTAGATCGGCATACGCTTTATGATATTTTTTCTGAGCCATATAATCGAGGGCATACTCGCCCGATTTATGCAGATATTCGGCCGAAAAATCAGGCCCGTTATAAGCGCCGTGACCGAAAAATGACCCCACATCCATGAGGCCATATTTTTGAAAAACGGCCTGGCCAGCCATGATGTCGCTGCCTTTGAAAAGCAGGTCTCCGTTGCTATTAATGATGCGGTCAGGAACCGGAGGTGCTTGATCGCTGACCTCGTGTCCCATAAATATGAGGGTAGAAAAACCCGCGATCAGTACAAAGAGTACTGCTAGCTTCCATCTCCAGGACATACGCCCTCCCAGTGAACGTTAAGCGCTATTTTTGCCCCGCCATGCTAGCAGCTAACACCGCAGGGAAGACGCTCATGTGTGTAGTGTTGAACAGATAAAGTTTGGGTCAGACGATTTGCAATTCTTTTGCTCTGGCCTTAGGAAAAAGTAGAGTATTTTCTTTGTGAATGTGTGTGCGCAGATCTTGGTCAAGATGAGCTAGCCCGGCCGTAAGAGCTTGCCAGCTTTGGCAGCCGTAGTCTGGAGTGGAATATTGATCTGTCAATTGACGCATTTCCATTAGGGCAATGCCGGCGTCGTTGTGCTCCGCTTCTAGCATGTGAAAATTGGCAACGGTACTTGTTTTGCATTCACCGGACAGCGTTTGTCTTTTGCTGTCAAGTTGGCGTATGAATGGAAATAGCACCGCTTCTTCATTTTCTGTATGTAGTAGAATCGCTTGACTCATCTCTGCAAAAATCGCTGCTACTTTCAGCAGCCGCGGCTCTTTCTGCCCGTGCACTCGGGCAACTTTTTCGGCCAGTGCCTGCAGTCGCGGAAGTTCGGCTTTTAAATAAACGTGGTGAGTGGTTTCAATATGATCGACGAGATCGCTAAGCGATGCGTTGAGCCAGTTGCACCTATGGCCATTCGATCGCTGTTTTCAATTTCTGCAATCACCAGCTCAATGTCGTGTGCCGTTGCCAGGCATGCGGCTTCAAGAGTCTGTTTGCCACCACAGCAAAAGTCTATACCGAAGCGATCGAATACTGCCGCCCTCAATGGTTGCTCGGCAACGAGCATACCAACTGATGCCTGGCTAAAATTGTTCATGATTCTCCTTGCTGTCTAACCTACGTTTTGCTGACTAAATTTGTTTCGGCTTCCGCAACGCTTACGCAGGAGCAGTTTTGAAAATATTCTTTGGTTGCAGAGCAGTCGGGACACTGCCAGTCTTCGGCGATATTTTCAAATTTGGTACCGGCCTCGATGCCGGAAGCTGCGAGCCCTTTTTCCTCTTCGAGGATGTAATTGCACTGTGTGCATATAAATTTCATAGCTGCTCCTAATTAAATCAAATGTACCTTTTTATCCATAATAGCACTCGACTAGACCGTGTCAACCTCAAGAGTGCCATTCTGTGGTATTTTGTATAAAAAGGTAAACTTGTATGCTATAGGATTTGCATGATTTCTCAAACCGCCGAATACGCTTTACGTGCAATGGTGTTTCTTGCCACACAAGAATCAGCGGCAACTGGTCAGGCCATTGCTCAGACCACTAAAGTACCGCCCGGCTATTTAAGCAAAATTATGCAGCTGCTGGTTAAAGGGAAATTGGTCAATTCGCAACGCGGCATTGGTGGAGGATTTGTTCTATCAAGGGATGCGCAAGATATTTCAATTTTAGATGTGATCAATTCTGTCGACCCCATTGAGCATATTAAATCATGCCCTCTTGGTCTTCTATCGCACGGATTCAACCTCTGCCCCTTACACAAACGCCTTTCGGCAGCGACCGCACAAGTGGAAGAAGCTTTTGCCAATTCAAATTTGAGCGAACTTGTGGAAGAATCAAAAAGCCCACTTTGTGCATCTGTTCCACTGACGGAAGGAGAGGATAAATAACTGCATTGAAACGCTTGTGTTTAGCAATTGCTTTCTGCCTGGCTGCTCCAGCCGCGCAAGCAGAACCCTTTCGTTTGAGAGCAGAATTGCACGAAGGTTCTACATACGATGAGCGTAATTTGCCGTCGGATAAAATTGAGAAGTGGTACAAAATTCCACCATGGTTTGCCGGCACCAAAATCAGAAAGAAAATCAACATCAAACCTGGTGTATCGGTTCGCAATGAACGAATGCGCACCCGCGGAAAACAGCTCGATGCCAAAGGCAGCATTTGGGAAGCACAGCGACAAGTACGCTATGACATAGACCGTGGCGAAACTGTGGAGCATGTGGTGCTATTGACCGAAGAGCCAGTTGAAATCAGCAATCAAAGCGTGCTCATGCATTACATCGGTCTGCGCATTATCGAGAAAAAAGACAATCATCGTATTGTAGAAACTCAACAAAATGATGAGAAGCATTTGTTCACACCTTTGCCTGAAGGTGCCGTTAAAGGTGAGAACCAGAGCGGCGACGTATTTGACGCTGATGGATTTAAACTCTTCAAAATTCCACCAGGCACTTCTTACGTTGAGCGTCGAGTCTCTGATTTTGAAATTGTGGATCAAGACGACAAATACAACTATCGCAGCAACTTTATCGAATTTTTGAAAGAACAGGGTTGGGAAAATTTGATACCGAAGCGAGTTAAGTAGTTCGGATATTTCATTGTTCTTGTTTAAATGGCTGCTCGTGAGTAGGTGGCTCAATTCCACTTTAAACCACCATATAACATTGTAATTACGCCGTAATTACAATGTTATATGGCCATTTAAATGAAAACAGACAACCCCTAACGCCGGTCGTGCCTTGTGGAATATCTCGCGTGATCCGAGGCCAGCTTTGGGTATAAAACAATGTGCGCGATCAGAACAGGTTTTCACCATGCGCGATAAGTTTAGACACTTTCTTTTAATGCATGATCGAACTATGTTTCGAGTGCTGCTAGCGCTGGTCTGCCTTCTATTTGGCTTCGCCACGTTTTTGTCTCTGAACCAGTCGCTTAACAGTGGCTGGTGCGTTGGCCCTGTTATGAGTGGCACTAGATAGCTTGGCCGCCCGTCTAAAACTTAACTTCGTCGCTTAAGGTGGGATTGGTCAGTTAGTTAAAAAAAGGTTCCAGTAATGGAAAACGCACGAATCACAGATCGAATGACTCAAAGGACGTATGAAGACCGGGTGGCACAAGGACAATACCGCCCCGATGGAATACGAGACGGCTGCAAGACTGTTCTAATCTACGATCCCGATGGTATTGATCCAATCGTTTTAGAATTTGCACCTGACACTACGGAATTGCAGATGCACGAGGTGGTGGTAGATCTATTTAAAAGTAAAAGGGGAATCTGGGAAGACATAAAGCTAAACACCAATGGTGTAAATCATTTCGTGGTCTCCTCGATGTGTCTAGAGTCTGATTGTTAGTTAGACCATTGAAAAGCAAAAGGCCCCAACCAATCAGGTTGAAGCCTTTGCACAAATATGGGGCAGATGACGGGATTTGAACCCGCGCGTGCCGATACCACAAACCGGAGCCTTAACCACTTGGCGACACCTGCCATATCGTGCGATTTTATACTAACATGTCCGCCGCCGTTGGCTCACCGGCAGGCTGGCAGACGAATATTTTGTAACTACTACTTAATGCCCAGCGGGCTGAAGACGAAAGGCAAAATCCGCGCCAGAACGCCGCCTATAACGAAAGCTGCGGCCCATGAGCCGAACCAGATTGACAGGGCGATAGCCATGCCCCGCTCTTTGATCATTACGCCCACTGTTGCAATGCAGGGTACAAAGAGCGTAATAACAATCATGGCGGTTACAGCCTGAACCGGTGTTAATGCGACATCGGTCAAGCCAAAAGCAGCAAAATCGCGCCTGACAATCCCTAATATAAATGTAGTAGGTATGCGCGGGTCGTCCGGCAAAAATAGCCATTGAACAACAATGGGCTGCAAGACTTTGATGATCAAATCGAGTAAACCAATCATTTGAGCCAGAGTGACAATAAAACCGGCAAGAAAGAACATCGGTGTAGCGTCGGCGAGAAAATTCCAAGATTTTTTCCAGGTTTTACGCAAGACATTGTCGGCTCTAGGCAAACGCATGGGTGGCAAGTCAATCATAAGGCCCTGCGATTGACCGGGCATCACAGCGTTGAGCAGCAGCCCGGTGGCGGCTAGAATTCCCACAATAACAAAGAGATAGACAGCCCAGGCAGCACCACCACCAGCTCTAGCCAGTGTGCCCGACACTACTCCCAGTTGTGCAGAGCAAGGTATTGCCACTCCCAGTAGTGCCGTGGCAATAATTTTTTCGCGCTTGGTAGTTAAAAGTCGAGTGGTAATTGTGGCCATGGTGACGCATCCAAGGCCCAGTATTAGAGGAATAATGGCACGTCCATTAAGGCCAAGTTTATTCATCATGCGGTCAACAAGCACTGCCAGCCTTGGCAAATAACCGGAGTCTTCAAGCAACGATAAGCCCAGATAAAAACCAATTACCAGCGGCATCAATAGTCCGAGTAAGTAAGTGACCGTCAGTGTTGCCAGACCATATTCGCCAACGATGATGTTACCTAGAGCAGAGAGAAAGTTTTTGTATGACCAGAAATTGAAACCAATTTCGTTAGCCGGAATGGTTTTAATGGCGGCGTCCAGAGCTTGGCTTTCGGGCTCATTTTTTAGAGTACCTTGCGGGAAATCAAACACGCGTTCGCCCACTGTAATTGTTGACGGAAAGACAGTAGCAGCTACTCTGCGAACCATGGGCTCATAATAGACTTTCATCGTTTTCTTTTCGGTAATGTCCACCAGGTTGCCGGCAATCCACACGCCCAATACTTGATAGAAAATCAAATAACAGACTGCAAATGAAATTGCAGAGCCCCAGATTGGATGCAATAGTAATTTGCCAAGATTGTTCGAAAACGACCTGGTGACGCCGCTTTGTGTCACTGCGTTTTCAGCTAAATCATTAACAAATTTGCGGCGCGCACCATAAATGCCTGCTCTTTGATTGGCAATGGACACACCACAAATAGTGGCGGTAGGTTCGTCACCTTCGGCAATTAAAAGCGCTTGGGCTTGGTCAATTGCGTTATCAGGCGTGGCTTTACTGCGAATTTCATTAAGTATTTGGAGCAGTTCTGGTCTAATTTTTCCAGGCCTGGCAAGCGGTATGGCATTTTTAATTTCTTCAATACCTTCTTCTTTAACGGCCACGCAAGTGAGTACTTCGAGACCAAGCTCATCGCGTAAAATGCCCAGATCAATTTTGATACCGCGCAGAATTGTTTCATCAAACTGATTGATCACTAAGAGCATGGGTTTCCCCATTTCGGCCAGTTGTACGGTGAGAAAAAGGTCGCGCTCAAGCGTCAGTGCCGACACGACATTAATGACAATGTCTGCGGCGATGATCATTTTTCGCGCGGCCCGCTCTTCATCATTAAAACTTGATACGCCATAAACTCCAGGCGTATCGGCAAGCTCATCGTCGCCAAGATGACCGCGGGCGATATCAATGGTGGTGCCGGGATAATTAGAGACGTCAGCGTCAGACCCGGTCAAGGCATTGAAAATAACCGATTTGCCCACGTTAGGGTTGCCCACGAGAACAATACTGCGCACTGCGCGATTATCGTCACCAGGTGGGGCTGCGCCCTTGCGAGCGCCCTTACGAGAGGTGGAGTTTGCTAATTTTGAAGTGGAGGCCATGGGTTAATTATCAACAGAATGGGGTCACTTGTATATCCCTTGAGCAAAGCCTCATGAGACTTAATCACTACTGTGGTAAGTTTTAGCGGCAGCCGCCGCCCATATCATTATGAGAAGCAGTGGCTAGGTCGTCATTCAGGAGTGATGAGAAAGAATTTGAAAGTTAAGCGCGTTAAGCATTTTATAGCCATAACAGCAATCTGCTTGGCAGCCTTCGGCCTGATTCTTTCTTCATACGGCGCATTGATGCCTGCAATTGCCGCCAGCGAGAGTAATTCGGCAGCTATCAGTGAAAAAGCCGTGCAAGAAACCGTGCTTGCTAATGGTCTTAAAGTGCTGCTTCTCGAAGAGCACTCGTTTCCTGTAGCCAGCAGTATGGTTTTTTATAAAGTCGGATCGCGCAATGAAAATATAGGCGAGACTGGCCTCAGCCATCTGGTTGAACATTTACTCTTTGAAAAAGTCGGACGTTTTCGCAAAGGCGAAATGGGTGCCACCATCGCTCGCAATGGCGGCATGTTCAACGGCTTTACCAGCGATGACTTTACAGTTTTTTTTGAGACTGTCAGCCCCAGTAAATTGCCTCTGACTTTGCAAATTGAAGCTGAACGCATGCACGCAGCTACTTTTACTGCTGAAGATGTGCAAGCCGAAATTAAGCGAGTAGAAAAAGAGCTGGGCCAAGAAGCGAAAGATCCGGTCAATTTACTCAATAAAGAAGTACGTTCGGCGGCATTTCTACAGCACCCATATCGTAATCCGACGATCGGCTGGTCTAATGACGTACACAAATTAACGGTTGACGACGTCAAACGACATTATCGCGAATATTATCAACCGGGCAATGCCACACTGGTGGTGGTGGGCGATTTCAACAGTGCCGTGGTAACGGAGCAGATCAATAAATACTTTGCACCGTTGCCAAAAGCTGAGCCATCAAAAGCAGTGCGTGTAGTCGAGCCGCAACAAATTGCTGAGCGACGCGTTTATTTGAAACATGGTGGCAATTCAGATGTGGTGGCGATGGCGTACCACACCTGCGACTTTGTTAATGCAGATGCACCGGCCCTGGCTGTGCTGGAAAAACTGCTGGCTTCCGGCGTCAGCGGTCGGCTTAAAAGTAAAATGGTTGATGCCAAAGTTTGCAGCAGCGCTAAATGTACATTTGAAGTCAAACGAGATCCGGGCTTATTCACAGTCAATCTGGTTTCGACACCTGGCACCAGTGCTCACAAAATGATTGAATCTTTTGAAGCAGTAATGGAACAGTTGCGCACAAATCCTGTGCCCGAGGCAGAGTTGCGACGGGCGCGTAATCATGCAGAATTCTTTTTATTGTCTGAACGTGACGGGCCATATCGCACTGCCTTCCATTTAGGTTATTCAGAATCAATTGATAGCTGGAAAGGTGCTTATACCTGGTTTACAAAAATAAGAGCAGTCTCGTCGGCCGACATTCAACGAGTGGCCAAACGTTATTTTGCTCGTGAAAACAGATACGTTGGCGTGCTCAGCGGTTCTACCAACAAGCCGGTTGCGCCAAAACTAATTAATAAAGATAAAGATTCTGTCGACGCTAAAGAACATAGCGCAGACAAGAAAAGCAAAGATAAAAAAGAAGCCGATAAAGACCTGGACAAAAAAGACGGGAAAAAGCCGGCAGACAAATTGAAAGATTTGAAAAAGCCCAAGTCGGTCACCAGTCCCAAAACCGCATGCACTAATGCCGCAGATATTTTCACAAGATTTGGTGTTCATGCTTGTGCTTACAAGACTGACGATGCCCAAACCGTTGGTGGAAGTGCGCCATTTGGAACAAGTATCGAACCGATTAGCAAGACAACAGTCAGGAGTTCTTCTTCTTCGAATCTATCTTCGAATCCTTGTTTAAAAAAGGCGACTTTGAAAAACGGTATCACCGTGGCCGTTCTTGAAACCAAGCTCAGCCCATCGGTGCAGATTGTCGGGGCCGTTAAAGCAGGCGAGGCTTACGAGCCTACCGGGAAACGCGGCGCCGCCGCAGTACTGGCGCAACTGATGATTGATGGCTCAACTAAATTTAGCCGTCAATCGGCAGTGAACTTGCAAGACGATTTAGGACTCGAACCCTCGGCCATGATCAAATTTGATTCAGGTCCGCAGTGGATTAGCTTCCAGAGTCGCTGTCTCACTCGTGATACCGGAAGTATCCTTGGCATTTTAGCCAGTCAGCTGCGAGATCCACTTCTAAAAGACAGCGACGTGGAACGCGCTAAACAACTGGTCATTGATAAGGTCAAGAAATCCGAGGATACCGTTAGAGCCAGGGTTAAACGCGCTCTAATGCAAAGTCTGATTGCGCCTAATACAAGTTTCTATCCGCTTGAACCAATGGACAAGGCTCGCTTTGTTGGAAATTTGAAAGACAGTGATCTGCGAGATTTTCACTCGCAAGCCGTGAGACCTGATGCCACCACAATTGTTTTTGTGGGCGACATTTCGCTCAATCAGGCAGTAGAGCTGACCGAGCGCAGTTTCGACGGCTGGACAGGCAAGAGTACCGCTAAAAAAGTGCTGGTGCAGCCAAATGCCAGACGGATGCTCAAATCTTCCATGACTATCGACAAAAAGCAAGATACCATGGTGACGATCGGCAGACTGGTAGATAGCGGATTAGGAAAATCAGACTATCCACTCTTGCTTTTAGCCGATTGTGCATTAACCAGTCACCCCATATTTTCTCGCTTCGCGCAAAAAATTTCTGGTGAGCAAAGCCTCTCCAGCAGCCTCAGTCTCGAAGATCTTGCGTCTGACGTTGAGTCGCTGCCCGGCATGACAGTATGGTCACTAGATATACCATTGGTATCAAATGCGATGCCGCAAGCTGTGAAATTTATTCAGAACGAGCTGAAAAAATTCGGCCGCACCGGTTTAAATGCTGAAGAGTTTGCTGAAGTCAAACTTTACCTGCAAGGCGCCTTGCCGGTCAGATGGATGTCGAATAGTCAACTGGCAGCTCGAGCGGCTCTTGAATCGGTGATGCTAGATGGTTCATGCGATCCACTTCCTTCTATACATCAAGGAATTCGAGCTGCGACTCTCGATAAAGTCAACCAATTTGTGCGCACCACTTTCAAGCCAGATCGCGCCACTGTAGTCATTGCCGGCACTAAACAGGCTATTCAGCAAATACATGGGGTTCGAGACGAGAGCGGTACTGATATCAGTGGCTCATCACAATAAGAGCCTGCTGCTAATTTTGACTATTACAGTAAAAATAAGCGCTTGCTAATCTGAGAAAAACAGAGTAGTCAAGTAGATTGCTGTATGAAAACTGAGCGTTTGCTAATGTTGATCTGATCCTTCCTATATCCGATCCTCCATTCTTGGCCTATCGATGCGGTGGTACCGCCTTGGGTTATCAAGGGGTAGCTCTTTGAGCAAGCTTGGGCTAACGGTCAGCGCAATCGCCGTAAAGCCACTGTGTTGGCTGCTTACGGAACTATTGTAAACATGGAGGAGGTTGTCATTTATTTAATGCATATGGCTTAAACGCTGCGTCTTGGCACGATTGCGGCTTTGTGAAGATTTGACGAAGGTCTGCAAACCCTTGCATGGCTTCGGTTTTAGGTCAAAGTATAGAAAATTGACTTTCTAGTGACAAGTTGGCTAATATGCTGCCTTGGTTACCCCCAGTGGCGTTGTAAGAGATGACAATTGTGCTCAACTACGATCAAGAAAAACTGGAACTAGAAGGCCTCCCCGAATATGTGCGCGACAGTGATGTCTCCACCCGGGATGCGTTTGTGTCAATCTCGACTCGCTCACTCGCGGAGAGAGAAGCGCAACGCACCGCCTCTACATCAGACTGGCAATCTCAGAGAGACACCGGTTCATTCAATAGAATTACAGCTGAAGTTGCAGCGCCTAAAACAGATGAACTCGAAGCTCTCTGGCCCGGCGTGCATCAAGACTTCATGCATTCACCCAAGCGCACTCCCAGCTTCTATTTGAGTATGGGCTTCATGGCCGGCGCTGTGCTTTCCATGATTGGCATCTGGGGCTACTCTGCAGTGTCAGGTCTCATGGCGAGCAATTCACAGCCAGGTAGGGCCACTGTGGCCGTGGCTTCAGCTTCCCCAGCTGCAGGTCAAACCACCCAGGCAGTTGTTCCCCAGGGCAGCGACCCTAATTCTGTTCTCGTGCCTGCGCACGCGACTGTGACGATTGCTTCCGGTGACACTATGGCCGCTATTGCTCTTCGTGAATATAAGCGGGCCAGCCCACGACTGCTTGATGCCATTTGCAAAGCCAATGGTTTGAAGAACGTGAATTTCTTGAGCTTGGGCCAAACCATCAACTTGCCCAACTATCAACCTTGCTCACAGACTGCTTCGCCAGCTAACGCACAAGTTGCTGCTACTGCCGCTTCTCAAGTACACTAAGCGAATTCCCTATTGAATTTGCCAGTGTCTGCCGAAGCAACAAATAGCTCGTCTTCAGCAACGTCACTTTCTGGTAAGTCTTCGCCGACTAAACCAGAGAAGAAACCGTTGTGTCCCGAAAATCGCGGTGATTTTACGGTGGAGCGCGTCTTTGAGCTGTTGGCCGCCAGTCTCGATAATTACGAGATTCGCGATCCCCAGCTTGATTTAGCTCACCAGATTGAGCGCGCTTTTGCTCAGAAAAAAACAGGCATTTTCGAAGCGGGTACTGGTGTTGGTAAGAGTTTTGCCGCTCTGGTTCCGGCTTTTCTAGCCGGTAAGAAAGTGGTGGTTTCTACTGCCACCATTGCTTTGCAAGAGCAGTACATGAATAAAGATATCCCAATTCTCAAGGAGATCTTTCCGTTCGAGATTAACGCCGCTTTGCTTAAGGGTCGTGGCAATTATCTTGGCATTCGGCGCTTTCGCGATCATATTCTGGAACAGCACATCGATGATGACTTTGTTGATTGGGTCAATACGACACCTTACGGCGATGTATCAGAATTAGATTTTGTGCCGCCTTACGACATATGGGGTGAAATCAATTCTGACTCTGATGATTGCTTGCGCAACAAGTGCCCCAGTTTTGGCAGCTGCTTTTATTTCGAGGCGAGAAAACGGGCTGAAAGAGCTGACATTCTTGTGGTCAATCACGCACTACTTCTGGCTGATGCCGCATCTGGTGGAAGCATATTGCCACCCTACCAACTGCTAATCGTTGATGAAGCGCATCATCTGCCAAATATAGCTACCGACGCTTTTAGCCGATCAATAAGCAATCGCGGCATCAGAATTTTATTGGGAAAAGCGGTCAAAAGGGTCAACCCGCCCAATAATTTGATTAACGATATTGAGCACCGCTCAGGCCAATTATTTATGCGCCTCAACCTCATGGCACGCTCAGCTAAAATGAGACTGCGTGAGCCTGTTGAAGGTGCCATTGAACTAATAATTGCTTTGAAAATTTTGCGCGACTGGTTAGAGAATCAAACCTTCGAACATATTTTAGATGTGGATCTGCTGCGCGAAAAGGCACAGCTAAAAGCGAAGAGTTTAATCAGCACCATATCTGGTTACTGCACCTGTCTGGAATTAATTGCAGCGCCAAGCCAGGAATGGGTGATGTGGCTCGAGCGCACTGAGCGACAGGAAGTTAAAATTGAAGTGACGGCGGCTCCGCTTGACCCCTCTCACTTTATTGCCGACTTGTTATTAAATAAGGCTGGTTTAGAAAATTCTGTCTGGATGTCAGCCACCCTGGCTACCGCCGGCGATGATCCGTTTGACTTTTTCAAACGCTCTATTGGCGCCGATCGGTATGTCATTCAAGACCAGGTACCAAGCCCCTTTGATTTTAAAAATCAGGCCCTTTTATACTTGCCCCCAAATTTACCAGAGCCTAACCATCCCGATTTTCTTTATGCTGCTTTTGAAGAAATAGAGCGCATCGTTGAACTTACAGAAGGGCGCGCTTTTGTTTTGTTTACCAGCCGCTCGGCTCTCAATGCTGCCTTCCAGGCTCTTTCTCCGCGCCTCCCTTATGAGTGCCGCAAGCAAGGCGACATGCCCAGGCAAAAATTGGTGGAATGGTTTAAGGCCACGCCTCATTCTGTTTTATTCGGCACGTCAAGTTTTTGGGAAGGCGTCAGTATTGACGGCGAGCAATTGAGTTGTGTAATTATCGATCGCATTCCTTTTCAGGTACCGGACGATCCTGTTTACGAAGCTCGTTGCGAGCAAATGAAAGAAGATACCAGCCGCAGCTGGTTTAACGATCTGGCATTGCCTCATGCCACCATGCGACTGAAGCAAGGTGTAGGAAGGTTGATTCGCACAAGAAAAGATCGCGGTCTGGTGGCAATTCTAGATTCAAGATTGACCAAAAAATATTATGGCCGCAAAATTATCGAGTGTTTGCCGCCCATGAAAATTATTCGCGAATTGCCCACAGTGGCTTCCCGTGTGATGGAAGATTTTTTAGATCTTGGCCGTGATTATACGGGCTAATTTTGGCTGTCGGGCATCGGTTCCAAAAGCCTAAGGAATTTTACAACCGTTGGGTTGTAGGAAAATACAACTTAGAGGTTGTAAAATTTCTTAGTGTTTTTTTCGACGATACCGGGTGAAGATAGTGAACCTGCAGACTGTCAAAATCTATCAGCCAAATTAAGCTTCATCGCCTAATTCACTGTCGCTTTCACCATCATCAGCGCCTTCAACCTGGCTCACTGCCTGGCTGATGGCGTGGCTGCCTGTATCTGCGCCCATAACTGCTGCACTACCGTCATGCCGCACCAAACAGAGCGTAATTGGACAATGATCTACAAGGTAATGAACAATCGGATCTCTCTTCATCAAGAAGAATTGTCGGCCACCCACGTTAGTGGTGCCCACATAAAGAATATTGGCATTTAACTCAATGGAGGTTTTGATAATGCCACGCGCCACTTCGCCGACACGCACCACGCCTGAAGCTTTAATGCCTTGCTCTTGCAAAATTTTGACGGTCATATCAATTTGCAACTGAGCTTTGTCTTGAGGACGATCAGACGAAATTAACTGCGCCACAACGCCAACTTTTTCAGGATCGGGCACGATGCGTAGAAGCACAATTTCTGCCCCTAAAGCTTTAGCTTGCCGAGCTGCCAGTTCGATGGTGCGAGCACTGCGTTTAGGAGAGCTGAACGCCACTGCGATGATCATTTTATTTTCCAGCCTCCTCTTTTACGCGTGCCAAATGAATCGGAGAATGATGTAGCAAATTGCTGAAAGTGTTGCCGCCACCGGTAGTGTTAATACCCAGGCTAGCAAAATTAGCTTCATAGTTTTCGGATTTAGTTTATCTTTTCCGTGCACAGGTATAGTGCCGCCTGCTACTGCTGAACTCAAAGTGTGGGTGGTGCTGATGGGTGCTCCGATGTGCGAAGCTAATAAAATAATTACAGCAGTACTCATGGATGCACCAAAGCCCTGTGAATGACTGAGCTTTTCTCGACTAATTTTGGTGCCCACGGTGCGTATCACACGCCAGCCGCCAATGATGGTTCCTAGAGCAATGGCCAGAGCAGCTGAGCCCATTACCCAGCCCGGAACATGATTGCTTTGATAACCATAAGCGGCAAAATGAGTGGCTAAAATTAGAGTGATCAGGCCCATGGTTTTTTGACCATCATTACTGCCGTGCGAAAAGCTAACGGAAGCACTGGAGAAAATGTGTAACCAGCGCATCAGTGCGTGTTGTTCAGCAGTTTTGATGGAGTTAACGTCGCGCTCTTTTTCTTTTGAAATCTTAAGTGTCAGCCAGGTTGTGAAAAATCCGGCGGCAAATCCAAGAAGAGGCGAAATTAAAAGGGCCAACACCACTTTTTCTAATTCATGCCAGGAAACACCGGCACGCCAGTCGGCGCCCTTCATCACAGCAGCGGTGATACCTGCACCGAACAAGCTGCCAATCAAACAATGAGAAGAGCTCACCGGAATACCATACCACCAGGTAATCAAGTTCCAAATCACTGCCGCCAGTAGAACCGCCACCACTATAGGTAGTGTCACTGATGATTCTGGAATAATTTTGGTAATCACCTGCGCTACCGCAGTACCTACTAAAAGCGCGCCAAGAAAGTTGAGGATGCCGCTCATAACGATAGCAACACCAGGCTTTAGAGCCTTGGTGTAAATAACAGTGGCTACGGCATTGGCAGTATCGTGAAAGCCATTGACAAAATCAAAGGCGAGAGCCAAGCCTATTGCCAGCACTGCTATAACTGTTTCGGTTTCCATCTAAATAAGTCTACTTTGTTAGCCTGATGACTGATTTCTTGCGTTTTAGCAGGTGGAGGGTTAAGGACGTGTTAACGTCGTTAAATGACAGCCTTAAAAGTCGTTCAGAACTATAGCCCGATTAGGGCCAAATATAATTGTGGATTAAGGAGTTCAATAAGCGTGAGTAGACACGCCGGCTTCAACTGGCTCAAGCTCACTGGGGTCAGCGTAAACCCAAAGATCTCCCTGTCTCCACAGTAGTGGATGATGCACGAGATATCTATATACTAGAAGCTGACGAATGATGCGACGAGCTGATGGATTTTGCTCACCGCGCCTATCGTTAGCAAGGCGAGTACGTAGTTGAATGGCTTCGCGCTTTGTCCAGCAGTAAGCCGGCCCAGGGTTATTGCCTCGTGAACGACAAAGTATCGCTACTTTGCCCGAGGGTTGCTCCCAACCTAAAACATAATAATAATCTTGGTTCATCACTGCTAATAATAAGTCAAATTTGAAATAAGTCTAGTGAACAGTAGCCAATAAAGGCCATGGATAGTATGGATTCAAGCAATCAATCTTTCGCCAATATAGTGATCTTTCATCCAGCCGCTATAGGAGATGCTGTATTAGGTACTCCTGTTGCTGCTACTTTAAGGCTAAATTATCCCGGCGCAAAAATAACATATTGGAGCCATAGTTCTCTTCGCCCTTTGCTTCTCAGCCTATGTCCATCGATTGATGAATTTGTTGATTTCAACAAAGAGATGGGTTTCTTTGCCCTGCGCAAACAATTGATTGCCTTGAGCCCTGACCTTTTTGTAGATTTGTCGAACTCATTTCGTGGCGAATTTCTCTGCGGCTTTACTAAAATAAAATCGCTGCATTACGCTAAAAATCGCAGTGATACTGCCAATCAGCAGCAT
>CASBPX010000051.1 GCA_949127735.1 Candidatus Obscuribacterales bacterium | reverse complement strand
GGTTTTAGCGGTGTGGAAGTGGCGGGAGAAGTGAATGACCTTCTGCGTAAAAGCTTGAAGTTTTTCCACAACATTAAAGCTGAAGACATTAGCGTTACCATGATTCATTCGCGCGATCAGATTTTACCCGAAGTCAATCAATCGTTGCGTATGCGTGCACGAAAACAGATGGAAAAAGCGGGAGTGAATATACGCTTAAATTCACACGCCGCTCGTGCTACACCTGAAGGCATTGCTCTGCGCGATGGTACTTTACTGCCTGGTGGCACTGTAATTTGCACCATCGGCACAATTGTTTTGCCGCTGGTAGACCGCCTCACAGTGCCAAAAAAACATGGACGCATAGCGGTAGAAGCCGACATGAAAGTGCCAGGGTATAAAAATGCCTGGGCAATTGGTGATTGCGCTGCTATCGTTAATGCCCTCGACAATACACTTTGTCCGACGGTGGCACAGTTTGCCGAGCGGCAGGGTGTGCAGGTGGCCAACAATATTGTGCGTGCGATTAAGGGGCGACCCACCGTGCCTTTTTCATTCAAGATGCAAGGTCAGCTTTGTTCTATTGGCGGTCGCAACGCTATTGCCGAAATATCAGGTTTGCATATTTCAGGTTTTCTTGGCTGGTTTTTGTGGCGCGGCATTTATTTGATGAAATTGCCGTCGACTTCGCAAAAAATCAAAGTGGGTTTAGAGTGGAGTTTCGATTTGATTTTTCCGCGCACACTGGCTCATTTACGCGCAGATCCGACCAAGCGCGTTTCTCGCGCTTTTTATGCCGCCGGTGATTATATTTTTGAACAGGGTGACGCTGCGGTCGACTTTTTCATGATCGAAGAAGGCGAAGTAGAAATTTTGAAAAAGCGCGAGGACGAGACCCTTGATGTGCTTGCAGTACTCGGCACCGGAGACTTTTTCGGTGAAGCTGCTTTGCTTGATAATCGCCCGCGCAACGCTACTGTCAGAGCGCGCACAGATGTTGAAGTGGTGGTGCTTGGACGCGGCGTGTTCACGCAAATATCAATGGCTTTAGCACCTTTGCGTGACGCTGTGGCTAAAGCTGTTAAAAGGCGTGGGTTACCGGCTAAAAGCATAGATGAATACCGCGATGTACTTGAATCTATAACTCTAGAATCGGTTATTGACGCCTTGCCCGGTGCGCCGCTGCGACCCCACAGTTCGGTGGAAGAAGCAATTGAGCGCATCAACAAACACAGACTAGATTTTTGCTGTGTCATTGACGGTGACGGGCTCCTGATTGGCCTGGTGACTCGCTCAGATTTGCTGGCGGCCATCGAAGCTGCCACCTCCAGTCGCTCGAAGAATATTCCAGCCATGACCGTCAATGAAATTATGGTCAAAGATCCCATTGCTGTTACTGCGGCCGATTCGGCACTGCTTGCCATGTTGACCATGCGCGAACATGGGTTGAAGCGGCTGCCCGTAATTGAAAGTCAAGAAAACCGTATTGCTACTGGTTATGTGCGCATTGAAAATATTATGGACAGAGTTGTGCGGGGTATTGCCGCAGAAAAATTAGTCGGTTCGGCTCCCATGACTCGCGAGTTAGATTTCCCAAAATTTGAGTCGCGGAAAGATTAAAGCGGGCGGGGGGCGGTATCTAGATCTACAGCGTATACGTTTTAGATCTGAGTAGAGACCCCCGCGCACCTGAAACAAAAGCCCCGTCTTATATGCGCACATTTTTACCGCAGTCAGGACAGAAGAAGAATGAAGGGGCAATTTTGCTCTGGCAGTGAGGGCAAGCGCGCAAATTGACTTCAACATCTGAAGTGGGATAACGGCCGGCCATAATTTCTTTAAAGGCCTTGGTTTCAGACCAGAGCTTAATTTCTTTGGCACGGTAAACCGGAATGGGGTGTGTGCGGAATACTTCTTTGAGCAATTTGTACACTTTGTTCAGAGTGCTGTAATCCATTTCTTCATAGCTATCTGCTTGCTTGAGAAATTCATGGCAGCTCATTTGCGCAAATACGGTCTTCGAGCCGGAAGCCAATTTCATGTGTACGTTCAAACAAATGTTAACGTCTTGAGCCACTAAGAGTTCGGCCCGGTCGGCGGTCATTTCTGATTTGCGGTACCAGTCGAACAGGGCAATTTTAAGAGCAATGGCAGCTATACCTTGGATTGGTACAACCATGTGCACCAGTTGGATCATAATGAGCGCCAGGCTGCGGTAGAGCACGTGGCCGGCTTTGACGTGTCCAAGTTCGTGGCCCAAAACTGCCATTAGCTCCTGGTCGTCAAGTAAATCTACTAGCCCCGATTGCAAGACCACAAAGGGCCTCTCCACGCCGAAGGTATAGGCGTTAACGATCGGATTTGATGCCAGAAACAGGTCTGGCTCATGCACGTCAAGAATTTCGCAGGCTTCTTTGAAGAGCTTGTACACACGTGGGCACTGCTTGGGAGTGATATGCACCGCTCCGCCGAGAAGCTCAACGCGCATAATTTTTTCAGCACCCAGTTCAAGCATCTTACGAATCAGCTTATCGAGGCCGGGTATCTTTCTCAGCGCTTCCAGGGCTTGTCTGTCGGCCGGATGCTCAAAGGCGCTCGAGCATAGACGTGGGAACCTCCGACGGGTCGACGTTTCGGTAGCGCTCATCAATAAAACCTCCAGGGGCTAAAAACTAGGACATCGGTCCTTGATTATGAATCTACCCACTTTTATAGCGCGCCGCTGCAGATATTGCTTAAATTGAAAATTTCTGGCGGTTCAAGCGTTGACTGCTGGCAGAGTGAAAAGGAAGTTGCTACCCTCTCCTCTTTTGCTTTCCACCCAAATTTCTCCACCATGGAGGTTAATTATAGATTTGCAGATGGTCAGGCCTAAACCCGAACCTATATGTCCGCCATGTCCGCCAGTTCCATTCTGGTGGTCTTCCACCTGTTGAAAACGTTCAAAAATAGCTTTTTGCATCTCGAGTGGAACACCCTTACCTTGATCGCGCACTGAAACTTCAACCCAATCTTCCACTTGCTCTGCGTTTAGGGTTATGGTGTCGCCGCGGTGGGAATAATTCACCGCATTCGATACCAGATTGAAAATTACTCTCGCGGCTAGATCTTTGTCTGCCAGTACATAAGCATCGCTGTCCGCAATTTTAAGTTTGATGCCTGCTTCGGCCAGCCAGACTGACAGTGTTTGATTGACTTCCTCAAATAATTCGTTGATGAAAAATTTCGACTGATCAACAGGCATCATGCCTGATTTGATTTTTTCAATATCGAGTAAGTCATTTACTAGTTGCATCACTCTCTTGCAATTTTTTTCGGCCAGCGGTGCCAGCTGATTGCCCTTATCATTTAAAGCGCCAAGCTGCCTGGTGTTGAGCATATCAAGACATCCTTGAATGACCGTCAGAGGTGACCGCATATCGTGGGTAATCATGTTGACGATTTCTTGATGTTGATTTTCAGTTTCTAAAAGTTTTTCAGTCATCTGGTGAAATGATTTGTCGAGTTCGGCCAGCTCATCGCCGCCTCCGATAGGGAGGTGCAGCGCCTGCCTTTGCGAAAATAATCTGGTGTTGGCGGTCATAACTTTTAAACGTGAGGTGATGCCTTTAACAAGCAGGAAGGCAATTACCAGATTAAATATGATGTTGATAATCAGAGCTGTGGTGGACAATTGCAGGAGTTGGTGGCGAATTAACGCCTGGCGCTCTTGACTGTATTTCGACACTTCTCTTTCGTGGCGCTCCACCAGTTTTAGCTCTTGGGAAATTACAGATTTGAACATTCCTTTTAGCTGTGCATAGTGCTCTCGATTAATTTGCAGCACCAGCGGTAAGTCGCCGGCTTCCAGCGCAGCAACGCCTTTGTCGAGTATTTCGGTAGCTCTAGTTACGGTAGTATTAGACTGTCTGGCGACTGCATTTAGCTCAGGTTGATCAGCGGTGAGCTGGTCAAGCTCTTTGTAGTCGGCTCTGAGTTTGTTCACCGTGCCGTGATAAGTTTTTTGCAAATAGCCGGTTTCGAGCCAACTGCTTTTGCTTGACGATCCCACGGCGATCCAGAGATCGTATAAATCTCCTGTCAATCGGTTGATGCAATCTGATATGGCATGGGCCTTGATCGCTCGCTGTGCGTCCTTCTCCGCCTCTTGCTGCAGGTAGGCCACAGTACCGGCTAAAGCAATCTCGAAGAGCAGCTGAAAACCGAGCAACATTAATACTTTGGTCGTGAGCGATAATTTCAATCGATTTCCCTGGTGTGCATTTTGATTCGCCTGGGTATTAAAGCAGCATTGCAGTTTGCATTATTGTACGGGTTCTTTGCATATTGGAGTTTCGATTGCCGAAGATTCTCTTGGTTGAAGATAACAAAGATTTGACGACTTTGATTGGCCTATCTTTAAATCAAGACTACGCCATAGACGTTGTTCATAACGGTGGGGAAGGTCTGGAGTGTCTGCGCACTGGTCGTTATGACGTGGTGATTTTAGATTGGGAACTACCCGAGTTATCGGGCCCAGAAATCTGTCGCCAGTTCAGGGCGGCAGGCGGCACCACACCAGTTTTGATGCTGACCGGAAAATCTCAGATTGCCGAAAAAGAGAAAGGTCTTGATGCTGGGGCCGACGATTATTTGACTAAACCGTTTGATATGAGAGAGCTTGCTGCGCGACTGCGGGCCCTGACCAGGCGGTCACCTTCGGCGCCCAGTGCGGCACTGACTTTTGGCGATTTACATTTAGACCCGGTCAGGCATTCTCTGAAAAGAGGTGATGAAGAGATTCACCTTTTGAAAAAAGACTTTGCCCTCCTGGAATTTCTCATGCGCTATCCCGATGAAATTTTTGGTACAGAAACCATATTAGAGCGAGTTTGGTCTTACGATTCGGAGGTGACGGCCGATGCGGTGCGCACTTCGATTAAACGAATTAGAAAAGCGCTCGATAGGAGTGCTGATGAATCAGAATCTATTATTGAGAACGTTCGCCGAGTAGGCTATCGACTAAAAAGACCCTGTTGAGATTAGGGCGATGAGCCCCAGGAGTCGCATCTGGAAAAAATACCTTTAAAGGTATTTTTTCTGAAAAAGAGCTGTTCGCTGTGGACAGCTTGAGAAATCAGGCGTGACGACTCCCTGATTAGAGCTGCAATAGATATATGGTGTGAAGCCACCTCACCTGAGGCCAGGCGGCCTAAAGCTGCTGGTGCTCCTAGTTTTGGCGATTGTGACATATTTGCCTCTTCAGCTTTACTTAACATTTTCTTGCCAGCCAGTTGGTCTTAGCCAATAATCAAATACTGCGCCAGGGTTAAGGTCGCTGACAGACCCTGTGCTGTGTCTCAAGGCTGGCCGCTTTCGGCTTGCCGTTTTGTATTGGAAAAAGCGCTTTGTTTGAAAGCAATCATATAAATCACGAAAGCGATGCTTGTGGAGTTGGTTTTGTCTATCGGCCGGTCAAAAGCAATCAGGCGGTCTGCGACGCGCTAGGCGCTCTAAACAGAATGGAGCATCGAGGCGCTTGCGGCGCTGACGGCATTACCGGCGATGGCGCCGGCATTCTCACTGAAATTCCCTGGCAACTTCTGGCCGCTGAGGGTTTGCGCGCCAGCGCCCTTGGTATGATTTTTTTACCTCAGGCTGATACCGCTTTTTGTCGACAAAACACCGAACGATTGGTGCAAGCGGAAGGCTTTACCTCAGTCTGCTGGCGCAAAGTTCCGCTAGATAGTAGCGCGCTCGGACCGCTAGGACGAGCAACCTGCCCGGTAATCGAGCAACTTTTACTGGGGGCACCAGGACATTGGACTGTTGAAAAAATTGAGCAAAAGCTACTTTTTGCCAGAAAGAAACTAGCCAACTTTTTCTATTCTCTGGGCGAAAAATATTCTGACTTTTATGTCGCTTCGCTTTCAAGTCGCACCGTTGTCTACAAAGGTATGGTGCGCTCTTATGATTTAGCCAGGTTTTATAAAGACCTGTCGAATGTCGCTTTCACCAGCCAATTTGCTGTCTATCACCGTCGTTTCAGCACCAATACAATGCCTAAATGGCGTCTGGCTCAGCCCTTTCGTATGCTTGGGCACAACGGCGAAATCAATACATTACTCGGCAATCGCAACTGGATGAAATGTCGTGAGATGGTACTCGACCTGGGTTCGTTGCCTCTGGTGAGTGCCAATACTTCTGATTCAGGCAGTCTTGATAATGCCCTAGAGCTGCTGGTTAAACTGGGTCGTAGCCCCGAATCAGCCTTGATGCAACTAATACCTGACGCTGCAGGAGCCACTACGGCCGGTGCTTTGAAAGCTTCAGCGCAAGAGCAGCAAGACTTGCAAATAGCTGGATTTTATCAATATTTCTCGGGCATTCAAGAGCCCTGGGACGGACCAGCCTTAATAGTTTATAGCGATGGACTGACAGTAGGAGCCAAGCTTGACCGCAATGGTATGCGCCCGGCTCGCTATACAAAGTTGAAAGACGGCAGTGTTTTTCTCAGTTCAGAAACCGGCGTGATTGATTTAGATGAACTCCAGGTGGTGCAGAAAGGCAGACTGGGGCCAGGCCAAATGCTGATGGTAGATATTGAGAGCGGCCAGGTGAGCGAAGACCGTGCCGTCAAAATCGATGTCGCTTATGAACAGCCTTATGCTAAGTGGGTGGTGAGCGAGCGCATTACTTTAGGCCGGTCGCCTTTTGCCGACCAGATTAAGCTCGCTGACAGCGACCTGATTGGCCTGCAGACAGCTTATGGTTACGGCAATGAAGACATAGTACGCATCATTGTGGCCATGGCGGCCACTGGGCATGAGACCGTTTATTCTATGGGTGACGACACACCATTAGCGGTGCTTTCCAGTCAGCCGCGATTGCTTTACGACTATTTCAAACAGCGTTTTGCTCAAGTTACCAACCCACCCATTGATCATTTACGCGAAAAGCTGGTGATGTCACTTGATACTTATCTCGGTGCTCAGAGTGGCTGGCTAAAGCCATCTTGCCACGGCGCCAGGTTAATTCATTTGTCGAGCCCGATTTTAAATGAGGGCGAACTGCGCCAGCTTCAAGACCTGGGCACGTTAAAGCAAATAACTGAGTTAGAACCAGAAGCACTAACAGAAACAGATGTAGCATCAAATTTTGCCTCTCAATCTGTGTCGCTCTTGTTCAATGCGCTAGAAGTAAGTCTTGATAGCGCCCTTAGCCACGTGGTTGAAGCAAGTGTTCAAGCGGTAGAGAATGGCAAAACTCTTCTCATTCTTAGTGATCGGGGTGTAGATTCGGAGCGCGCAGCAATCCCAGCTCTTATGGCAGTCGGCGCCGTGCATCATCAATTGATTCGTCGGGGCCTCAGGCTTAGCGCTTCGTTGATTGTTGAAACCGGTCAGTGTTGGACCACTCATCAATTCGCTTGTCTTTTTGCTTTTGGTGCGCAAGCCGTGTGCCCTTACATGGCTCTTGAAATTGTGCGACACTCTTGCGCTGATGCCGAAATTAAAAGCCTGGTTGAACTTTCCAATCATGATGCTCAAGCTAATTTTAGAGCCGCAGTTGAAGAAGGTCTGCAGAAAGTTCTGTCTAAGATGGGCATTTCTTCTCTCACCAGTTATATTGGTGCGCAGATTTTTGAATGCATTGGCCTAAGTGATAGTGTAGTGCAGCGGTGCTTTACCGATACTCCGTCTAGAATCGGTGGTCTTGAAATTGAAGACATAGAAAAAGATGTTTTGGCTTTTCATCGCAAAGCTTTTCCGTTCACGCACAAGCGCCTGATTAATTACGGCATGATGAGCTCAAGACCTGACGGTGAGTATCATGGCAACAATCCTAAAATTGTCAGGGCCTTGCACACTGCCCTTGGTATCAGCCAAAAAGTTGTCAGCGTGCAAGAGCGGCAGGAAGAATTTAAACGCTATTCGGCTCTCGTGCGCGAGAGACCACCGCTGGCCCTGCGCGATATGCTGACATTTAAACCAGATCGACCGCCGGTAGCTCTAGACGAAGTTGAACCGGCCGCTGACATTGTCAAACGCTTCTGTACTGGTGGTATGTCGCTTGGTGCGCTTTCTAAAGAAGCTCACGAAGTGCTGGCCATTGCCATGAACCGGCTTGGCGCAAAATCTAATTCTGGAGAAGGGGGAGAGGATCCGCTTAGATACTATCCGATTGAAGATGTCACCGCAGAAGGTACCAGTGCCAATTTCCCCGGTTTGCGCGGCCTGCAGAAAAACGACGATGCCGGCTCTGCTGTGCGGCAGGTAGCTTCGGCCAGGTTTGGTGTTACACCCGAGTATCTGGCCACGGCAAGGCAGCTGGAAATCAAAATTGCACAAGGTGCTAAACCTGGCGAGGGCGGGCAACTTCCAGGTCACAAAGTCTCAGAATACATTGCCAAATTGCGGCGTGCCAAAGCTGGCGCTAGTTTAATATCACCGCCTCCACATCACGATATTTATTCCATTGAAGACTTATCGCAGCTGATTTTTGATTTAAGACAGGTCAGTCGTCAGGCTTTGATATCAGTAAAGCTTGTTGCCGAAGTCGGCATCGGAGCTGTTGCTGCCGGCGTTGCTAAGGCTAATGCCGATATCATTCAAGTGTCGGGCAATGATGGTGGCACGGGTGCGTCTGCTTTGAGTTCCATCAAGCATGCTGGTGCTCCCTGGGAATTAGGTCTGACTGAAGTGCATCAATCTCTGCTCCATAACGATTTGCGCCACCGCGTGTTATTGCGGGTTGACGGCGGTTTGCGTTCTGGCTGGGAAGTGGTGATGGCGGCCATGATGGGCGCTAATGAATATGGTTTTGGATCGATTGCCTTGATTGCCGAAGGTTGCATCATGGCCCGTGTCTGTCACACTAATAATTGCCCGGTTGGTATCACCAGTCAAAAAGAAAAACTGCGCGAAACGTTTACCGGTGTGCCCGATCAAATCGTCGAATTTTTCATGTTCATTGCTGAAGAAGTGCGCTATACCCTGGCTGAACTCGGTTATCGATCGCTCCATGATGTGCTTGGGCGAACAGATTTGCTGCAAAGCAAAAGCGAAATCAAACCCCACAAAGTAGAACGGGTCAATCTCAATTATTTGCTCGGTACTAATAGTAAAGATCTTTCGCAAACGAAAAATGCCGCATGGAAAAGCCCATCGATAGAGCCGCATCGCGACCTCGACAGCTTGACCGATTATATTTTGAGCGAAAACGATGTGCAAGCGGCCATAAAAACTCATGGCACGGTGTCCAGGCGTTATGCGATTAATAATACTGACAGAAGTGTGGGTGCACGCCTGGGTGGCACACTGGCCAAGCTTTATGGAGATAATGGCTTTGGTGGCCACATTGAGCTTAATTTTAATGGCTCTGCTGGGCAAAGCTTTGGTGCTTTTATTGTCGACAATGTCAGCCTGAGCCTCACCGGCGAAGCCAATGATTATGTCGGCAAAGGCATGAGCGGTGGTGAAATCGCCATTAAATTTGCGGCGCTCTCAAGCTTAAAATCATGGCAAAACGTAATCGTCGGCAATACCTGCCTTTATGGTGCTACAGGTGGTGCTCTCTTCTGTGCCGGCCAGGCCGGTGAGAGATTCGCCGTTCGTAACTCTGGCGCTGTGGCTGTTGTTGAAGGCAGCGGTAACCACTGCTGCGAATATATGACAGGTGGCGCGGTGGTAGTTTTAGGTCAAGTAGGTCGTAATTTTGGTGCCGGAATGACTGGTGGTCTGGCTTTTGTCCTTGATGCGAAGCAAGAATTTAGCGAAAAATATTGCGGTGAGCCAGACAAGAAATTGCAAAGAGTATCAGGGCTGGCCAGCGATTATCTCCATGATTTGATCGAGCAGCATTATCTGGCTACCGCTAGTGTGCGAGCAAAAAATATTTTGGATAACTATGCTGTTTATTTGCCACAGTTCTGGCAAATAGTACCGCAAGGCGAAGAAGACCACGTGTACTCGTTTGCAACCAGTGGTTTGGCTGCCTTGCAATTAAAGATCGGCTAAGTATGAATTTAAATATCAATACTGGAGATACAGCCTGGGTCTTGATGTCTTCATCTCTGGTGATGCTTATGACTCCGGCTATCGGATTGTTTTACGGCGGCATGGTGGAGCGTAAGAATTTGCTTTCATGCATCATGCTTACTTTTGGCACCCTCATAATTGTCACTGTGCAGTGGGTGCTTCTTGGTTATTCGCTTTCTTTCGGCAAAGACAGTGCACACTTGATTGGAGACTTGAGCTGGTGCGGGTTAAGCGGAATAGGTATTGCTGATACTACCGACTATGCGCCGCAAATTCCACACCTGGCTTTCATGCTTTTTCAAATGAAATTCGCCATTATTACCCCGGCTATTATTGCTGGTGCATTTGTTGAAAGAGTACGCTTCAAATCTTTCATGTTGTTCACTTTGCTCTGGACCACTCTTATTTATGATCCGGTTGCTCACTGGGTGTGGGGTGATGGTGGTTGGCTGAAAAAGTTGGGATCTCTCGATTTTGCTGGTGGCACAGTTGTGCACATTACTGCCGGCGTGGCCGCACTCGCTATGTGTATCGCCTTGAGAAGAAAGAAGCGGGCGATCGATGGGCGCTTTCAACCTGACAGCGTGCCGTTGACATTATTCGGCGCAGTCTTGCTCTGGTTTGGTTGGTTTGGTTTTAATGGCGGCAGCGCTCTGGGAGCCAATGCCGCGGCGGCGCAAGCACTAGTTACGACAACTGTGGCCGCTGCTGCCGCTGCACTCACCTGGATGGTAATTAGTGCGCGTGAGGGCAAAAACACCGCCGTTGGTGCCGCCACAGGGGCTGTGGTAGGGCTTGTGGCTATCACTCCGGCCTGCGGTTATGTCGATGTAGCCGCCGCTATGGTCATTGGTGCCGTCGGTGCGGTGGTGGCATTTTTCTCAATTAAGCTTTCTGAAAAATTGAGAATTCAAGACTCTCTCGATGTCTGTGCTTGCCATGGTATGGCCGGCACCTGGGGGGCGCTGGCTACAGGAATTTTCGCCAGCAAAGCAATTAACCCGGCCGGTGCCGATGGACTGTTGCACGGCAATACTGATTTATTTATGGCACAGCTGGCGTCGGTTTTAGCTGTGTGGCTATTCACATTTTGCGGCACATACTTACTGGCTAAAGTAATCGATCAGTTTATGAGTTTTACTGCCAGTCAGTCAGAACAAGAATTGGGTCTAGACATTTTTCATCTTGGAGAAGAAGCTGCAGAGCGGCCCCTGGCCGAACCACTGGCTTTAAAATAACAAGCTACGCTGCTGTCACTGTAGCCGGTTCAGATACAACGGTCTCGGTCTTATCGGTAAACACGCCTTCCCACCGTGCCACCACCACTGATGCCAGGCAATTGCCCAGTACGTTGACTGATGTGCGCGCCATGTCCATGAGTGTGTCGACGCCTAAAATCAGTGCCACCCCCGCCAGGGGCAGATCGAATGTTGCTAGTGTGCCTGCCAGTATCACCAGCGAGGCCCTCGGTACCGCGGCCACACCTTTGCTTGTCAACATTAGTGTCAACATCATCAATATTTGTTTTTCAATCGACATGTGCACACCGGCAGCCTGAGCTACGAACACTGCGGCCAGTGATAAATAAAGAGTGGTGCCGTCTAAATTAAAGGTATAACCGAGGGGCAAAACAAAGCTGACGATGGGCCTCGGTACTCCAAGAGCTTCCATATTTTGCAAAGCTTTGGGCAAGGCCGCTTCTGAACTTGTGGTTGAAAATGCAATTAAGAAAGGCTCTTTGACTGCAGCAGCAAAACGTTTAAGCGGTACTTTAGCAACCAGTGCCACTGGTAAAAGTACACAGGTAATAAAAATGAAGAGGGCAAGATAAAGCGTGCCCACCAGTTTCCCGAGAGAGAAGAGCACCAATAGTCCGTGTTTGCCAACGGTGCTGGCCATGGCACAGGCCACGCCAATGGGGGCTACTTTCATTACATAGCCTGTATATTTAAACATTACTTCGGCCAGGCTCTGACAAAGATCTACTATTTGCGTCGCTCTGGCCGCTTTGACACCAAGGGCAAAAATGATTGTGAAAACCACAATCTGTAAAACGTCTCCACGAGCCATAGAATCAATAACACTGGTGGGGAAAATATGAGTAATTAAATCTCCCGCACTGGGTTTCTTCGCCAGCAGTTCCTGGGCCTCGCCGCTGTTGAGCACACTTAAATCAATTCCGGCACCAGGCTGGCAAATATTGACCACAAGCAGACCAACTGCCAGGGCAAATGTCGTTATTACTTCAAAATAGATCAAACATTTTAGACCGACGCGGCCCACTGAAAATGCACCGCTGGAGTTATCGAGGTCACCATGACCGTGACCGCCGGCGATACCAACAACTAAAGTGGAAAACACCAGTGGGGCAATAATGGTTTTGATCAAATGTAAAAAGATATCTGCGCCGGGAGCCGATGCCATGCCGATGTGGGGCCATTGCCAGCCGACTAAAATACCCAGGGCCAGACCGATGAAAATCTGAGTGGTCAGGGCCGGTGCTTTCATTGACAAAATTCCTGTTTGCGAATCAATAGAGATGCCTAGCTGAGAGTCAAAATCTCCAAACCACGACCGCCTAATACTGCCAATTGGTCTCTTATGGCTACTGAAGAAACTCCTTCAATAGCAGGAAGAGTGGCAATGATTTGTGGCGCACCGGGTTTTTCAAAACTAATAATTGTGGCCACGTCTTTGCCGTCAAAGCCGCGTCCTACAGCCACTGCCCGGGTGCCCTGACAGCCAAGGGCGAGACCATCATGAGGTAAATCGATGGTGCCAAGTACGTGCAATTCTTTGTCATTTCTTTTTAAAACCAAAAAGAATCCTTTTGAATTTTGATCGATGGCCGTGACCAAAATTGCTTCATCGGCAAAAGCAATATCGCGCACTGCCAGATTTTCAAAATGTCTCATGCCAATTAATTCCATGCCGGCTGCATTGATTTCTTTGTCTCTGATTTCTCTTTCTTTGTTTTCTTTTTCTCGGGCGTCTTTGCTAGCGGTCTTGGTACTGCCTGTGGTGCTGAAAGCGTTCATCACTGGCTTCACCGCAGAAGTAACCGCAGAATCTGCTGGGCTGCCACTGGCTGTGGCCGGGCTTGTTCCTAATGCACCGTAAATGGCAATATCATTCAATCCACCCAGCATCAGCTGACCTTTAGAAGCCTGACAACGGCTGTATATGCCAGGTACCTCAAATGGTTTCAATTGTTCCAATTTGTCGGTGAAAACTTTTAGAGGCTGAACGCGTGTGGTTTTGTCTGAAAATTTGATGGCGTAAGCGCGCATCTGTCCGATATCAAAACAAAGTTGGCTGGCTTGCAATTTAGAAGTTGTGACCACATTTTGCAGGCTGTCCATTTTGCGCAAAGAGAGATCGTCTTTGGTCAAACATAAAACAAAACTGCCGGCACCAACCATTGCTCTAATGGCCTGGGGAGGAGCGGCTGAATTCATCATGATCGGGCGCTCCGGGCGGCCAACATTGTAAAGCTGCAAATCGCTTCCGGCCAGCACCACCAGGTCTTTGTACACTGCTACACCAGCGGCCGCCAATTTTGGAATGCTGTATGAAGAAGTAATTGCCCAAGCACTGTCTTTGCTACGCGTCAGCAGTTGCACACCCGACCAGCCTGTGGCCACATATGCAGACATGTCGCGCATTACAACGGAGCAATTTTTGCCGCCGTCATTTTTGCCCACAGGCATTTTAATTACTTGTTCCACCGAGGCATTGCGAGCACGATCCAATACAAGAGAGATTACCTGTCTTTCGCCTCTGCTGCGGCCGACCACCAGAAAACGATCCTTTTGGGCTGCGGCTGATTCTACAGTGCTGACTTGATCCAGCACCATTTTCGACAATAACTTTGGTGCCACACCGCCCATCAAAAGCTGAGCCTGGCATACTTTTGTTCTGCCACTGCTATCGGTGCCGGCAATTAAGATCATTTCTTTAGAGCGGGCGATAACTCGATAATCGCCTTCAACGGTTATCGATTTTGTAATTTCAGGCGTGTCTGATGTGCTCAAATTGACAAAATCAATTTGCGATTTGGCCCCGCCGTTAGCCGACGTTAAAATAATCAATTGCTTGTCGGCTATATCAATGGCACGCACTGGCATTTGCGTTGACATGCTCGAGATGAATGTCGGTTCTTTAACACCACGCCTCGCACTATAAATCGACACCAGATTTTCGCCACTGCTGGTGATACCGCTAACGCATATTAAATCGTTAGCGCTGCAGATGTTGCCCGCTTCACTGTAACGGCCGAGGCGAATGTCGCTCAATATCGACGGTGATTCAATCGGTGTGAGCGAAACTGATACCAGATTAACCACCGCTTCGTTCTGATCGCCTTCTTTGTAAGTCAGGCCGTAAGCGGTGTAGGGAGTGACAGCAAAATCTACCATTTTGTTGCCGAGGCCACTCAGTTCGGCCACAACTTTAACTGGAGTTTTGAGTGAAACCGGTTTGCGCATGTCTACTACCGCCAGGCGGCCGAATTCGTCGGTGAAACAAATGTAGCCTTTATCGGCTAAACCAACGTGATCAGGAACAATTGCCGGCGCCCATTCTTCACGTGAAAGCGTATGTGGCCCGCGAATTGTAGGGCTGCGGGGCGTTTTTTTAGCGAAAGCGGGTACGCTCAACTGGTCTATAAGTAGCAATGTGCCGCATGTCCACGACAATGATCCAAAAAGGAAGGAACGTCTAGATTGCATTGCCAATTTGTTGTCGTGCTTTCTTTGAAGGATAAAAGTAAACGGTCACGCTTTAGTGACTGAGTAGCATGTGCGCAAAATTGCCCACCACATTAAGTAGCATCCACAGCACAATCGGTGAAAGGTCCATGCCCCCGATAGGCGGCACCACTTTTTGAATGGGAGCCAGAATCGGGCGCATGATTCGGTTCAAAGTGACGAAAGGCTGTTGTTGCCAGTTGATATTGGGAAACCATGAGAGCAGGCACCAGACAAATAGTGACATACTGATCAGGCTGACAACGCCGTCTATAATTTGCAGAACTGGGTTCATAACAACACCGTGCAAAACTAGGGTATTAAGCGAGATTGTAGCATTTTTGATCAATAGTTACGTTGAGTTAGGTTGGTTGTGGCCACTAGAGAACAGGCACTAGTAAAGAAGATCAAAGAATGGACCGGCAGCACGCAAATCGGCGATGACTGCGCCGTTCTAGAAGGTGGCATGCTGGTAAGCACAGACACCCTGGTGGAAGGCACGCATTTTCGCTTAGATTGCATCGACTGGCGGCGTCTAGGTTGGCGCAGTTGCGCCGTAAATTTAAGCGATATCGCCGCCATGGCAGGCAGGCCGCGCTATTTGACCGTCGCTCTCACTCTGCCCCGAGCTCAAGCTGGCTCAGAAGCAGATCAGCAAATGCAGAATAATTTAGAGCAGTTTTATGTTGGTTTTACGGCCTGCGCCAGCCTTTATCAGGCTCAAATTGTCGGCGGAGACCTGACTGTGGGCGAACATGTGATTATCAACGTCACCGCCATCGGCGCCGGTCATGAAGCGGGCACGCTTCGTCGTGGTGGTGCCAGGGCCGGTGACGCAGTAGTCGTTAGTGGTGTGTTTGGCGCCAGTGCTGCCGGTTTGCAAATTTTGCTCAGTAAAAATATAAGTGCGAAAACAAAGTATAGCGAGCTGGTGACTGCGCATCTCGAGCCAAAACCAAGATTGTGCGAATCATGGGCCCTTGTGCGAATCACCGGAGAGCGCGGCGCACTAATGGATGCCAGCGACGGTCTGGCTGACGCCCTTTATCAAATAGCCGAGCAATCAAATGTTGATATAGATATAGACCTGGCCGCCATTCCGATCAGTGCGCCTACACTGGAATACGCAGCTAGCCTGGGAGTTAACACTGATGCTATTCAGTGGGCTCTTTATGGCGGCGAAGATTATGAGCTGGTGGCAACAATGGCCGCAGATTTATGGGATGCCCAGAGCCAGGCTGATTTTCCCTTTAAGAAGATTGGAGTTGTAGTTGAAAGGGCGGCGGCCTCTACCAATATTGATGAAAATCAGCCAAATCAGCCTATTATCAGGCTCTTGGGAAATGGCGCTGCGAGCAAAAGTAACGCTAGTGTAGTGGACTTAAACCATTGCTTTAAGCATTTCTGCTAAATTTGATACTCTAAAATTTTGCGAGATTATTGATGGATTCACCAAAAACAGCTCTGGCCGACCCTAAAATTATTGACGGCAAAGATATTTCACAGGCAGTCAAGGGTGAGCTTGCTCTTGCCGTAGCCGAGGCGATTAAGGGTAAAACCCGAAATCCGGGCCTGGCTGTAGTGCTGGTTGGCGACAATCCGGCTTCAAAAGCTTATGTAAAAAGCAAAATAGCCGCCTGCAAGGCCGTGGGCATCGAAAGTTTTCTCATTGAGCTGCCTGCCGATACGGCTCAAGCTGTGGTGGCCGAAAAAGTCAAAGCCCTAAATCTCGACCAGAAGGTCGACGGCATTCTGGTGCAATTGCCCCTGCCAAAACAAATTTCATCCGCTGCCATCCTCGCTTTGATTGATCCTGCCAAAGATGTAGACGGCCTCTGCGCTGTTAACGCCGGTCTGCTCTTGCAAGGGGCGGACGGGCTATTCCCCTGCACTCCCCTTGGCGTGATGCGGCTTCTGGCTCACCATGACGTGGCATTGGCGGGCAAAAATGCTGTGGTAGTAGGGCGCTCACATCTGGTAGGAAAACCGCTGGCGATGATGCTCTTGCAAGAAAATGCCACTGTCACCATTTGCCACAGTAAAACCGCCAATCTGCCCGAAGTCTGTCGGCAGGCCGATGTGCTTGTGGCTGCGTGCGGCCAGGCGGAAATGGTCAAAGGCTCCTGGGTCAAGCCTGGGGCTGTGGTTATCGATGTAGGTATTAATCGTGTAGAAAGTAGCGATGGAAAAGGTCGTCTGGTTGGCGACGTTGCTTACAATGAAGCCTACGAACAGGCCAGATTAATCACCCCTGTACCGGGCGGCGTGGGCCCCATGACGGTGGCAATGCTGCTCAGTAATACTCTGAAAGCTTTCAACAGCCGTATCGGCTAAATATAATGACCAGGCTGTCTACAGATGCGGTTGCACCGCTTTTAAAAATGAAAATAAGCAACCCGGTAAAAATGCTTGCCTTCGTTGCGGCTTTTTGCATTATCGCTGCCGCGGTTTCGGGAGCTTTTGGCATTGTCATGATGCGCGATTTTTTTAAAAAATCTGTCAACCCGCAAGCCATGAGCGAAGTTAGTACCTATATCACCGGTAGCGCCGACCCATTGCCTGGTTTCACCAAAGTCATGGCCGCCCGCATAAACCCAGGTGCAGTGGTGTTCTTGCAGTCGCCTGACCATACCGAAGTTTTGTTCTGGCGCTATCAGCGTGCGAGCGTGGTAGATCCTGATGAAGAATTAGAGCGGATGTACGATAACGGCATCTGGACACCTACCAAATGGGCCCATTTTCAATCTGCGGCCAAGGCCAGCAAACAGGAAATTGACGGCCGCACTATTACCTATTGGCAGGGGCGGCTTAAAGATCAGGAAGGAACGATTTATGAAGGCCTGATTGCCTGCCAGGCTGAAGGCAAAATGGTGCGCATAATTGAGGTAATTCAGCCTTCCGACCGTCCTTTTGATACCAATAAAGCGCTTGGTTGGCTGGCTCAGATTGGAAGATAGGCAGCCAAGCGCTTATACTAAAATCTGATTGCCCGCTTTTGAATTTTTCGATTTTGTTGTTTTTGTTTAGGAGATTTGCCGGATATGAGCGCAGAGACACACAGCGACCCTTCCAAAACCTGGTTGATCGCTTTCATGGTGGCATTTATGTGCACTGTGTTCGCCATTGGCGTATGGGCTATGCTCAATTATCACGTCGATGCAGTTGAAGCGCCTGCTGCCGCCGGCCACCATTAAGGCAAACAGTGAGTAGAGCAGAAGTCGTTTGCATCGGCACCGAGCTTCTGCTTGGTGATGTACTCGATACTAATTCGCAATTTTTGGCTCAGCAAATGGCTTTGCTTGGCCTTGACTGCTTCTATAAAGTCACTGTCGGTGACAATCCTGAACGCATCAAAGCCTGCATGAAAGAGGCGCTCAGTCGCTCTGATGTATTGATTACTTCTGGCGGACTCGGACCTACAGCAGATGATCTAACCACTGAATGTCTGGCGCAGCTTTTTGGTGCCCCGTTAGAAATAGATCAAGAATTGCTCGCTTTTATCTCTGGCCTCTTTGCGGCTCGCGGTTTTGCCATGCCCGAGTCGAATAAAAAGCAAGCTTTGCGCCCACAGGGTGCCGATATTTTGCCCAATCCGGTGGGGTCGGCGCCAGGTGTTGTCTGGCGGCTCAGTGACAGAAATTTGGCTCACGCCGGCATTACTCCAGGCGATAAAGTCAAAACAGTTTTGACTTTTCCTGGTGTGCCATCAGAACTCAAAGCTATGTGGCAGGGCACTGCTTATGGCTATCTGGCGAAAAATTATGCCGCCAGCACCATCTGGTCGCAAGAGTTAAAACATTTTGGTATTGGCGAATCGGCTCTGGCAGAGATGTTTGCCCATTTGCTCGACTCGGCTAATCCTACAGTGGCACCATATGCCGGCCGCTGGGAATGTCGTTTGCGCGTGGCCGCCAAAGCCGAAACACAAGACGCTGCCAGGGCTCTGGCACAGCCGGTGATTGATGAAATCAAAAATAAAAGTGGAGTTAGATGTTACGGCGTCGATACTGACAGCCTCGAATCTACAGTTGGTGACCTTTTGACAAAAAAAGGCCTGACTCTGGCAACGGCCGAATCATGCACTGGTGGTTTGGTGAGCGAGAGGCTGACTGACATTGCCGGCAGCTCCAAATATATAATGCTCAATGCCGTTACTTATAGCGACCGTTCAAAGCAGGAATTGTTGGGAGTGGAGGCTGATTTACTAAAAGAATTTGGCGCGGTCAGCGCTCAGTGTGCTGAAGCTATGGCCCACGGTATGCGC
>CASBPX010000050.1 GCA_949127735.1 Candidatus Obscuribacterales bacterium | reverse complement strand
GTGCTGCAAGTGTCGCAATCTTCCAATCTCTTAACTGTGATTTTCTTCTCGAGACCGAAAACGGCATCGAGAAATTCAAGGTCGAGATCGTAACGCAAATGGGCACCCTGACGAGGTCCGGAGCGGCTTGATTGGCCACCGCCGAATCCACCACCCCGAGCACCGCCACCAAAAAGTGCATCAATAATGTCTTCCATGCCGAAGCCCTGGAACGAACTGAAATCTACGTTATCAAAGTCGCGCGTAGAACCTTTAACGCCTTCGTGTCCGTAACGATCATAAGAAACTTTCTTCTGCTCGTCCGAAAGCACTTCGTATGCTTCCGCCAGTTCTTTAAAAGCAGCTTCGTCACCACTTTCCTTGTTGTCCGGGTGCAGTTGTCTGGCTTTGTTGCGGAAAGATTTTTTGATCTCGTCCCCTGAGGCTCCGCGAGCTAGACCTAAAATTTCGTAATAATCACGTTTTGTCATAGTTTCCAAGAGTGCACCTTTGTAACGCCTGTCTGTTTAATCCAACCCTTCAACGATCTCCAGTGGTTGAGTTGGAGTTCTTTTTGCTTCTTTATTCATTTCGCTTTCGATTTCTATTTCGCTTTCAATTTTGATTTGGCCAGAAGTTTTGTTGGCCGCCTGTCCCAATTCGATGGGCAGATCATCGGCATAAGCCTGTTTTTTCTTTCCGTTAGTAGCACCGGCAGATTTTTCTTCGCGTCTTGGCTGCGCCTGGCGGTTGCCTGAGTGAATTACTCGGCCCAAATCTAGCAATGAAACGTCTAAGCCCGCCACCAGCTGCTTTAAATCAGCTGAGTCTTCTTCTGCCAGTGCTTCTTTGACAGCTTCCACAGCCTTCATCACTTTGTCCACATGGACTTTCTCGACCCTGTCGCCATATTTGGTGACAGTGCGCTCAGCTTCAGCGCACATAGACTCCGCGTGCACCCTGGTAGTGATTCTATCGCGCACTTGCTTATCGTGCTCGGCAAATTTCTCAGCTTCACTCTGCAGAGTTTCTACTTCTTCAGGGCTTAGGCCGGTAGTGCGTTGAATGGTGACCGAATGTTTAATGCCCGAGCCGTGATCTCTAGCCGAGCAGTGCACGATGCCATCAGCATCGATGTCGAATGTAACTTCGATCTTAGGCACTCCCCGTGGTGCCCCAGGAATTCCAGCGAGGTGAAACTTAGCCAGTGATTTATTGTCTGATGCCAGTTCGCGCTCACCCTGCAAAGCATGCACCTCTACCGACGTTTGCGCATCTTCAGTGGTTGTAAAAGTCATTGTGCGACTGGTGGGAATAGTAGTGTTGCGTTCGATGATTCTGGTAAATAGACCGCCCGCCGTCTCAATTCCAAGTGACAGGGGAATGACATCGAGCAAAAGCACATCTTGCAAATCACCCGCCAAAATCGACGCTTGAATGGCCGCGCCCAGTGCTACGGCTTCATCAGGATTAACCGATTTAGATGGCTCTTTCTGGAAAAAACGGCGAATCATGTCTTGCACAGCGGGAATGCGAGTGGAGCCGCCTACCAGGATAATGTGTTCAATATCTTGAGGATTGAGCCCCGAATCTTCGAGCGCCTGTTGCAGTGGACCGATTGTAGCTTCGACCAGATGAGAGGTAATCTCGTTAAATTGCGAACGCGATATTTTTGTCTCTAAATGCTTAGGACCACTCTGGTCTGCAGTCAAGAAAGGCAAGTGCACTTCTGAAACCAGGGCCGAAGAAAGTTCAATTTTAGTTTTCTCGGCAGTTTCTTTAAGCCTCTGCACCGCCATCAAATCGCCGGCGATATCAATGCCGCTTTGGGCCTTAAACTCTTCCACCAGAAAATCGATAATCGCCTGGTCAAAGTCGTCACCGCCTAAACGGTTGTTGCCGCTCGTTGCTTGCACTTCGAAAACACCATCGGTTATTTCGAGAATGCTGACATCAAAAGTGCCACCACCAAGATCAAACACCAGCACTACAGCTTGTTCAGCAAGCTTGTTTAAACCATAAGCCAGCGCACTGGCGGTTGGTTCGTTGATGATGCGCATTACTTCCAGACCGGCAATCTGACCGGCATCGCGAGTAGCCTGCCTTTGCGCATCATTAAAATAAGCGGGCACGGTAATTACTGCTCGAGTGACTTTTTCGCCCAGATAAGCTTCAGCATCGGTTTTGATTTTCTGCAAAACCATGGCCGAAATTTGCTCAGGGCTATGCGAAACAGATTCAAATTGCACTCTGTAGTTACTGCCCATCTCGCGCTTAATTGATTGCACAGTGCGAGCAGGATTAGTCACAGCTTGACGCTTAGCCAACTGGCCAACAAGCCGCTCTCCACCTTTAGTGAATGCCACTACTGACGGTGTAGTGCGAGCACCTTCTGAATTCTCGATAATGACCGGCTTCCCGCCTTCCATGATCGCCACACAAGAGTAGGTGGTGCCAAGGTCAATACCAATTATTTTGTCTTCACTCATCTCAGTCCAGAATCCAATATTGCCCTTGGACTTGATTACTCAACGTCGGTCAAATCGTAGACTTTAGGCTCAGACTCTTTATCAGAGTTCTGTTCTTCACCATTTTGTCCTGCGGTATTTGCCTGCTTCTGATCGTTTGCAGCAATAGATGCTTCTACAGCGGCCTTAACTTCCTCAAAAGGAATGTCTTGCGTAGATCTTTCGTCACCAATCGATTCAAGACTTTCCGAAGTTTCTGTGCCGGCTCTTGTATCTCTGTCACTCTCAGATTCCGAAATATCGTCAAGGGCGGCAATTGCTGCTGCTTTGGCCGCTTTATCGCGCTCGTAAGCTTCTGCCGCTTCGCCGGACAAAGCAACAGCTACGTTGACCAGAGCCGGTCTCAACACTTTCTCGCGGAACATATAGCCATTGCGCAACTGGTGCGCTACGGCACCATCAGGCACATCATTGGTTGCTACTTCTTGAACCGGCTCGTGATACATGGGGTCAAATGTTTCGCCCACTACCTGCATTTGCTTAATGCCTACCGACTCGAGGCAGCGACCAAATCTGGTGCAAACCATTTTCAAGCTGTCGAGCATAACTTTGGGCTCGGTCTTTTCATTCAACTTAGACTGAGCCATATCTAGATCGTCTAAAGCTGGCAAAATTGCTTCAAGTGCTTTCTGCATGCCCACGGCTTGAAACTCTTCGCGCTCGCGGTCAATGCGTTTGCGGTAGTTTTCAAAATCAGCCGCCAGTCTCTTATAAGAATTTTCCCATTCAGAGGCCTTGCCTTCAGAGTCGCGCAAAGCATTCTCAAGATTGTTGATTGCCAGCTGAGCGCCTTTGTCATTCTGACCAGCAGGCTGTTTCGTGCCCAGATCAAGACCAAAGGTTTCAGGGTCGGGCGCGTCGCCACCGGCATACATGGCACGGTAGAAGGCCTTCGCCTTCGACTGGCGATCTTCTTTCTCTTTTGGTGACTCTTCAGCGGGTGGAGGAGTCTGGGCGTCGTTATCGTCTATAGCCATGTTGACTGAAAGGTCTCCAACTAATCCTGGCAACTGCCAGGGGTACTTTCCCTAGGTCTAATTTTAAACAGTTTGAGCCAAAGCAGGGCCAATTAACCAAAGGTTCAACTTTATCAATGAGCAAATTGACACAATTAAGTAGCCCACTTGCTCACCTCGTGCCGATTTAGCCAGAAATTTCGTCGACACCATCAGCAGAAATTTCCCTTTATAATTCTAAAGCCTTTGGCAAGTATTAAACCTAAATAGACGGTCGTTAAATCATGTACATCGAAGAAACTGCGCGACTGGCCCTCTACGCTCCAGGAGAATTTGGCCAGGGAAGCTCTAAAACCGCCGAGGGCGTGCTCCGCTACGGCAAAAATCCAATTGCCTGCGTCATTGATGAGAAGCAGAAAGGGCGCACAATCAATAGCGTTGTGGGCATAGACGTAGACGCGCCAATTGTCGCCACAATCGAAGAAGCCCTGGCTGTGGGGGCCAACGCCCTGCTCTTAGGAACGGCTTGGAATGGCGGCCGCATGCCCGACCGCTGGCGTGCTGACATAGTAGCTGCTATCGAAGGCGGCATGGACGTCATTAACGGACTTCATGACTTCCTCGAAGACGACGCCAACATTGTGGCAGCGGCCCTTGCTCATGGCAAGCGCCTTTTTGACGTCCGCAAATCTCCAGAAAACTTGCCTGTAGCTGCCGCACGGGTACTCGACGCTGATGTCAGAAAAACTCACGTAATTCTGACAGTAGGTTCAGATTGTTCCGTAGGCAAAATGACCACAGCATTGGAAATTCAAAAAGTGGCCGATGCCCAGGGAGCTCGAACGGCATTTGTAGCCACTGGTCAAACCGGAATTATGATTTGCGGCCGCGGCATCGCCATAGATAGAGTGATCGGCGACTTTATGGCTGGAGCCACAGAGTTGATGGTGGTGGAAGCGGCTAAAGATGCCGACTATATTTTTGTCGAAGGCCAGGGGTCGCTAGCTCATCCGGGATTTTCGGGCGTGACACTGGCTCTTGTGCATGGCTCTTGCCCTCAGGGCATGGTGCTCTGTCACAAGCCCTCGCGCACCAAAATCAAAAATACAGAGATCGAAATTGCTGATTTAAATAAACTGATTGCCACGTACGAAGCAATGACAACATACCTGCGGCCGGGTAAAGTGTTGGCAGTAGCACTTAACACCAGCGATCTGACGGAAGACGAAGCACAATCAGCTATCAGTCAAGTGCAAAAACATACTGGTCTGCCGACTTGCGATCCAGTCAGATTTTCGGCCAAAATTCTCTGGCAAGCCATTGAAGAAAGTTCAAAATTACTCAAGACAAGGAGCATCAGTGAAAACCGCCGCTAATACAAAGTCTATTGCGATCAGCTTTGAAAGGTTGACTCTTACACTGGCGTATCCATTTGGAATTTCGTACGGCACAGCCGACGAGTCGCACAATATTCTTGTCAAACTCAATTTTGAGGGTCATGAGGGATTAGGCGAAGCTTCTCCCGCCAGCTATCATAACGAGACACCAGATACGGTGCTGGCGGTCTTAGAAGAAATTGCCTCGAAGCAAGTTGAAATTTTAGGCGCTGATCCTTTTGCTGCGGTAGAAGTGGCCAGGCGCATGGATCTTATGGTCTCAGGCAACTACGCTGCGAAATCAGCAATTGAAATGGCCATGCATGATTTAGCCGGAAAAATTTGTCAGCAACCAACCTATAAAATGCTTGGCCTTTCCGGCCACAAATATCCCATGACTGATTTTACTATCGGCATTGACTCACCAGAGATGATCGAGCGTAAAACAAAAGAGGCTGTGGAAGCCGGTTACAAAATGCTCAAGGTTAAGCAAGGCACCTCATACGATCGCGAAATTATCAAATGTGTGCGCAAGCATGCTCCAAATTTGCCTTTGCGAGTTGATGCCAATGGTGGCTGGAATGTCAAACAAGCAATTGAAATGTCTAAGTTTTTAGCCGAACACGGTGTCGAATTTATCGAGCAGCCATTGCCTAAAAACGCTCTGGTAGAAGACTTTCGACTGGTGCGACAGAACGCCGCCATACCAATATTTGCCGATGAGAGCGTTTGCCGCAGTGTAGACGTTGCCAGGTTGGCCGGAGCTGTGGACGGTGTGGTGGTAAAGCTGGCAAAATGTGGCGGACTTTCAGAAGCCATTCGCGTTATTGCCGCAGCCAGGGCGCATGGCATGCAAGTGATGTTCGGTATGATGATTGAATCATCAATTGGAGTTACAGCTGCAGCACAACTTTCGAGTCTATGCGATTACCTTGATCTTGATGGTGCCTTACTGCTTAAAAACGACCCGTATGAAGGTGCCGAATATGACGAAGGTTATATGAGATTGCCTGAGCGCCCTGGTCTTGGTGTACAGTTGCGCAAAAAGTAAGACCAGTGATAACTAATTAGCCCCACTTACTCAAGCGTTCTTGAATGCGCTCGATAGTAGTGGGCGAATAGAGAGTGAACACTTTCAGTTTGTTGTCCGGTACCAACGTTTTCATTTTAGTTTCGCTCAGGCTATCGCAAACAAATAGATTGGCGTGTTTGACAATGTATTTAAGCTCTTGATCGTCATCTCTATCAATGGTGCGAATGGCAATTTCTTCGCCTCTCATGGCCGCCACCAGATTTGATGCCATGTGCATGAGCGTTGGTGAGACAGAAACAAAAACAACCAGGCTATTTTTCGGCAGATTAGCCACTGCCTCCATCTCTACACGCGCGGGCTCAATATTACAGGCCACAAGCCTGGTCAAGTCGCTGACGTGCTTTTGAAAAGTAAACAAATGATAGAGACTGGTCACCACCAGTGACTCTTTCATCTGATCAAGATCAGCAGATAGTTCGGTAGGCGTAATAGTCTCAACTGGTATCGTAAAGTGTGGTGCCAGCTCACCAACAATGACTTTGTGAAAATCTTTATTAGCGTCAACGGCTAAAATGCGTCGCACCGATTTGCGTTTTTTAAGAGTCTCGAAGCAGCTTTCTACTTGTTTAGTGGAATAACCGCGCTCGGCTGCCCGGGCAACAAATTCGCTGAACATCTCATCAAGATTGAGGGCCGCATCACCCTCGGTCTTTCGCCCGCTGGAAGCCACCCGCACACCACTGCCCTGACGCACTTCTAGAAGACCAACATCAGCCATGTGATTGTAAGCCGCGGTAATAGTGCTGTAGTGCACCCCCAGACGCTCAGCTAGAGCCCGAATACTTGGTAGTTTTTCATGGGCGGCAAGCGATCCCGAGGCAATTTGCAGGCCCAGTTGTTCAATCAACTGATCGCGAATGGGAACGGCGCTTTCTTTGTTGATACTGATTTTCAAGTGGTTCTCGCCATCTGTTAGGTTTTATGGCCCCAGTCCAGCACCGGTTAGAGGCCGAACTTGTTCAAAGAAGATTATAAGCGAGGGAGCTAGAACCAGTACCATTAAAGTAGGCATGATGCAAAACCATAGCGGAAACGCCATGAGCACTGGCAGCCTGGCAGCCTTTTCTTCAGCTTTTTGGCTCAATTTATTGCGTAGAAAATCAGCCTGATTGCGCAACACTTTGGAAATACTGATGCCAAGTTGAGCACTTTGGTTAAGTGAGGCAGAAAGCGAACGCAATTCATCAACACCGGTGCGGTTGTACAACTCCTGATAAGCCTTCTCGCGATTCATTCCGAGCAGCACGTCTCGACTCAAAGTTAGAAGTTCATCGTTAATCACAGACGATACCGAAGTGCGCTCAGCAGCTACTCTTTGAATAGTGGCATCAAGCCCAAGCCCAGCATCAACGCACAACACCATCAAATCGATTACTTGAGGCAAATTATCAGCCAGAGCCCGTTGCCTGCGTTTAGCTAAAATTGCAAGAATAATATCAGCGACAAAAAACAACACTACGGAACCGACAAGAGCAAAAGCCGGGTGAACAACAAGAAACAAAAACGAGCCCAATAGCAATGGATAAAATTTGGCCGCACAGACAGTTCCAAAATAGGTATTGTTGCGCAAACCAGCGTAGTTCAAACGTTCTTGCAGCCACGTTAAATAGCTACCAGGAAACATTCGCATCACGTAACTGGCCGGCTCTACAATAATATATGGCAAACTAAAAATGGAGTCGGCACTATTGGCAGCGGCGCCGCCCCAAAAGGTAAGTTTGAAAGCAAGAGCGAGCGAAAGAAACAATGCGGCAATCAGTTCTGGATAACTGGTGAGAAATTGAGCAGTAGCCATTTAAACTTTCACCTCGGCCATTTTAGTGATTAACATAACTCCAATAATTTCGAGCACCACCGCCAGTGCCAGTAACATGCGACCCAATTCGTTCGAAAACAAAGGGTCAAGATAGCCGGGGCTTAGAAATTCAAGAGCGGCTGCCAGCACTATCGGCAGAAGCCCAACAATGATGCCGGTTAAGCGACTCTGGCTGGTCAAAACGCGCACCTGGCGCTTTAACTTCAAGCGGTGGCGTAGCGTTAAATTAGTCTTGTCTAAAAGCTCGGCTAAACTGCCCCCTACTTCCGCCTGAATGGTAATCGCCCGGCGAATCAGATCAAGTTCTTCTGAGTTATATTTTGCCACCGTACTGTTCAGAGCCTCGCTAAAAGGCTGCCCCAGGTTAATCCGTTGCAGCACAAGAGAAAACTCCTGTCCTAAAGGAACAGCTGATTCTTTGCCGACCGAACGCACTGCCTGGGCCACACTATGACCGCTGCGCAAAACAGAAACCATCAAATCAATAGCATCAGGTAATTGATCGATGAAGCGTCCGCGCCGTCTCCTGCCAATCACAATTAAGCAGGTTACAGGTAAGAACAAAAACAAAGCAGCCAGAGCCAGTGACAAAAGTTCAGGCAGACCAACGATATAAGCGGCCAGACCCGGTACAAGGGCGCAGCTAAGCGACGCCAGCCAAAAATCGGCTAGGGAAATTTCCACCGCCGATCGCTCAACTATGCGCACCAACCATCGCGGTTTTGGCACAATACTGGCGATATCAAATTGGAAAGTTGGACGTGCTTCTGTATTGGTACCAGCGGCTAGTTTTGCCGGTTGATCGACTGCAGGCCCAAGAGCCTGACTAACACGAAGAGCGATAAGTTTTCTTCGCTTGGCGATTTTAATAACTCTTACAGCCAAAATGCCCATTAGAATAACAAAAATCAATATAGCTATGAGATTTAGCGGAGTCATTGCGGTACCCCTCTAAGAACTGGCACGCGGCCACTTTCGGCCTCTTTTGCCTCATCATATTCAAGTCGGAACTGCTCTTGGTCTTCAGCTTCGAACCAGGCCGATGGAAGGGGCAAACCGTGTTCGACAAACCGTTCCGATTTAAGCGGCCTGATACCACAAGCGCTATGAAAACCAAGCGAATTGCCATCATGACCGGTGCCTATCTGGCGAAACTCAAAAAGATCTTGCATGCTGACTACGCCTTCTTGCACACCCAGAATTTCAGTAATGCTAACAACTCGCCTGGTGCCGTCAGAAAGTCGCTTCACCTGCACAACCAGGTCAAAGGCCGAACCTATTTGTTCGCGAATACTGCGTTGAGATAAATCTACGCCAGACAAAAGCACCAGGGTTTCAATTCTGCTTAAAGCGTCTCGACTACTATTAGAGTGCACCGTGGTCAGCGATCCTTCGTGGCCAGTATTCATTGCTTGCAGCATATCCAGGGCTTCAGGACCGCGCACTTCACCAACTACAATGCGATCTGGACGCATTCGCAACGCATTTTTAACCAGTTCACGCTGGCCAACGGCGCCACTACCTTCGGTATTAGCGGGCCGCGATTCAAGTCGTATAACATGTCTTTGCTGTAGTCGCAATTCAGCAGTATCTTCGATGGTGACTATGCGCTCATGATCGCCTATGTAAGACGATAAGACGTTTAATAAAGTAGTTTTACCGGCCGATGTGCCGCCTGAAATCAGGATATTCAGTCGGGCTCTGACTGCTTGGGTGAGGAAGTCGGCCATGTTCTGCGTCAGTGCAGCGCGGCCAATTAAATCTTCGAAAGCAAAAGGAACGGGCCTAAACCTTCTTATGGAAAGCACCGGCCCGTCTAATGCCAATGGAGGAATAATGGCATTCACTCTTGATCCATCAGGTAATCTGGCATCAACAATTGGTGACGATTCGTCTATGCGCCGGCCAATTCTGGCAACAATGCGATTGATAATATGCAATAAGTGGTGGTCATCTTTAAAACGAATGGCGGTCTCCATCAGTTTCCCGTCTCTATCAATCCACACACTTTGTGACCCGTTGACGAGAATATCATTGACCAGAGGATCAGACAGAAGTGGCTCTAACGGCCCCAGACCAAGTGTTTCATAAAGCACTTCTTGAGCCAAGTTGTCACGCTCAGTACTCGTAAGTGGCAACCGTTCTTCTGAAATAAGATGGCGAATGGTGGCTTCGATTGCTTCCTCTAAAGCATCGTTGCCATTAAGCTGAGTTAAAACACTAACGTCAATTGTTTCAATTAGACGTTCGTGAATTTTTGATTTCAAATCATGATAGAGATTTGACTCATGCTCGCTCTTAGCCTGATCTGCCGAAATTTTTGGATTGCGACGACTGAGCGATAGGCCAACTTTTCTTTCTTGCTTTGCTTTTCTTTCTTCTTCATCGCCTAAAGGCAAATTGTCTGGAGGCGCAGAAGTAGCAACGGCGACAGTTTTTTGCGGCGTTGCTTCGGTATTGTCGTTAAAAAGCAATTGGCGAAGTTTTGACATTTTATACTTCTCCTACAGCCAACAGGCAAGATCGAGATAGTTCGTTTATCCCTTTGCTGAAGCCATGGCGAGGGTCCTTGACCACAACTGGAATACCTTCTATAGCGGCAACCTCGCAGGCCTCATAAGCATTGGGCAGGCGCAACAAGGGAAAGCCGCCGAGCTCAGCCGAGAGTTGCTTCTCAATTTCTTTGAGTTTTCCGCCTGAGCGGTTGAGAACGGTGAAAACCTGATCAGATTCAAGCTCAAGGTCTCTAAAGACCTCAAACCAGCGTTTAGCAGCAGCCAGAGCAGTGACTGTGGGCTCAAGTACCAAAATGATGTTGTCGCATAAATCGAGCATTGTGATTAATTCACGGCTCACGGTGCGGGGCAAATCAACCACCACAGTGCCGCTCTGCTTTTTCATTTCGGAAAGCAATCTGTGCAAATCACCTGAGGGAAATTGTAAGGCCTGGCTGGCTTCCATTGGCGGACTGTACAAGCTGAAATGCTTACCGTTGCTCACATTGTTGTCTAGAGCAATATGCTCTGCACACGCTGCTATGATTGCACCATCAAGAACTGAAAGCCGTGCCAAATCAAATAGCGAATAACGCGGCACGCGATTTAAAAGGCAGGCGGCGTCCGGTTGCTGTAAATTAGCGTCAAATACTGCGACGCTGCCTGGGTAACGTAAGGCCAGGCTAGCGGCGAGATTTATGGTGACGGTAGTGGCACCCACGCCACCTTTAGCTCCGAGTACACCAATTACTCGGCTTGATTTTTCACTGCCTGCATTCAAGGCATTGGCTTCTTGCGAAACATTCTTTTTGAATAGAGTAATGCCATTCATTTAATTCACCATCGTACTTAAAAAGGCAGTGCGTGGCGATAAAGATGGCGCCATAACTATGGAACGTGGTCTTGCACTCATGCCCTCTCCAACTCTACTTCGAGCGGTAAAAGGAACAATCGGCGCAGGCATCATTGCTGTGGTATTAACAGGGATAGCCGCTCGAGCATTGGCAAAGCTGGCATTGCGCAAAGCCACCGAATCTGGCTCCAACGCCACGCTGAGGCTAAAGTTGCCCTGGCTGAAAGCAGTGGGTAATGCCAGCAAGCGCAAGCGGGCAAAGCCCACAACTTTGCAGACTTCACCAGCGGCAAAAATCGGATTTTCTTCTACAACAGGAAAAATATATGAACGACCGACCGACAATTGTCGCAGCTGATCGACCAGCTGTTGTTGCACTGTAGCCGAGGCAAAAAGGTTGGAATTGAGATTAAAGCTTGAGATCAGACTACCCCGCTCAACCAGGGCAGAGGAAATCTCGTTGTTAGTGGGCGTGGGCGCAAAGTAAGCCAGGTTTGCAATCAACTGATTAACGTTCAAACTGCTTGATGCTTGATTATAGTAAGCCAGAGTTGAAGGCGAAGGGGTCAAATTTACCAGAGCACCACTAATGGTGCCAGCAGGAATATTAGTCGTGGGGCTCAAAAGCAAATTGAAAGCGGGCAATGCAGAGTTAGCCGGGTTTGCCAGAGCGACAAACTGTTTATTGCTCAAAGCGATGGGTAAGGTAGCAAAACCAATCAAGTCTTGATCGCGCTGGGCCAGACCACCATTGCGCGGAACACCTGCGCCGATGCGCGAAGCCGGTTGGGCAATAATTTCTACCAGGCGCTGCGGGCTGGCAAATCTCATTTCTGTCGGAACAACAGCAAGCGAACCTATTCCAGCGTTATTAAAGGCATAAATAAGAGGCAGGAAGAAAAGTTTAAGTGAGTCTGCGCCGTCGCGGCGGCCACGCAATTGCAAGAAATAATCGCCACTATCGGCAGTATTAGGATTATCAACAAAAGTAATATCTGCATCTTCGAAATACACAGCGCTCTCTGCGGCGGCCTTACCACTCAGTGCCGAGTTCGGACCATATGGAGCGGTATTCCAGGCAACTCCGCTTGAGCCTGACGCCTGAGAAATAGCCTGGCGAATGTTACTTTTAGCCTGATCGCGGCTATAGCTTTGAGCAGGAGTGCTTAGTGTGGATGAAAAGGCTCCGAGGGCGGCGGCTTCTGCCGCGTAGCGCACCGCAGAAGCAGCATATGCCGTGCGCATGACGTCGACACAGAAGGCAACGAATGCAATACCCAAAACGATAATAAAGGCGACAAAAGGCAAGACGGCACCGGCTGACCGCCTTGATCTAGCTTTACTTGCTGACTTCTGGCACTTCATAAAGTTCTCGCTTATTGCCTGAAAATATCTCTACAACCCATCTAGCCGTACGAGCCACCGGCGCCATCACGTCAGTACCAGCAGAACCGCTAACAGATTGTGTTCCTGTACTTGCAAAAATGGGCGGCATCGGTATGCCGGCAAAAGCAGGCACCATTTGCGGTGGTGCGGGTATAGCAGTAGAAGTGGAAGCAGAAGTAGTGGCTGGCACTCTCGCGTTGGCGCTAAGTTTAGCCGCGCTGAGCTCTTTGGCTCGATCAGGCAGGAGATCAGATTCTGAAACTCCGCTAAGAAGAGGCTGGTTTGTTGCCAGTCGATTGCGCAATGAAAGTTTGATTTTGCCAGTTTCTTCAGCTTGAGCAAGTAATTCGGCTTGACCAGGACTGACCACAAGAGTTATATGGCTCGCTTCCTGACCTCGAAGCGAGCTGCTGTGTAGAGCTTCACGCGGCATGCTGAAAAGTACTTTGACACTCTGACAGATAGTCTTGGTAAATTTCTTACCGTCTAGAGTTGTAGTCACCAGCACATCTACCTGGTCGCCACTACCAATAGCGTGGTCAACAAGTGCATAATCGTCTAACTTGAGAGTCACGGCCCGTTCATGGTTTTCAACTTTTTGAGCCAGATTGTCTCGACCACTGAACAAATTGCTCTCCAGCACCGGCTCACCTTTGCCAATAAAATTGCGAGCGATGCGACCAACCAACAAATTGGTTTTGGCATTCATGCCTTCAGAGTAATAGCTCTCAGGGATGGTGATGTAGTGCAAATCATGAAAAGTAATACGTGACCCAGGAAAAATGTCTTGTCCGGCACCCACTACCTGCACGGTCTTAGCAGCCGACTGCTGAGGCGCCATCATGCGGAATATGGCCAGACCCACAAGCACCAGCACTAGCACTGCCAGCACCGGCACCATGGAGCTAACTTTTTTAGGTGGCACTGACGTGCGTTCTCTGCCTAACAGAGACTGCACTGACGATTCTGAATTAATAACGTTGGACGAACGCATGAAAACCTCAAATTGTTGCCTAAAGCAGTGCTATTGAATCTTCTGATAAACCTCAGTCAGAGCTACAGCTCTTTCTGATATTGAAAAATCAAGAAACGAGATTGGCGAGCCACCTACACCGGTATACACACCGAAGGAATTACCGAAATTACTAGCACCACCTGTAAAGGCATTACCGGTGAAAACAAAAGGATATTCAATTCTTACGGCAACGGTTCCAGGAGCAATCTCGTCTTCTATCGTGCCATCAGAATCGAACGGTAGTACTTTGACTTTTGCCCCGGGCGGCAAACTGCCAGTTGAGCCTTGCGACAGAAGCCTGCCCGACCCAAGTTGCTGGGCCACTACAGAAGTGGAATTTACCGAATCACCAGATGCGGTAAATCCGGTGACGCTGGCTCTAACCTGTGCGTCGCTTAAATCAGGAGTGCGGCTGGCGATTCGAGCTCCTTCTTGACAGGCCATAGCCACTGTCTGCTTGATATAGAACACTCTTCCGAAATACATAATCGTGACAATAATCAAAAGCAAAAAAGGAATAGCAAAAGCAAATTCAACCATCGACTGCCCGTGCCGCTTACGCGACTCGCTTGCTTTCTGCTTTTGCTTTTGCTTCAATGATTGAGCCATAATTACTGGTTACCAGCCTGGTAGGTAAATCGAAGAGTGTTTGCAGTTAAGCAAACACTCTTCGCGTCAACAAACTCTATTGCAGTACCCAGGGGGTAGCTGTGGCCTTGATTGTGCGACCAGGTTCGGTTGACTTTGTACCGTTGTAGTTAGTGGCTTGCTCAACGCCCCAGATCATATCGCCGGTGATATGGCCCAGTGAGCCCAGAGCCACTACGCAAAGAGCTGCTACGCAGCCGATGCCCAGGGCGTATTCAACCATGCTCTGGCCGCGCTTGCCGCGTTTGAGTGTCTGTTTAGTCATTATTTGAATCCCCATTTCTAAAGTGATAATTAGCTTTAAAAGCTTTTTGCACCGAGGTGCGCAAGCAAAATTTCAGGTCAATCCTCATCTTCAAAGGAAGATGACAATGAATCGCTACAAGAACTCGAAAAACTCACGCCAAATTTGCGAGTTATTCTCATTAGCAATCGAGGATCACGCTATCACTCTCAATAATGCGTGTCAACGAATTCGATCTAAATAAAAACAAATAATCGTCAATAGGGCAGCTGAGCGCAGTCATACACCTGTTTCTGAGAATTTAGGGAAATCGCTTTAACTAAGAAATGGTTTGGGAGGAGAAAAGACTCTTGGCAGCTCGTATTTACAAGTATTTCAGCAATTGCGCATTAAAATCTGAAATTTGCGACCTTTCGCAATAACAAATGGGGCCAACAATCAACTGTCTTTGACCGAAAAATTTCTACGAGAATGATCAGAGCGCCGTCAAATCAGCGAATATATAGTTATGGAAGACAGTAAAACCAAAATGCTTTCCACGCAGGAAGCAATAGAAGAAATAGTCAAAGCCATTCCTCGGGGAGACCATTTAACGGCACCCGAAGTTTACGAGCTGGCGCTGGAGCGCGGCTTAAAAGTCAGTCTTTCCACAATTTATCGCACTCTAAATCGCCTTAAAGCCCACGGTAATGTGATCACTGTAAGCGGCGATCGGGGCCTCCGTTATGAAGCTGTAGAAGAAGGTCCTGCTCACGACCACCTCATTTGTCTCGGATGTGGAATGACAATTGAGTTCTACGACGAACTGATTCGTGGTTTTGGCAAGACAGTGGCTCAACGCAAAGGTTTTGACCACACCACCAGTCGCTTTGATATTCTCGGTTATTGTCAGAACTGTCGTTCGAAAGACGAAACACACAAAATTGATCTGGTGCAAGACGCCGTTTTGGCTGCTGTGGAGAAAACCGAAGAGGCTCTCGGGCAGATGCGTATAGCACTAGAGCAATTGCGTAGCCGCAAGTTTACTAAGGCTTATTCGCCTCTAAAATCTGCTGCCTCACAGCTAGCGCAAACCATCGAAGATCTTGATTATGCTACCGGCGCTCTCAGTGGCGAAAGCCTGTTACCGGAATAATTGATTTTGAATTTGGCTTTTAAAATTCCAATTTTATTGAATGCGGCTTGCTTAGCTCTACTTATGTTACCGAGTGCAGTCGCTTCCGACGCTGCAGCAGCGCGGCCGAAAGTAAAAATGTCGCAGACATCTTTTGTTTGCAAAGGCAAAACAATCGCCGCTGATTGGTATTACGCCGAAGATCGTTCACAAAAAAAACCGCTTATTATTATTCTTTATGGCTCTGGTGGGCTGGGCGACTTTTTTGTCGACCTGGCTACACACTTATGCAAAAGCGGCAGCCATGTGATGGTAGTGCACTATTTTGATCAAACTGGTCTCACCACTGCCAGTAGTGCCGAGATGGCCCAAAATTTTAAACTCTGGCTTAAAACGGTAGACGCTTCCATCGATTATGCAGCCAGTTTGCCTCTTGTCGATAGTAAAAACATTTGCCTTCTCGGGCACAGCCTGGGCGCTCAATTGGCTTTACATACAGCTGCACGCGATAGCCGAGTGGCATCGGTAATTGATATGGCCGGATGTTTTGTTTTACCCACGGCAAAAATAGCGAAGATGCCACCAGTGCTAATTCTGCACGGCAAACTCGACAAAGTGGTGCCTGTCAGTCGCGAAAAGTCACTTATAGCGGTGCTTGAGCGCACCGGCTCTAAATTTGAAGAGCACATCTTTCCGAAAGCTGACCATGGTTTTAACAATGTCGACTTTAAGCAAATAGTTTCCCTCTGCACTAATTTTTTAGATAAACATCGATGTCGTGGAGAGCAATAAAACTGTTCAAATAGACTTCTGAGTTAGAATTGTCTATCCTTCAATTGTACTTCTCGGATATTTAAATGCCAAACAAGCGCTTAGCCACGTTGCTCACATTTTTGCTCTTACTAGTCAATTTTGCATGGGCAGCAACACCTGCACGTGCGCAACCGGCCGCAACATCGACGCGAGTACTGGTAGTGCTCATCTATGACCAGCACTGCAAAGCCTGGTGTACAAAAGTCAGACCAATAATGAAAGAATTGGCCGATGAAGTGGGGGACAGTATCAACGTTGTGGAAATCGACAATTCAGCTGACGCCGGCAAAACAGGCATCAAAGCGGCAGAAGATCTTGGTATCATTCGCTATTACAAAGATGTGGACATGGTGCCGGTAGTAATGATCTTCGACAGCAAAAAGAAATTGGTCCATGAGCTGAGCGGTCCAAAAACAAAAGAAACTTATAAGGCTGCCATTCAATCTTCACTCCACGTCAAATGAAGCGGTTCACTAAATGAGCACTGATGATCTGGAAGCAACGAAACCATACAGGCAAGCTTCCGACACGGTACGTGCCAGTCATGGCAAAGCCGCAGACGTTTTGCTCGGTAGGGCTCTATCTACCTCAACCCTGATTAAGACTGAAAATTTTAATCGCGGCAACAGCGCTACCTTGTCTTTGGCAGCCGTGAAGCTCATGGTTCTGGCGGGCTACCTGTGTTTATTTTGCGCCTTTGTTTTGCCTTTGGCAGTCATGAGCGGCTGGATCTTTTCCATAGATGCATTGAAAAGACTTTTTTTGCAACAGTTGATCAATTTTCCCACTGCCTTCTGGCTAGCATTTTTGACTCTTGCTACTGTACCTGTAGTGACAAAAATCAGCCACACGGCCGTGCGAGCGGCCGGCCGCACGGGCCTGGCCATCTGTGCTCTGGTGGGCACCACTTTGTGGCTCGAACATTTGCTGGGGCAAGACTGGAATTTAAATTCCAACATTTACCAGCCGCCAGGCAATGTCAGTGCGCTTTCCTTGCCTGGTCAACTATCTGTAGATACTTCATTCTGTCTGGCTCTTGTAGCGCTCACCGCACTGGCCCTTGATTTTCTCGGCACCAAGCGACCACTGCTTTATCAATTTCTCAGTCTCATGCTCGGTATACCAGGTTTCTTTTTGGTGTTGGCCTATAGTTTTGGTGCTACTGGCGGTGTGGAAAGATTTTGCGCTATGCAGGGTTGTGTGGTTTTTAAATTTTTCACCTATTTAATTTTTTGCCTGCTTGATGCAGCTATGTTTCTTTCTTTCCCTACCCAGGGCATCACTCGTGTGCTCGCCATCGACACAGTGGGCGGCAAGTTTTTCCGTCTCTCAATTCTCGGAATGATTAGCTTTCTTCCGATAGCGTGCCTTTTGCAGCAGGGAGTGAAAAACGAAATCTTCGATCTTCCCAGCGCACTGATCTTAGCCATGATTGCCATTTCGGCGGAAGTGGTGGCACTTTTTGCCTATAGCGCGCGCAAAATAGACAAGATTGGACAGGCTAAACAAGACACAGAAAACAGCCTGGCTGAACTGAGCGCCTCTCAAGATAACGGTTTGAACTATAAAATGCTCTGCTTGATGTGCGGCAAAGAATTTCCTGACAGCTCGATTAATTGCCCTAGTGACGGTACCAAATTAGACAGAATCATTGCTTCACTGGCCGCCGGATGCATTATTGCAGGCAAATACGAGATTATAGACACCCTTGGATCCGGCGGTATGAGTACTGTTTATTTAGCCAAGCACAAACTTTTGCAAAAAGACGTAGCCGTAAAAATGTTGCGTGCCAGTCTTGCCTCCGATCCGCTCACAGTGCAACGCTTCCAGATGGAAGCTAAAGCCGCCTTTGACTTAAACCATCCCAATCTTTTGGCAGTCTATGATTTTGGCATTTCGCAACACGGCCAGGCTTACATTGTTATGGATTACTTGGAAGGCGAAAGTCTGGCTGCCATAGCCGACAGAGACGAGCGGATCTCTTTGCTCACGGCTCTGCCTCTATTTTACGATATCAGCAGAGGTCTCGCCCACGCTCATGAGCACGGCGTTTTGCACCGGGATATCAAACCGGGCAATGTCATGGTGATTCGCGGAGAAAAACGCCTGAAAGCAGTAATTGTAGATTTTGGCCTGATCAAAACTTATGATTCGGAGGCCCTGAAATTAACTCAAACCGGTGAAATATTTGGCAGCCCTCTCTACATGAGCCCTGAACAATGTCGGGGCATTAACCTCGATAATCGCTCCGACATTTATTCACTGGGTTGCTTATTTTACGAAGTTCTGTCAGGCATTCCGCCCATTCTTGGCGCCAGTGCTTATGAAACTACTTCGCGCAAGTTTACAGACACACCAAAACCATTTGACCCTGTATTAAAAATACCAGAATGGCTCTCTGACTTAGTTATGGCTATGCTCAGTGTCAAGCCTGACGACAGGCCAGCCAGTGCTCGCATAGTGACTGACTCACTGGCGAAATTTATTAGCCAAGAAGAAAACTAGACTTCAGCTTCGCCGGCAGTCAAAAACTACGAATATAACGCAAGCTAATGCTCATGGGCGCCACCAGACCCAGGTTGCGCTCAGGATTAAATGGAGCTGGCCCAGGGCCGCTAGTGGGGCCAGGCACGGCCGATCGCTGAGCGTTTATATATTGAGAAAAAACTATGGGCACATCCACCATAAATAAATCTTTGCCGCTGGAATAAGTGAGGCCGGGGCCCACGGACATGGCATAACCTGGCTGTCTATAACCACCGGCCGGACCGATTAAATCGTGCGCCCTTACCCCTTCAAAGCGACCGACAGCGCGGACGCGCAGATTTTTTAACCTGGGCCGCTGCCAGGTGCCCGGCACTTTCATTGTCAATCCCGCTTGCACACTGTAGGCATCAGCAACAGAATTGGTGAGCTGGTCAAGAAAATTTGGTGTCAGGGGTACTCCCGAGCTGCCCACAATTGATGAGGTGCCGTTGGTATTGCGCGGATTGACTAAATAAGAGCCGCCCACAAAAACTGTTTTACCGCGCAAAAATCTATTCTTTCTGAAAGTTTTAAAGGCATCCACTGTGGCGATTATTCCAGTGCCACCATCACCGGGCATAACGGCCGCGGGATAAACCGCTCGAGAAGCGAAATTAGTACCGTTTAGATTGGGAATAACTCGCCTTTCATCCCAGTTGCCGGTGGGAATTTTAATACCGAGGCCAACAATACAATTACCGTATGGATGGTCTTTAGGATCAAGTAAAGAAGTCTGAGCAATTAAGGCAAGATCGCCTATGCCACTGATATTCCAACCGTCTCGCATTACTGCGGCCTGACCTTTAGGGGGGAAGAGCATGCTGAAATTGTTCATGACGATGGGCATGCTGCCGACAATTGCAACACGGCGATTAGCGTTGTAGCGCGCCGTAACGTCAAGCACGCTCTGCCGCAGGTAAGGTTTCCAACTATTGGTAAATGTCTCGTTATAGTCGTAACCGTTATATGACCGGTTTGCTCTTGATGCTCTCCAACCTAATGAAAGTTGAAATTTACCTGACCCTGATCCCAGACCTGGAATCATCCCTCGCGCTGACGCTCAGCCCTGACCCCAGGCGGCACTCTCGCCCAAGCAAGCAAAAAGAGACAGTACAATCAGTATCCAAGCAGGCCTTATATACACGGTGGTATAAAGCTTCACTTTTTACCGACCGCTACCGATCTCAGCCACCTTACTTTTATAAAGACGATCACGGGCGGCAGAAAGATCGTTTTCTGATTGCACAATTACATCTTCAAAATATTTGAGCGTTACTTTGCGCTTTTTGTTGATGGCGGAGCGCTTACCAAGCATACGTGGCAAAAGCATTAAGGCTTTAAAACTGCCCTTGAGCCATGGAAGCACCTGACCACCCCTGACGCAGACAACGGCCAAATAGTAGCCTTGCCAGAAAAAGATCTCCCATGACCATTTGATCATCAATGACAAAGGAATATTTTTGACAATAGTATTCCAGTTGTTTTGCGCCGATAGTTTTACCACCAGCGGGCTATAGCCACTGCCGGTAGTGCCGCAACCAAGATGATAAATACGTGCTGTGGGAATATAGAAACATTTGTATCCGGCACTCTGAGCACGGAGAGCAATATCTACATCTTCCAAATAAGCAAAGTAATCATCATCGAATAAACCAATATCGAGAAAAAGTGACCTTCTATACAAAGCCGCACCACCACAAGCACCCAGAATATAGCGACCATCGTCAAAGAGCCCGGTGTCTTTTTCTCTGTGCCCTATGCGACCTGGCAAACCACCACGTCTATAGCCATCTCCGACGCCATCAAGCAAACTGTGATCATCATAAGCCAGCATTTTGCAGCCGAGCGATCCACATTCGGGATGCTCGTGCATGCCTTTGACGAGCTCTTCTAAAAAGTTAGACTCCAGCACCGTATCGTTATTGATCAGAGCAATAAATTCGCCGGTAGATTCTCTAATACCGCGATTTACTGCCACGGCAAAACCGGTATTCTTTTCATAGAGAGCCAGTTTTACGAAGGGATAATTCTCGCGCATGAATTCGACTGAACCATCTTTCGAACCATTGTCGACGACGATTACTTCTACTTGTGGATAGGTTTGAATTGCAATTGAATCTAAAACGCCAGTCAGAAACCGTTTGCCATTCCACGTCGGAATGACCACCGTAACCAGATTTTTGACGTATTGGCTCGGTAATGACTCGCTGTTACTCAAAACTTGCTCCCGGTCTATGTTCATACTTACTGGATGCTGACAGGCATATTGCGCTTCTATTTTACTGCCTACTCGGTATAATTTGCCTGTGCCTCTGGTGCAAAGCACTGCCTTCGCGAGCCTGCCTTGAATAATTCGAAGATTCTTATAATCACCCTTGAACCAATTTCAAAAAAAATGGCCGGCCCTGCCATTCGCGCTATCGAATTGGGTAAAGCAATTGCCAGCGAATTTTCAGTTACTGTGTTTTCGCCGGTGGATGTGAGCGACGCTGAGCCCCTGCCACAACCAGAGCTCGCCAATTTTAATTTTGTTGCTGGTGGCGGTCGCAAAATGCTGCAAGAACTGGCGGAAGGCGCTGAAACTATATTTGTTCAAGCTAATGTGCTCAAGCCATATCCATTTCTTGCTGAAATGAATAAATATGTGATTGTCGATCTCTATGATCCTTACTTGTTTTCGGTGCTGGTGCAGTACAAAGACGACTCTGTACAGGCCTCCTCCAGTTACCGCTTGATGCATAAGGTGTTGGAAAAACACATGTTGGCGGCTGACCTTGCTGTCTGCGCTTCTGAGCGTCAGCGAGACTACTGGTTGGGGCGCTTTTGCGCGCTGGGGCGTATCAATCCGGCCATGTACCAGTTCGACCCCAGCTTGCGCCGCCTGATTGATGTTGTGCCTTTCGGCCTGCCTGAAGCCAGACCAGTTAAATCAGGCGCCGGATTAAAAGAGCGTCTGCCGCAAATCGGGCCAGATGATCCGGTGCTTCTATGGGGAGGCGGCATCTGGGACTGGTTTGACCCGCTGACAGTGATCAAAGCCGTAAATCAGGTCGTAAGCGACATACCGAATCTACGCCTGGTTTTTATGGGCACTAAATCGCCCAATCCAAAAGTACCAGTGATGGACATGACAACCAGAGCTATTACTTTGTCGGCAGAGCTCGGCCTCACCGATAAAAACATATTCTTCCTGGACGGCTGGGTTGATTACAATGAGCGGGTCAACTATTTGCTCGACGCTACAATTGCCGTCTCCAGCCATTTTGATTTACCTGAGACACGTTTTTCTTTCCGCACCAGATTGCTCGATTATTTCTGGTGTGGGCTACCAACACTGACTACAGGCGGCGATCAGCTGGCAGAGTTGATTGAAGGGCACAATGCCGGCCTGGCTTTACCTTATGAAGATGTAGACGTGTGGGCCCAAGCCATTAAAGCACTTTTGCAAGATAAGCAGCGACTTGAGTCAATGAAGCACGGCGCCCTCAAGCTGGCTGAGCGTTTTCACTGGCAAGACAATGCCGAGCCGATTCGCAAATTTTTACGCCAGCCCTATCACCTGCCTGCATACGAACAGGTAACCATGCCTAATTTGCTTGAGCGAGCGCGCTCTGTGTATAGGCGCGGCGGCAAAGATCTAATAATCAAGCGCTCTACTGAGCTATTGAATGACATACTAAAGTAGATATGCCGCAAAAAATTACTCACGCACCTGAGCATCTGATTACCGTCTCCTGGCTTTCCCAGGAAGAAGGCCGTGCGATTGTGGTGATGCGAGATTTAGAACAGTGCCTGAGTAAAGTGCACAAAAAATTGACCACCAAAAGAGTACATGAGACGCGGGTAGTTTTACGGCGCTGGTACTCAATCTGGGAAATTCTCAGTCTCGACCGCTGGCAAGATGACGAATATCAAAAGCGCATCGGCAGCACCCTTAAGGCTGTGAACAAATTGTTGGGCGGCCTGCGCGACCTCGATGTCAATATCGCTCATGCTAAACAATATTCACTACCTGAGCCTGTGATCCTCGCCTGGTCGAAACAGCGAAAAAGGCTCGCTAAGAAGGTCGGTAAGAAAATTGCCAAGCTAAATGTGGTCAAGGCAGTCAATGCTCTGAAAACATATATCGGCCGTAAGGCTTATGAGCTCGAGCAATACCTGGCCTTCAGCCAGGATGAGCTGAAATTATCAATCAACGATTCGGCCTATCACCACATGGTCGGTTTTCTTGAAGCCACCGAAAGAGTGGCTCATGAGCAGGCTGGGCATGCAGAAACTGACGAAGAGCTGCATGAGTTGCGGCTTTCGGTCAAACGTTGGCGTTATATTTTGGCTGAATTTTTCGGTCTTACCAATTTGGAACTGGTACAAGCGCAGCAGATTCTGGGCAAACATCATGATCTGACGCTGTTAAAGCAAGAGCTTGCCAAAACGGCGGAAAAACTGGGGGGCGGCAATCTTGCCGGTTTGAAAGAAGCTGAAAGCAGACTGTTATTAGAGATCGGCGCCTTGACTGAAGAAATTAAGCCCCTCAAAGACAACTTGCCTTACGGTTTACGCCCTTCTGTATCTTTTGAGCAATAGAGGCGACCAAAAAGCGGTTGCCAACAGGCGCTCTTTTCAGGACTTCACTTTTGATTCGAAGTTTGGAGTTAAGTAATCTTGAAACTAGCTCTAATATCCAAGTCATGACCATACAATTTAAATAACTGCACAGCGGAAAAGTCTATGGCAATCAGAAAGAAAGTAACTATTCTCGGCTCCGGTTCAGCCGGCCTCACAGCCGCTATTTATGCGGCTCGTGCCAATTTGGAACCACTGGTGATTCAAGGCTTGCAGGCTGGTGGCCAGCTCACCATCACTTCAGACGTGGAAAACTTCCCCGGTTTCCCT
>CASBPX010000049.1 GCA_949127735.1 Candidatus Obscuribacterales bacterium | reverse complement strand
CTGCTGGATGAAACCACTTGTTGACGCGCTTTTTCTAAATGTTTGTGAGCAGACTTGGGAAAAAAGAAACGTACGTCGGCACCAAATGCCAGTTCTTCGGCAGAGTATCCGCTCATGTGGGCAAATGATTGGTTGGCTTCCAGCAATTTAAAATCACTATCAAGCATAATCACCGGCACGGGATCGCTGATGAATGTTGTCGGAATAGACAGATATTCAGGCTTTCCAGCCATTGATTGCAACTGCGCGATGCGCCTTTTTGAGGCCTCAATTTCTCGCAATAAATATTGATCTTGAGCGGAAGCAGCACTACCTGCAGCGGTTTTCAATCGATCGAGGTCCATGTTCCCACCCATTGAGCGATACCATCGCGATAATTTCTCAGTGCCACCGCGCGGGCGAGAAAGCGCACATAGCCGCCTTGATATTCGCTGTCCGGGCGTGCTTTCAATCTAACGTCAGCTTCAAAAGCATCACCGGTTTTGACACTGAGTTTCCAGCGATTCATATACTCTTTGCGATCATCAGGATGCATAAACAGGGCGAAATCAAGGCCAACACGATGTTCACGTGTGGTGCCACTAAATTCGTACCAGCGGTTGCTGAAGAAATCAAGGCGACCATCATTGCCTGCTGTCCAAACAATTTGTGGAATCTGATCGGCTAAAGATTGGAAGGCGTGCGCGCTTTCCAATACTTCTTCCATCAAACGTTTACGCCTATCGATATCAGTGGCGGTGCCAATCCACAATTTTTTTGCCGTCAACCATTGATTTAGATCGCCGGCATTTTCTACAGTAATTTTAAGCAGGCCTTCCACCTGACCAGGCAATGGTTTGACTAAAGGCAATGCGCGTACAATGTGCCAGTAATATTTGCCGTCGGCCGCCAGTAGACGAAATTCGCCGCTGAAAGAATTGCCGCTTTCTGTAGCTTCTTGCCACGTTTTATCCCATCTGGATAGGTCGCCTTCGTGCAAAGATTCGCGCCAGGCAAAACCTTCATCGCTGGCAGGTTTTGCTCCGGTTAGTTCGTAAAAACGTTTGTTGAATTGGCGCATGCGCGCCTGGGCATTTGCGGCAAAAACAATATGCGGCATCTCCTGCACGAGGGCCGAAAAAAGTACTTGTCTCTGTTTTAATTCAACTTCAAGCAGTTTTATATCTTGCAGATCTAAAAGAAATACCATGCGCTCGCCTGAGCCTTCCGCTAATTTTCGCAAAGTCACGCCAACTGCCAGGCGCTGACCGTCTGCCGTGGCGCGCTCACTTTCCCAAACATTGGAAATCAGGTTGGTATTGAGGTCTTTGAGACGCTCAGCGTCAATCGTTGCAAACTGTCGTGGGGTGATTTGCGTTTCGCTAATAGTGCCGCTGAGAAAGTCTTGGCGGTCGTAGCCAAGAAAATCGGCGAGGGCCTGATTGGCATAAACGATCTGACCTTCAGCACTTACCTTATATGTAGGAACGAGCGTATCTTCAATGAAATATTCAATGCGCGACTCCGCTTCCATCAAAACCATGCGGCGGTCGTCCACCAGGCTCATGTCAAGTTTTGCCCGGTGGTCTGGATGCTGGCGCTGAAAATTGACTTTCTCAAGCGAATGTTTCAGCAGCAACTCTTTCTCTTGCAGGCGTAGGGCTTTGAGTTGGCCAGCCAGGTCGCCACTGATGGTGCGCTCTTGATTGAAGCGCTCCACCTGGGGGTCGTCAGAATTGAGACAGTTCTTGCTGTTTGGCATTCGTTGGAGCATATCATAATCGGCAGGCACCTCTTAGCAACCTTTATCTTCTCTAAATGCAGTGTAAAGGTGAAGTAAAGTTGCGAATTCGCGGTTTTAATATCTACAATGCTGCGTTCTGCCCACTTTCCGGCATATTCTTAAAAATGGAACAATTGCGGCCGAGTATGGTCATCAAACACAGAACGGTTACTAACCAGCCCTGGGCAAAGGAGATATGACCATGAGAGGTCTAATGTTCGTCGGATTATTTGGTTTTTTAGCGGGAGTATTATTTGCCCCTAAAAAAGGCTCAGAGTTGCGCAGTCAGATGCGCGAGCGGTGGGACCTCCTCCAGTATTCAGTTGAAGAAAAAGGCAAAGAAGTTTGGGAAGTAGTAAAACCAGCCGCCGAGCAAGTGAAAGCTGAAGGCAGCAATTTGAAGTCGGAAGGCAAAGCAATGCTGAAAGACGCTGGTGAGTTTTTCGACAAGTCTTTGACTGCAGGCAAACAAACTTTGGGCGAATCACAAAGTCGCGTGAGCGAAAAAGTTGCTCCAGTAGTAACTTTGATTAAAGAAGACGTAAAAGAACTTTCTGATGGCGCCACAGACGCCGTAGGCAAAGTAGGCGAAAAATTTGACGAGTTGAAGAAAAAGGGCACTAGCGCTTTTGATTCATTACAGAAGAAAGAAGCTAACAGCTAATTTGCTTAATGCGATTGAGCATTTACGAAAGAAACATATTGAGAGGGCATCGGTTTAACTGGTGCCCTCTTTTTTTTCAGCTACCAGTCTTCCTGACTCTTATGTTCTACGGTTTTTTCCAGCCGTGAAACTATTTTGCGCAAACCATTAGACTTGTGAGAAGAGAGCTTCTCTGCCATTTTGCCCGATGCCAACGCCACTTTTACAACTGATAGTTTGGGCCGGGTAAACAGTAACTTGAGGCCGAGGCCGGTGCGATAGCGCAGCGATAAGTTCTCGCCAAAAGCATGCAGATGGCCGTGGTAGCCGCGCACAAACTGTACCACGTCAGCGGCCAATTGTTCTGCTGGATGCTTGTAGATGGGCTCTGAGCGCCTGCGCGAGTGCTTTTCTATTGTTTGCTCATAAGAGCTCAAAGCTTCGTCGGCAATAATCTCGCAGGCATATTTTTCTAGAGCCTCCTGGCGGGCAGCCTCAGCCATGGACAGACGTTGTCGATCATTTTGCAGAAGGGTGATAATCGCTTCGGCCAGTGCAAGGCTGTTTGCTTTTTCTACATGCAAACCGGTGGCATTGTGCTTGATATATTCAGGTGTACCGCCTGCGGTGCTGCCCACTACAGGCCTACCGGAGGCGAGAGCCTCCAGCACTGTATATGGTGCGTTGTCAAAAAGCGACGGCACTACACAAACATCAGCGGCCCGATAGTATTCGGGCATGGCATCGAGGGGCACATGACTGGCGAAAAAGACTTTGCTCGTGCAGTCGCTTTTTGTCAGAATTTGCTTTAGTGATTTGAGCACCGACGACTTGCCAATACCGGTATTTGTATCGGCGCCTACAATAACAAAACGCGCATGGGGCACGGCTTTTACTATTTGTGGCACTGCTTCAATTAGATATTGGATGCCTTTGCGGGCCTCCAAACGACCGGCAAAGTAGATAATCTTAAAATCAGTATCTGATTCTGATTTTTTCTCAAACGGTAGAGGGGCTTTCTTTCCTTCTGGCCTAAATTTATCGATATCGACAGGATTGCGCACAATTTTGATGTCGCTTAATTTGACTCCGGTTTCAGCGGCGACGAATTCCGCTAGGTTGGCACTGGGAGACGAAAGCAGGTCAGCTTGCGACATCGCCAGGCGTTCGAGACTCGCGACAATATAGCTGTCAAAATCTTTTTTGATATTGTGATAACCCTCAGCCACGAATTTGGCATAAGGGGTGTGCAATCGCACCACTAGTGGTGCTACTCGCGTGAGCGCTATGAAAATGCCTTCGGCCAGATGATCTGGTGCTTCCACAACTTCGAAGGGTTCGGCTCGGTGCAATTGCAGAAATTTTTTCCACATAGGCAGAGCCGCGCGCAATAAGTGATGGGTATTAGGTTGAGTGACATTGAGCAGTGCCGCTAGTTTAATTTCATTGGCCCAGACTACGCGGTGCACGTGTACTCCACCGTCCACAAATGCTTGGGGATTTACGCCCTCTACATCTTTCTTTGTCAGGCAGACAACGTGTACGTCGTGGCCTGACAAAGCCAGCGCGCGGCTAAGCTGATAGGTATAAGCTCCAATGCCGCCCCATCCTGTATCAGGTGGATACTCGCGGGAGATGAAACAAATTCTCATTTAAACCTGTTTCTGACTACCCTTTTTTGATCGTCCAGAAATCTTCGCCGAGGATATCCCAGGGCAATCTTCTTTCATCAGGCTCGTTGGCATCGAAACACTGATTGACGAAATAAATCATATTGGCTGGATTTTGGAAAACGTTTGCCAGGCCGTGTGCTACTCCGCGTGGAATATAGAGGGCTTGTGCTCGACCAGAGCCAAGGACGAAGCGCATACTTTTGTTATATGTAGGTGAATCTTTGCGAGCGTCAAATAGACCGATTAGCAGGCGGTCGTAAGGCATGACAAACCAGACATCTTCCTGGTTGTAGTGCAGATGGAAAGCTTTGATTGTACCGGGCAACATTTGGGAGTAAGTAGTTTGTTTGACTTTGAACTCAGGCAAAATCTGCAAGCAGCCTTGATCGTCAAAGCGCAATATTTCAGCCAGCGAGCCGCCGTCGTCGTAGAACATATTGAGATTGATAATTTGTACGCCATCAATGACGACTTTTTTCGAATAGTCTTGAACAGAAAGTTCTTTTTCGTATTCGGTGCCGATCGCTTCTTGTGATAGTGGTTTCAACATAATCATTGCTTTGATGCCTGAAGTAAGAGTCGTCGAGTAATTGTCGTCGAGTCTAAGAGTTGATGAGTCAGTCAATATAGACGCTGTAAGAATACCAGATTGCTGGCAAAAGTGGCTTCCTCTCAGGCTGGGGCCTTAACAGCCTTAAGCCTCAAATATTCCTCTAAGGCAACTTGCCACGGTGTTAGCGGGCGTGCCAGTACGTTTACCAGGTCGGTCTTGTCGAGCACAGAGTAGGCTGGTCTGGGTGCCGGTCTTGGCATGTCTTTTGTTTCAATAGGCAGAACTGTAATTTTTTTGCCATGAAATTCGAGGCCCTTAACAATTTCTCGTGCAAAATCAAACCAGCTGGTGACGCCATCGTCTGTGGCGTGGTAGACGCCGAACCTTCCTGTTTCGATTAAATCGGCAATCACTTCTGAAAAAGTCAGAGTACTTGTCGGTGAGCCCACCTGGTCGGCTACCACAGAGATTTCACCGCGTTCCTGAGCTAGCTTGTAAATGGTATCGACAAAGTTGCGCCCATAAGGACCATAGAGCCAACTGGTGCGCACAATGTAGTGTTGAGGGCAATAACGCTGCACCGCCAGCTCGCCGGCTAATTTTGATTTGCCGTATTGCGATAGTGGCGAAGTTTCATCGGCCGGCAAGTAAGGTCTTGACTGCGTGCCGTCAAAAACATAATCGGTGCTGACGTAGAGCATAGGAATTTGCAATTTCCCTGCTGTGATGGCTACATTTTCACTGCCTGTGTAATTAACAAGAAACGCTTTTTCTTGCTCGCTTTCAGCCAGATCTACTTGAGTATAGGCAGCGCAGTGAATGACCAGGTCAGGACGCACTGAGCTCATCACTTTATCGACTTGTTCAAAGTTGGTAACGTCAAGCTCGCCTTTGCTCAAGGCTACGACGTCATGACCACGTTGACGTAACCGGGGGCTTAATGTTTGCTCGAGCATGCCACCGCCCCCGGTGACCAGCAGTTTCATATTTTTGCTGGCAGCTGCCATTCGTTAGTTCCTGCTGAGTGCTGAGAAGTATATTAGTGTGTTTTTGCAGCTACAAGTTCTTTGGCGGCGGCCTTGGCTGTGTGCGGCTTGGTTACTGCTTCTACCCAGCCCGGGTTGCTCGTGTACCACTTCAATGTTTCATGAATGCCGGTTTCAAATGTATGTTTTGGTTTCCAACCAAGTTCGCGTTGAATTTTGCTTGAATCAATGGCATAACGCTTGTCGTGACCTAGTCTGTCTTGCACATAATTGATCATCTCTTCACCTTTCCCCAGCTCTTTCAGAACCAGTTTGGTGATTTGCATATTGGTGCGCTCGTTACTGCCGCCCACGTTGTAAACTTCACCGGGCACCCCTTTATGGAATGCCAAGTCAATAGCGGTGCAGTGATCTTCTACATGTAGCCAATCGCGCACGTTGAGGCCATCTCCGTAAACAGGCACTTTTTGGCCTTTGAGCAAATTGGTGATGAAGAGTGGTATCAACTTTTCAGGATGCTGATAGGGACCGTAGTTGTTGGAGCAGCGAGTGATCACTACGGGCATGCCAAAGGTATGGAAGTAGGCGCGGCAGAAAAGATCGCCGCCGGCTTTGCTTGATGAATAGGGGCTGTTGGGTGCCAGTGGTGTCTCTTCGGTGAAGAGCCCGGTGGGTCCTAATGAGCCGTAAACTTCGTCGGTAGAAACTTGAGTGTAGCGAATGGTGTAGTCTTCGGGCTTGTAGGGCATCTGAGCCCCTTCTTTACGGCCGAATTTGAGAGCTGACTCGAGCAAGACCTGAGTGCCCAGGGTGTTTGATTTTACGAACACTGATGAGTCAGTAATGGAGCGGTCTACATGACTTTCAGCAGCAAGGTTGATAATGCCGTCAATGGCACCGAATTTTTTGCCTGAGACAATTTCGTCTACCAGCACTGCGTCTTCTACTCGGCCCACCACTAGTTTGTAGCGCGGATTGGCGTCGACGTCGGCAAGGTTTTCTTTGTGACCGGCATAGGTTTCAGCATCAAGATTGATGATTTCGTAGTCAGGATAAGTACTGAGCAAATGGCGAACCAGATTGCTGCCGATAAAACCTAACCCGCCAGTAATGAGCAGTCGCATAGAAAAATTCCTCGATCATGACTAACCGACTAGATTTTCCCTCTCCAGGCCGTGCTTGATCAACCCAACCCCATTCATATAAGGGG
>CASBPX010000048.1 GCA_949127735.1 Candidatus Obscuribacterales bacterium | reverse complement strand
TTTTTTTGCCTATATTTTATATTTGTACGAAATTGTTTTTGCCTCTGAGAAAAATTCGAGGCTGTAGCGACCGCCTTCGCGGCCCATTCCTGAAGATTTCTGACCACCAAAAGGTGTTCTCAAATCGCGAGCAAACCAGGTGTTAATCCAGATCATGCCGGCGCGAATTCTTGCACTGGCACGCTCAAGGCGATCGATATCTTTGCTCCACACCGAAGCCGAAAGGCCATATGGTGTGGCATTAGCCAGTTCAATCGCTTCTTCTTCACTATCAAACGGAAGTATTGGTAGAGCAGGTCCAAATATTTCTTCTTGCAAAAAGCGCGATTGAATTTTTAGCCCGGTAAAAACAGAAGGGCTGAGAAAATTACCTTCTCCAAGCTCTCTCAAACGCTCACCGCCGCATTGGAGCTGCCCTTCGGCTTTTCCGATGGCTAAATATGACTGCACTTTCTCCATGTGCTCGCGTGAAATCAGCGCACCCATATCAGTTTCTTTGCTCAGTGGATCGCCTACTCTAATTTTCTGCACTCGCTCCACAATTTTTTCCACTACTTGATCGTAGACTTTTCGCTCAACAAATAATCGAGAACCAGCCAGACAAATCTGGCCTTGATTACGAAAAGCAGCTCTCACAGCCGTTGGAATGGCATCATCAAGATCGGCGTCGGCAAAAATTATGTTGGCACCCTTGCCCCCTAATTCGAATGAGAGCTTCTTCAAAGTAGCGCTGGCAGCCTGCATAATCGCGCGGCCGGTGTAGGTTTCACCAGTAAAAGAAATAGAGCGCACGTCGATGTGACGAGTAAGAGCTTCGCCGGCACCACCAGCACCGAAACCCTGCACAATATTGAAGACTCCTGGTGGCAAACCCGCTTCCTGCATCACTTCAGCCAGCAGGTAAGCGGTATATGGTGTCCACTCGGCCGGTTTGAGCACAATGGTATTACCCATAACCAGAGCCGGTGCTATCTTCCAGGTAGCCAGATAAAGCGGCAAATTCCAGGGCGTGATCAAACCGCAGACACCTAGAGGTTCGCGCACAGCAATGTGCCTTTCACCAGGTGCCGTGCTGAATGTTTCCTCAACATAGCTGGCAGCAAAATCAGCAAAAAATTGGAAATTGAAAGCCGATCGTGGAATATCACCGTCAAAACTTTCATTGATTGGTTTGCCTGAATCGGTACTTTCGGCAATAGCAAATTGTTCGCGCCTGGCCAAAATCAGTGCGCCAATTTTTCGCAAAACATCACAGCGTTCGCGCATCGAAAGTCGTGGCCAAGGCCCTTTTTCAAAAGCATTGCGAGCGGCAGCCACAGCTTTGTCGATATCGTCGGTGGTGCCCAGCGCCACCAGTCCATGTACTTTACCGGTGGCTGGATTAATAGTCTCAAAAGTTTCTTTGCTCGAACCACCTTGAAATTTTCCATCGATAAAATGCTCGATAGATATAAGCGAGTTAGCCACAGCACCAGATCTAGACATAAATTTCCTCGCCTTAAGGTGCGGTTGTAAAAGCAGCTATGGCCTTGATCTCAATAAAATTGCGGCCCGGCAATTTCGCCACCTGCACAGTGGTGCGGCATGGTGGCATGGCCATGGAAAAATAGCGGCCGTAGACTCGATTGTATTTCTCAAAATCGGCCATATCCGCTAAAAACACTGTCACGTCGACGACATCGGTATAACCAAGACCTGCTGCTTTTAAAACTGCGCCAAGGTTTTCAAGCACGCCTTGAGTTTGGACCTCAATATCGTATGCCAAAATTTCGCCTGCCGGCCCAAAAGTCAAACCTGCTTCTACACCGGTCTCGGCATTGCGACAGCCTTGACCAGAAATAAAGAGCAAATTGCCCACCTGCAGCGCATGTGAATAATGGCCCAGAGGGCTGGGAGCGGAAGTGCCGGGATTAACCGCGGTTTTAATTAAAGGCTCAGCCATTTTTTCTTATAACCATTACATCAGCAACGCATACAACAATTCAGTTTTTACACCATTAGATGGTCGAGAGCATCGCTTGAAGCGAATTTATTAAGGTAAGAAATGGAGCCTGGAATGTTTAACCTTGAAGCTGCGAGAATTAGAAAAACTATTAACGCCCACATAAACCACATCACTATGACTCAAACCGAGACCCTAATTATGCCCACTGCAACCGGCCACGATCTGCCCTGGCAGCCGATTTTTACCATTGAGCGCAGCGGTCGCAAAGAAGTTACCGTCTACGGTATCGTCGCTCTGGTAGAAGGTCTGGGCACAATCACATCCAGTACGCAATCAATCAGTGCTGTGCGGCCGGTTGTCGAACTCGGTGACACGTCATATCAGTTGTGGAGCCGATCACTACTGAAACCATGGCAACTGGTTCAGCATCTGCATATTCTCAAGAATCATTATCCGGCGTTAACAGACGAGCATCTGGCACTATTTATGGCCTCGCACAGCGCTGAGCCGCGTCATATTGAAATGCTGCAAGAAATCATCGCCATTACCGGCGCCAACGAAGATCAGCTGAAATGCCCGGCGGCAGCGCCCTTGTCAAGTGAAACCAAAGAAATGATAGGCGAGGGCGAACGAGCCAGGCGACGCTATCACAACTGCAGCGGCAAACACATCGGTTATCTCTCGGCCATCAAAGCAGTTGGTGCCAATCCTGAAAATTATTTGCAAGAAAGCGAAGCACACCATGTGCGCTTGAGGAAGATACTGGCAGAATTGGTCGAACGTCCGCTGGCAAGTTTGCTTAGCACCACGGATGGTTGCCAGTTACCAAACTATGCTCTTTCCGTTTACGAAATGGCTTATCTTTATCAAAGTCTTCTCAGCCCTTTGCCAGTGGCCTTCGCCGATAGGCAGATTGAAGAATGCGCCGCCTCATACAAACAACTGGGCCAACTGATGCTTCAGCATCCACGGGCCATTTCAGGCGGCGGCAGAGTCGATTATCGTTTAATCTCGCAAGATTTATTCGGTCCGACATTTGCGCCGGTTGTGGCAAAAGAAGGCGCCGACGGCCTTTTAGGAGTAGGTATTGGGGCATCTAAGCGCTACCCAAATGGTCTTGGACTTTGTATCAAGTTATCGTCTGGTTTTGATAATCGCCATATGGAGCTGATCGCCAAAGAAGTATTGAAAAAGCTGGAGTTAATTGGCCCTCGCAAAGAAATGCGTAAAGTGCCACGAGAAGTAAAAACAGATCATATAAAAACCCATTTCCATTTCAAAGTTGTCTAAAAAAGTTATGTCTCAGTTCGCCTACGAAAGAATTATTGATATTTCTCAGCCAGTGAGCGAAAAGTCAGCTTGTTTTCCCGGCGACACACCATTTTCGCGAAAGGTCACACTGACCTATGAAGACAGCAGGGTCATCAACCTCTCAGCGTTTACTATGAGCCCTCATGTCGGCACCCACGCCGACGCACCGGTGCACATCAAAGGTTCGCTTTCTGCAAATTCGCCTGTTACAGGTGACGATACTACAGCTGGTGCCATGGAACTTTCGCCTTTTATGGGCAAAGTCATAGTAATTGATCTTGCTCCAACAACTGCTGGCATCAAGGCTGCGCAAGTGCAGCAACAGCTCAAAGCTGCGGCAGCAGCCGGCGTGCAGCGCGTACTTTTCAAAACGGCCCAAACAATTAATTTTGAAATGTTCGAAGATGACTATAGCTATATCGAGACCGATTGCGCTGATTTACTGGGCGAGCTTGGTTTTGTCCTGGTCGGTCTCGACACGCCATCAGTTGATCACATCAGATCAAAAGATTTGGCCACTCATAACGCTTTAGACAAGCATCACTTAGTCTGGCTGGAAAATTTGGATCTGACGGTGGTAGGCGCGGGAGAATATTTTCTTGTTGCTTTACCACTCAAATTTATGAATTTAGAAGCGACACCGGTTCGCGCAGTGTTGCTCGTTTAAAATAAAGTCTGGAGGTTGGTGCATGTTCGGAAAAAGCTGTTCAGTTATTGGTGTTGTGCATGTACCGGCTCTACCGGGTGCAGCCGGATATGACGGCTTGATGGATCAATGCCTGGCCACTTCCATCATTGACGCCATGACCTACAAAGAGGAAGGTGTCGACGCCCTGCTGATTGAAAATATGCACGATGTGCCCTATCTGCGTGGTCGAGTAGAACCAGAAACTGTGGCAGCTATGGCGGTAATTGCCAGTGCAATTAAATATGAATGTATGATGCCCATTGGTATTCAAATTTTAGCCGGTGCCAATCAAGAAGCCCTGGCAGTAGCACATGCTAGCGACCTCGACTTTATTCGTGTTGAAGGTTATGTCTATGCTCACGTAGGCGATGAAGGCATGCATGAGTCATGTGCCGCCCAGCTGGTGAGAAAGAGAGCCCATATCAAAGCTGAGAAAGTAAGAATTTTTGCCGATATCAAAAAGAAACACTCTTCTCATGCCATTACCAGTGATATCAGCCTGACCGAAACAGCGCATGCAGCGGAATTTTTCAAAGCAGACGGAGTGATTGTCACTGGCATGCGAACAGGCGACGCACCGCCAGTCAGTGAGGTCAGCGAGGTTAAGGCGGCCGTGCATATTCCAGTGATGGTTGGCTCTGGAGTGACCCCTGATAATGTGGGTGAATATACTAAATATGCCGACGCTGTTATTTTTGGCAGTTACGCTAAGTTTGATGGCGACTGGACCAAAAAAGTTGACCCTGAGCGGGTCAAGCGCCTTGTGCACGCAGCAAATCGAGCTTTGTCAAAAGCGGCACGATGATTTGGCATTATGGGCCGGCATGTCTTGCCCGCGCCCCTAAGAATTTTTACAACTGATAGGTTGTAAAAATCTACAACTTACAGTTGAGTGGGGCGCGGGAACTACCCCCGCACCCTCTCCCAGAACAGGGCTTGAACCTCTCAGCTCACAC
>CASBPX010000047.1 GCA_949127735.1 Candidatus Obscuribacterales bacterium | reverse complement strand
CTATATTCCTCGGTTATGTGTCGGTGGCGCTGATGGTCTGGTCTGCCACGGGTAGTTTGAAAGACGGCCCCATTCGCTTGATGACCGTGAAGATGTATAACGACATTCTTCGCCTCGACGTGGGCCACGAAACCGCTATTAAAGGAACCAGTCTTTCGCTTGGCTTACCGCCAGAGCGCGTTAAAGAGTGGGTCTCAAAACAAAAAGGCAAAATGCGCGTTTCTTAGCCCCGGTTAACCTGAACTTGACCTAAGCCACCTACCTCATGACTAGTGCTACTATTCCATTTTAGTTTGCGTGCGAACAAGTGGAAGGAAACATTGAGCCAAGATCGTTCCCAAATCACCGACTTCAACACTGCTGCCAGCGAGCGCAGCGCCGTTTATGGTCCGGTGATTCCCTGGATGCGTGTGGTTCAGGTTGTTCTCGACTCCATTTTGCTTTCGCTCTCTCTGGCTGGCGCCTACCTGATTCGATTTGATGGCCATATTGGCTCTCTCTACGGCACACAATTTTTTAAAGTGCTGCCGATTTTCATTGTTGCTCGTGTACTGTCCAACTGGTTCTACGGCGTTTATCGGCGCCTCTGGCGCTATACCGGTTTAACTGAAGTCAGCGAACTCGGTGTTTCTGTAATTTCAGTGAGCGCCTTACTGCTGATATTGCGTGCCTTCAATTCTGATTTGTTGCGAGTGGAAGGGCAACTTTTGTCGTACAGCATTTTAGTAATTGATTGTGGCCTCTGCTTCTTCCTCTTTACCGCCTGCCGCGTGCTCAGGCGTTTGCAAACCGAGCATTCGCAGCGCAAGCACTGGAGACAACCGGTGCGCCGTCGCGCTCTGGTGATAGGTGCCGGAGACGCCGGTACCATGGTCTTGAAAGAGCTTAATCAGCGCTCTGACCTGGGAGTGGATGTTGTCGGTTTGATTGACGACGACCCCACTAAGCTGCGCAAGCGCATCGGCAATATCACCGTATTTGGTACCACCGCTCAATTACCTTCTTTAATTGAAAATCTTTGCATCGACCAGGTCATCATTGCTATGCCCTCAGCCCCTGCCGCTGAAATACGCAAAATTGTTGAAGTCTGCCGCAATGCCGAAGTTGAAACTCGCATTCTTCCCGGCCTCTTCGAACTAATCAATGGTCATGTCAGCATTAACCAACTGCGCGAAGTTTCGCTTGAAGATTTGCTGGGCCGTGATCCGGTAGAACTCGATAGTGCATCCATTGCCAGCTATATTGAAGACCGTGTGGTACTGGTGACAGGAGCCGGTGGGTCAATTGGCAGTGAGCTCTGTCGCCAGATTGTGCGTTTTCAACCACGTCGCCTGATTATTCTAGGCAAGGGCGAAAATTCGATTTTTTCTATTCAACAAGAGCTCGGTCGTCTGCCCGAACCGGTTGAAATTATTCCTGTGATTGCCGATGTGCGCGATCGCAAACGCCTTGATCACGTATTTCTCAAACACAAACCCACTGTGGTTTTCCACGCTGCGGCGCACAAACATGTGCCTTTAATGGAACTCAATGTTTTCGAAGCTATCGCCAATAATATTTTTGGCACCAGGGCCGTGGCCGAGCTTTCTCACGAGCATAAGGTAGACAATTTTGTGCTTGTGTCCAGCGACAAAGCGGTTAATCCAACTTCGGTTATGGGTGCCACTAAGCGCCTGGCAGAGCTGATTGTGCAAGATCTTGCACAGCACTCAACCACTAAATATGTGGCAGTGCGATTCGGTAATGTTTTGGCCAGTCGCGGATCTGTGATACCACTGTGGCGCGAGCAAATTGCCGCCGGCGGACCTGTCACTGTTACCCACCCGGAAGCGACTCGTTACTTCATGCTCATTCCTGAGGCTGTGCAATTGATTTTGCAGGCTGGTGCATACGGTTCTGGTGGCGAGATATTTGTGCTCGACATGGGCAAACCAGTAAAAATTCTCGACCTGGCTACCGACTTAATTCGCTTTTCCGGATTGCGGCCGGGCCAGGATATCAAAATTGAATTTGTCGGTTTGCGCTCAGGCGAAAAATTGTATGAAGAGTTGCTCTCAGCTGAAGAAGGTCTGGCTAAGACAGTTAACCAGAAAATCTTTGTCGGCCGTCCCCAGCCCTTGCCTCATGATGCATTGAAACTGACACTGGCCAACCTGCATGATCATGTTGAAAGTGTTGATGAAGCAGCTATTCGCAATGAACTTGACCGCATTGCCAGTGGTACCACTAGCCTCGCCAACATACCGGCCGTCAGTCAAGTGAAGCAAAAGTAGTGAAGTAGAAAAGTAGAAAAGAAGAAAAGATGAACAGTTCGTTGCAGTCTGAGCCTCTCACCCGCGCATTGGCGGCAAAAGAAGCAAAATTACTGAAAGCTCTAGCTGGTTTCGATAGTTTGATCGTGGCATATTCAGGCGGTGTAGACAGCTCCACTCTGGCTCATTATGCCCGCCTTGCTCTCGGTAAGCAGGCGCGCATCGTCATTGCCATTTCGCCCAGCCTGGCAGTCTCTGAACTGGCAGATGCACGCAAACAAGCCGCCATCGCCAATTTTAATTTGATTGAAATTTATACAGATGAGGTCGATTCGAGCGACTACCGCGCTAATGATAGTATGCGATGTTTTTTTTGCAAAAACACATTATTTGCAGTGCTCGAGGCTATGCGAAACAATAGTGGCATTGCTGCCATCGCCTATGGTGCCAATCTGGATGATTTAAATGATTATCGCCCTGGTCATCAGGCCGCCAAACAATATGGCGTAATTGCGCCATTGATTGACGCCGGTTTGAGTAAGGCCGATATCAGGATGCTCGCACGCAAAGAGGGTTTGCCTTCTGCCGACAGGCCTCAGGCCGCTTGCCTGTCGTCACGGTTTGCCGAACACACCTCTATCACTCCCGAGCGGCTGGCTCTGGTTGATATGCTCGAGCAAGTGGTGCGCTCATTCAATTTTGATCAGGTGCGCGTGCGTTATTTGGCTCTTGGTGATGATACTAAACTGTCGGTAGAAGTTGGCGCAGACCAGGTTGATCGTTTTAAAAACGAAGCCGAATTAGAACAGAATCTATTGGCCGCTCTTTTTGCGCGGGCGGGAGCGGCTCAAGCGAAAATCAGCGCCATAGAGATTGACCAGGAAGGTTACAAGCAGGGTAAAGCGGCACGATAGATAGGATCAAAAAAATGGAGCGAAAATCTATAGAAGATCTGCTCACCTTGGTAGCTCAAGGTCAGACTTCTATAGCCGATGCCTGCGAACGTTTGGCCATTTTGCCTTATCAAGATCTTGGTTTTGCCAAGATCGATTCGCATCGAGCGCTCCGTCAAGGATATCCGGAAGTAATTTTTTGTCCAGGCAAGACTCCAGAGCAAATTGTAGAGATTGCGCGCAAATTGCGAGGGCTGCATCCGGCAGTGATTGCTACTCGCGCAGAGCCGGCTCAGGCCGCTGCGGTTCTAGAGCTGTGGCGTACCGAGAGTAGTGCCGATGTTGGCGACTGCGAATATTTAGAACAGCCCAAATCTATTGTTTTTGGTCAGCTGCCGCCGCAGAAGAAAAACGCCCCTTCTGTGGCAATTATTACAGCAGGCACCGCTGACATTGGTGTGGCTGAAGAGGCGGCACTAATGATAGTGGCAGCGGGATATCCGGTCAGCTGTGTCTATGATGTGGGAGTGGCAGGTGTGCAAAGGTTGTTTGATAGCCTGGCGCTTTTGCGTCAGTCGCACGTCACTATTGTTGTGGCGGGAATGGACGGGGCTCTAGCGAGCTTTGTCGGCGGTTTACTGGAAAAGCCTGTGATTGCCGTGCCGACATCTATAGGCTACGGTAGCAGCTTTGGGGGTGTGGCCGCCTTACTGAGTATGCTCAATAGCTGTGCCGCTGGTCTGACTGTAGTTAATATCGACAATGGATTTGGAGCAGCAATGGCGGCTCTGCGCATTTTGGCCAGCAATAAATCAGAGTAGATTTTTTGAGCTTCTGTTGTCTTGGAACTCTTTTGCGCGTGCCTAAGAAATTTTACAACTGTGCGCCCTGAAGGCGCGAAGGAGGATTTGATGTAGAAGTTGAATCCAACATAGCGCCATGCTGCGCAGGAGATGGAGGTGGGCCCTCCGAAGTAGCT
>CASBPX010000046.1 GCA_949127735.1 Candidatus Obscuribacterales bacterium | reverse complement strand
ACAAAGGCCCGAATCACAGCCTCTTCTGGCAATCCTGAATTTGATAATGCGCTGCTCGACGCTATTTACGCTTTAGACGGCAGCACAATTTTGCGCTTCCCCAAGGGCTCCCAACGAGAGCGTGTTAATCAGGAAGCCACCATTGTCACCGCTGACCATGGCGAAAACGAGTATTTCAAGTTCGGCGACGTTGAAAAGTATCGCGTACCTAATCAATAGTGAAGCGCACCGGTCTTGATTTAATTTGAAGAATTTAGCACAGGGGGGGCTCGAACCCCCGACCTGGCGATTATGAGTCGCCCGCTCTAACCAACTGAGCTACCGTGCCATAGACAATCTAAGATGCAATGGCAATCATTATCCGAACCCCCGACTTGGCGTGTCAAGCAAAAATACCGGCAGGCGGCAAAAGACAACAAAAATTCAAACTACCCAGGCCTCCCCAGTAGCAAAGTGGAAGCGCTGGCGCACAAAAGCGAAATTTTAGACGGCTGAGCGTAGTTCAGATTGAGTCTTTAGATACCAGGCGACAAAGCGGCCGACACCTTCATCAAAGCTCACCGAGGGCTGATAGCTAAGCACAGCGCGCGCGTGGTCAATATTGGCGAATGTGTAAGGCACATCGCCAATTTGCATGGGCTTGTGCACGACTTTGGCAGCTTTGCCCAGATGTTTCTCCAGAGCCTTGACCATATCGAGCAACATCACAGGCTCACCGCGGCCTAAATTGATGATGTCGAAACCAGGCAATTTATATGTCATTGCCGCTTCGATACCAGATACGATATCAGCCACAAAAGTATAATCGCGCAGGCTTTTGCCATCGCCATAAAGCTCAACTGTTTTGCCTTCATCAATCAGATGGCAAAACTTATGTATGGCGAGATCTGGCCTTTGCCTGGGCCCGAATACAGTGAAGAAACGCAAACAGACAATTTGTAAACCAGTTGTGTGGTGAGCGGCATAACATTGCAACTCATTGCCTGCTTTGGTAGCTGCGTATGGTGAAAGTGGTTGATCCACACGATCGCTCTCTTTAAAAAATTCCCCTTGCCGGCCGCCGTAGACTGAGCTTGACGAGCCAAAAACAATTCTGGTTTTACCTGCATGAGGAATGATGCGATCAAGAATTTTTTGTGTACCCAGCACATTAACGTCAAAATAATTAGCCGGATTATCCAGGGATGGCCGTACTCCGGCCATGGCCGCCAGATGCACCACAATATCGTAAGCTGCGCCTGAGAACACTTTATCTAAAGTGACGTCATGGCGAATATCACCTTCAATCAGCCGGTAATGAGCATTTGACTGATGCTCAACTACATTGCGACGCTTGACAGCAGGATCGTAAAAATCGTTAAAATTATCAACGGCAACTACACTGTCACCCTGCAACAGTAAGCTATCAATTAGATGGGATCCGATAAAACCGGCTCCACCAGTGACTAATATGTTGCGCCCGGCCATTAGTTTGCGCGCCCTCGCTGCGAAGCTTTGATCAATTTTTCAAATAGCGGTCGATTGGTTTCGTAATCTCTTTCAGGATGCCACTGCACTCCCACCACAAAATCTCGGCCATCCATCTCGATTGCCTCAATGATGCCGTCGGTGGCGGTGGCGACTACACGCAATTCCCTTCCCACTTTTTTCACACTTTGATGATGCGAAGTAGGCACATTAAAAACAGCGGTGGCAAAAATATTCTTGAGCACGCCATCAGCATTGATTTGCACTTCGTGAAAAGCAAATCCGTTTTTCCAACCATTGACGCTTGAGTGCTGCACATTTGACTGGGGCAAATGCGATTTGATGTCTTGCACAAGAGTGCCACCTTGATTGATATTTATTAATTGACAGCCAAGGCATATACCAAGAATAGGCATTTGACTGTCTCTTAATGCTTCATTGGCCAGAGTAACATCGAACTCCTGGCGCCTTGCCGGGGTCAACTCACAACTGGGGTCAGCGGTCTCTTCGTAGAGACTGGGGCAATAGTCGGCCCCACCAATCAACATTAGCCCATCAAGGCGCCGCAACACTTCACGCAAGTCTTCGCGTGGCATAGGGGGCAACAATATTGGAATTCCACCGCTTTTTAAAATGGCGTCGGTGTAAGTGGTCTGAATAGCCGCTTCCTCAGGTGGACCGCTTTTGATATCCAGATTGATTCCAATTAAGGGTTTCATGATGCCGCTGCCGCCTGAAAAAGATTCTAGAATAGCTTGCGCTGATTGAACCAGCTAAAAAGATACCAGATAACCGCGTTTGAGAAAGAGAACTAATAAGGGGATTGCAATGAAATCAGGGGATTCGTCAACGCTGGCATCGGTTGAAGCGCTTTTTAAATCTGTAGACGCCTGGCAAACCGGCCACTTTCTGCTTTCCAGTGGTTTACACAGCGATCAGTACATGCAGTGCCAGCGCATTTTGCAATATCCACTGCATGGCATGAGCCTGGCCCGAGCTCTGGCCGCCAAAATGCTTTCATCTGGCATTAAGCCAAAAGTTGTAGTTGGGCCGGCCTTAGGAGCGGTGCATCTGGAAGTTTATATGGCGCTGGCATTCAACGAATTACTCAACATTGAGGCTGACGCTGGCACTGGAACTGGAATTGATCAGGTGCGCGCGGTTTTTGCTGAGCGCAACGACAATCAAGACTTTGTTATTCGCCGCGGCATTGAGCTGGCCCCCGGTGAGCTGGTGGTTGTGGTAGAAGATGTCACCACTACCGGTGGCTCAGCCAGAAAGGTTGTCGATCTACTCAGTGCGCTTGGGGCCAATGTCTTAGCTGTAGGTACAATTATCGATCGCAGCGGCGGCAAGGCAAAATTTGATCAACCATTTTTTGCGCTGGAACAGCTCAATTTGCAAACCTTCCAGGCCGAAAGCTGCCCCATGTGCGCTTCTGGCAGCCAGCCAATTAAACCGGGCAGCAGCAAAAAATAATTTTTAGCAGAAATTATTCGAGATTAGTCTTGCTTTTTGGCAGTAATGATTGCAGCGCCAGGCCAACTTCATAATCATTAGGCAACATATTCTTTGCCGTCATTAGTTCGGCCAGTGCGCTCGTCAGGTCGCCGGAGTCTTTCAGTTCAAGAGCCAGCGCTTTGTGCAATTGCCCATTTTTGGGATCGATTTGCAGCGCCAGGCGATATTCAATCACAGCGGAATGGTGATCACCACTTTTTGCGTAAACCCAGGCCAAATTAGAATGAGTATCAGGATCGTTAGGAGTAAGGCTAACAGCCACTCTGGCTTCTTTTAGAGCTTCAGTTAGTTTGTTAGTATTAGCAAGAGCCCATGAATAGCCCACATGGCCCTCGGCATAATTGGTATCGAGTTCGGTGGCATTGCGCAATTGCGCCAGAGCTTCGGGCCATTTGCCCAGCTTACCCAGAGCCAAACCGTAGCGGGCGTGAGTGACAGCATCTTTAGGATTGATAGCTATGGCTTTTTTGTACTCATCCTCAACCAACCAGGGCTGCCGCGAAGCGCTATAGCACTGAGCCAAAATCAAATGAGGAATAACGAGATCTTTGTTCAGCTTCTCGGCTAATTTGCACTCGGCGATAGCGTCGCGATAACGGGCCTTCATGCGATAACATTCGCCCAAATAGGCATGGGCTAGGGCGTTACCGCTATCAATTTTAAGCGACTTAGTATACTCACTTTTGGCTTCGTCATTTCGCCCCAACATGCGCAAGGCTTCAGCCTTCATGAAGTGGCCATCACCCGTAGTGGCACGTATTGTCAACACTTTATCGTATTCTTTCAATGCTTCTTCATAGTCGGCCATAGCCATGAGAACTTTTCCCAACATATAGTGGGCTTTGAAATTATTAGCATCAAGCTTAAGTACGTCTTCAAATTCGATTAATGCGTTGGTATAATCGCGCCGGCCAAAAAACATATCGCCCAGTTTGGTGTGGCGTTCGATTTGTTTATTGTGATCTTCCTTGACCGGCTCCAGAGCGCTCTCAAGAATGGCAGCTTCTTCCTCTTTTTTGGTCTCGGCTTGAATCTTTTTTTGATCAATTTTGTCGGGACGGCGCTTGAAAAAGAGTGGTGCGGCGTCGGCCGGAGCATGGCACAAATTTAGCGCCAGACAACCAGACAACAAACCACCGTATAAAAGCAGCAACGTCAGCGCTTTATAGTTCGTTTTTGCTTGCCGCTCAAACACTGTGAACGGTTACCTCGACAATTCGGTCAAGCCTGAATGTGCGCTCAGCATTACTCTTGCGGCACATGGCCGTTAAATAGACACTGCCCCGGCTTTCGATCACCGCTTGCGGTAATACCACTCGAGTACTTTTAAAAGTACTGCTGTAGGTCAATTTAATTTCAGTTTGCGCGTCAATGGCCGAGGTGATCAAATCGAGATAAGCCCGCGCTTGATCTGACAGAGCCACCGGTGCGTACTTCTGTGATTCTGTAAAACTAAACGTAGCCGACACATCTTCAAGATGACCGAAGGTTTCCATCTTTCCTACTTCAATCAATTTAGCAAATAGCTTATGTACATAGAGGCTGTCATCGAGGGCACGGTGATACAAAGATCCGGCAAAGCCAAAATGTTCACTCAAAGTTTTCAATTTGTGATTAGCGCTATCTTGCACCAAAGCCTGAGCCATGGCCAGAGTACACACCACCGCATTGCCTGGCAGTGTAAGGCGCTGGCGCATGGAATGGACTTTAAGAAATTCAACATCAAAAGCCGCGTTATGCGCAATCATGATGCTGTCGCCGCACCACTGATAAAAGCCAGGAAGCACCGCATCTATAGTCGGTGCACCAATGACCATATCATCGGTAATACCGTGCAGTTTCGAGACCTCAGGCGGAATAGGCTCACCGGGATCAATCAGAGTAGAGAAAGTTTCAACATGAGGCGAGGACAGTGTAAATTTCACCCCTGAAAGTTCTACAAGCTTGCAGGCGATAGCAGATAAACCGGTGGTCTCGACATCGAAGGCAACAAAAGTTAGATCTGCCAATCTCTTTTGAGATTGACTCAGACTTGTCGAATTTCGTTCACGTAACTCATGTTCACATAACTCATTCATGCACTCACCACTGCCGCTAGTCTGGTCACTCCATCTATGTAGAAGGTATCACGTCAGAGCTGGCAAAAGTATTTTAAACGGCCCCTCAATCAGCGGCTTTACTGGTACTGGCTGGAAACATTGTGCCGACGGCGTTTCTATGTGATTAAATCGAGCTATAGTTATTGCACATATTCTCAGCCGTCTGCATGCAAGTGGCAAATTTCGCCGGTTATCTATACAGTGCATATATTGCGTTATCAATTTATTTTGCTCTTGGTTGGCTGGCTTAGCTGGCTTTCAATTCCTGGCTGCATGGCATTTGATCTTAAAGAGCAGATCAGTAGCGAACCAACTGTTAAGTCAAAGCAGTCTTTGCACGGTAATATTATTCAAGAATCGCTTAGTTCAACATTCGCGCCTGACAATCTCAATTTGATTATAAAAAGCTGTGATCAAGCCGATGATGCCGATTTGCTTTTTCAGAAAAACACCATCAAGCGTGGGCTTTCCTATATTGAACGTGAGCAAAAGAAGGCACTAAACGCCGCTAATACTGCCGACCGCAGCCCGGCAGATCGCTTTTCTGCGCTGAAGCATTTTGGTTATCTGCTTCGCGCCAGTCAAGATTTTTACAGCAACTCAAACTATGTAGAACTGCAAGTAGAGCGGCTGACCAATAAATTTGGCAACAACAATTTTGACCCCTACACAATCGACCTTGTCGATTGGAATAATGTCGGCACAAGTCACACCGCTCTGTCAGAGGCGGAAAAAATGAAAAACAATGCCCGGCAAGGTCAAGAAACTATTGGTCAATCAACTTACTATAAAACCGCTCGTGAACTGGCATTGAGAGAGACGGCAAGACAGTGGGATGTATTTGCGACATTGATAAGAAGTAAATATCCGGGCCGGGCACAATTTATTATCACGGCTTTAAAAGAGGCCAGCGTGCCTGAGCAAGAGGCCGAGATTTTTTAGCCACTGAAGTTTTTTAGTTATTGACGTTTCCTGCCACCAAGTGAGCCGCAATCAGGGCAATCTCGTACAGAGTCGAATCCACGCAGCACTTCCAGCTCTCCACTCAAGCCATCAATTTTGATAATTTCATTGCTCTGGCTGGCACCAAAGCCACTGATTATTTTCACGGCCGCCAGCGCCAGTGCATTGCCAATTAAACCTGCAAGCGGAGTCAAAACAGCCTGCTCACTCTGTCCGCCAATAGCATCTTCCAATCCCAGACTGGCTAGTAAACAACGAAGGCACGACGACTGACCAGGCACCATGGCAAACAATTGGAAGCGCACGCCTGACCAGCCACAATGAAGCAGGGCACAGCGAGCGGCCATGCAAACGTCTGACAGGCTTAGCTTATCTTGCCAATCATCTAAGACTTCAACTACGAGGTCACTTTCCTTGACCAGCGATTCGAGATCACACACAGCCATAGACTCAACCAACTGGTATTCAATATGGCAATCGGGCTGACAATCGGCCTGGCAACTATCTGCTTTATCAAGGTGACATCGCAAATGATTGAGCTGCGTCAGATTACTGCCGATTATTTTGATCGAACCGATGCCTGCATCGACCAAACTAGCACAGAGAGCCAGCACCACTGGTCCGTTGCCCAACACCAGAACACGCCCCTGCTTTAGTTTTTTCTGACCGGCAATGCCAAAACCGCTGACGGCAATTTGATTGGCGTGCCTTGAAAAACTTTCGTCGTCATTGTCGTTTTCGACTATTTTTTCCATGTGCGAATTATAACTCTAAAACCAAAAACCCCCCTTGCGGGAGGTCTCTGGCTGGCGTTGGCGGGGAAAAATTGAGAATCTTGCTAGTTATTAGTTGAACAAAGCAGCGTCGCGAGCAGATGCTACGAGCCAGTTGATGCAACCGGGAGTTGCCAGACCGCCGGTAACACCAGCAGCTCCGAACAACACTTTCTTCATCGCGTCATGTGAACCAGCAGCCATGTGCATGAAGCCCATGATCATGGTAGGTCCGCCCCAGGCAATGCCGAGGATTTCCATACCGTTTGCGATGATATTGAGCAATGCTTCTAAGTTGGCCAAGTTGTT
>CASBPX010000045.1 GCA_949127735.1 Candidatus Obscuribacterales bacterium | reverse complement strand
GAGATGGAATTTGACTGGTTTATCGTTCACTTTTAATGGAAACGGGCCCAACCTGTCAATTTTGCCAATATCACCTTTGTTAATCAAAGCCAGGTTGTCAAAATTTTCTGGCGGATAACAACGATAGATTCTTACTTCTTTTGCAGCCGGATTGCGTTTGATGCGCTCGGCTAAAGCAGCTTTGGCTTGATCGGGCGGCAGTTCGCCAAAAACATAGACGTAACAGCTACTGCGCGGTTTGATTACAATTTCGCATTTTTCATTGACCATATATCCATTTTTTGGCCGATTGAATTGAACATTGATAGGCTCAATGGCAGGCTTTTCAACCCTGTGGGCATCTACTTCTTTTCCGCCCAGATAAAATGCTACAGCCGCAAAGGCAGTGACAAATGCCAGTATAAATGATGCCACCAGGGGTAGTGTCGAGGGGCTGGTGTTGGGCTCTTCCACAATTGAATTGGCTTGGACGCCGAGCTCTTTTAAAGCATCTATGGAAAGACATAGTCGAATCGATGTGGTTGGTAGATTTAACCCCGGCAGCGAAGCAGTGTCACCACAGTGCATTGCCACCACGGTGTATTCGTCAAAAATTGCCGAGCCTGAGTCACCAGGTGATAAAGCCAGGTCATGCAGCAAGTGAAAGTTGTCTTGCTTGCGCAGCGGTCCAAGTAGGCGGCCCATTTGCGCCAGCGGATTAAGTGAGCTGAATTGCCCTAGATGAGTTGGGAAACGCACCGCAGTAAGTGACAATTGTGTTGGCAAATGGCGGTCGTAGGCAATTGGTAGAGGTGATGCTTCCGACTCTGGAAAAGACAAGTCAACGCTCAGCAAGGCGGCATCGAATTTGACTAAATGATTGAGTTGCGGGTCGCGCATAAAGTTCGGATGTAACTTGATTTCGTTAATAGCATATTGACTGCCTGATTTAGGAAAGCGCACTGCCAGAGCCGGCAGGTCGTCAAGATGGGAGTCCACCACGTGACCGCAAGTAATCAGTTTGTTGAAACCGACTAGCCAGGCCTGACCCAAGACCTGCTCTTGCTTCCCGCTTTCGCTGATTTCCACTTTGATGATGTGGGCCAGGGCGTCGCCGTAGGCTTCTATATCAAGAGGAGCCATTGATTGACTTGAATTTTGGCCAGTTGCCACTTTTTACGTTCCAGTCTTAACTACGTCGTCTAATCTTATACAATGGTAGGGCTTCAGCTCATCAAATCGATGCTCATTTTAAGTGATGAATTCCGCCAGTAATCCCAAACAAAATAATGTACCTGTGCCGCCGTCCCCAAAGGGTAACATAGCGCGCAGTCTTCGGTCGTACTGGTGGATACCAGTCTCTTATTCTGTTCCATACTTAATTGTTCACTCTATCGGTTCAGGGCAGCCCGGGGTTAGTACCGCGGCCAATACAGAGCTGACAATGTTGCGATCTCATTACAGTGGGCTTATAGGCCTGGCGGTTGCCGCTGCTATATTCTCGTTGTGGCGGCTAGACTGCACTTTTGGGGCACGCCAGCTGCTGCATTTGTCACGCGATTCACAGGCGAAAGCTCTGGTGCATATACTGGGAATGGCTTTGTGGGTATGCTGGGTAGGTATTAGTGTAGTAGCCTGTATGGCCTACGATCAGGTTTATGAGCTGGTCCCGAACCTGCCAGGACTGGGCGCACCCATTTAAGTTTCTCATTTCAGGTATTCAGGTACCAATTGCTGACCAGCCCTACCGAACTACAAGAAATCCTCACCCTGGCGCCAGAATGGCAGTCAGTGGTCGACAGCGTGGCTGCAGCAAAAGACGTCAAAGCCGTCAGCTCCCATCAACTTTTTGAACGACTTGGTGCCAAGGCCATTTATATGAAAGCCGCGGCTTTGAGTAGTCAGAAAAGAAGTGAGTTTGAAAGATTGCTGCGTGATCACTATTATCAGCCGATCATTGCCAAGATGTTCAGCAATAACCAGAATCTGAAGCGTTTCTGGGCCCAGCGCAAGCATCCATTCGACTGGCAAAAAGGGCAGGCGGTATCTATGTCTGTGGAGCTATCCACAAAAATGGAAGGCGTGCTGGACCGGCATTTGTCTAATAAAAGCGCCGATGGCTTTAAGGTTCTATTGCCGGCCTATGTGCAGCGCTCTGTGCAAAATGCTGTAGTTGATTACATAAAAGATGAGTGGCAATGGGAAAGAGAAACACTGCAAGATCTCAATCTCGACCCAGAACATGAAGACCCGCGCTCTTGCACAGCTGACGACGTCAAATATGCTCCCGAAAACAAAGCTATATCTGGTGAACAAGTCTTACAGCTGAATCAGTTACGAACTGAACTCAAAGCCATGCTCGACGATCGCTCGCAACCCCAGGAAGCCCTTGTGGTGGTCGACTGTATGTTCGGCCTGGGCCTGACGCCTAAGTCTAAGAATGGCGAAGAGCTGACCATGCGGGAAGTATGTGATTTGCTGGCCATAGCAGGCGAGACTCAAGCTCGCAAAATCGCTCGTTGTCAGGTTTTACTTGATAAAGGCCTCGATTGTATTCGTGCGCAAGTACGTAAGAACCTGCCGGGATTAGCCGATTGCTGGCAATCGGACGTGAACATCAATACTGCCTCCAGGCGCGAGCTTTCACATCTGCTGGGATTGACCGAAGGAGAAGTAGAGCGACTACTTGCCAACCGCCAGTATTATTGCCTCAAAGAACTGATCGAAAACAGTGTGATCAAAGCTCCGAGGCTTGATGACTTGATCAAACATGGCGCCGTGGCTGCTTTCGTACCGGTGGAAGTCAATTCATGCACCACTCGTGACTTGATTGACGTGCTTGGTTTCCCTAAAGAAACGGCTCAAAAATTCGCCACGCACCGGCCCTTTACTACTTTTGATCAAGCTCTGCGTGACAATTTGCTTAGTGAAGCACTGTGGCAACAGGCAGTTAAGCGTGGTGCAGTGCTCAAGCCTCCGAGCACCGGCAGTGAAAGACTTGATCTTAATAACTGCCAGAGTGAACATTTGGCCGCCCTGGGTTTAGGCACGCCGATGGTTCAACGCATAACTTCCGGCCGGCCCTTTACCACCTGGAACGAGCTGGAAGAATACTTGGCGCCGGATAATCGCGAATGGTTGATATTGCGTCAAAAAACTTGTTTGGGTATTTCCGACTAATTTTTGTGCCAACGTCGTTGATGACAATGTGCAGATCAAGTCAAAACTATTTTTAGAGCCACCGGAGACGCCTGATGTCTAGCTTAACCAATCAGAATCAACACGGTCTAATCGCTCTCAGTGCCGAAGTCGTGAGAATGGCGCAAATTCGCGCCCACCGCCAGGGCGTGCAGTTCAGGCAAGAATTGGCCAGGCTGGTGGCTGAAGAAGCAATAATGGCTTTAGATTATGACCTTGGATTGCTGATTGAAAGCAATACTCTGAGCCAATCTGATGCCATGGCAGCGGCTCTTGGTGTCAATGACCTGGTGGTTAATGGCCATCGCATCGACATTCGTGCTCTGGACGAAGACGGTGACGTTAGTGTGGCCAGAGCCCTTGTGGGCTCGCAGTATCTGAGCCTGGGCAGTTTGATTGTGGAACTGGACGGCGTTGGTGGTGGACGCATTGTTGGTCATGTTAGTTCTGGCGCCTGGCTTAAGGCCGAGGACGGTTTGCGCGACGCTGACACTATTCGTTTGCCTTTTGAGACTAAGTCCGACTTTGACTTAAGCCATTCTATAGTGGAACTTGCTCAGAAAGCACCCTTCAAGCTGCCGGCTGTGGCTCAGTTAGCTAATTTTGAAAACGATGTTAATGACCTTTTTAACAACAAGGGCCGCTTAATTGCTTCTCGACAGAAACAAATTTTTTCTTACCTTTGCACCAACTGGTCTGACGAACTGATGGCTCAAGTAGAAGCTATCGGTTGTAAATTGCCTGCTGCCAAAGTGACAAGAGTTTTGTTTGCTGCCGGTCGCTGGCATGCTGCATCAGAGCGGCTCACCGACAAACTGGCGCTGCGCTTTAAAAAGCTTTCCCGTGATCAGATACGCGCTCAAATTTTGACGGTGGGCGAAAAACTTGGAGGAGAGATCAAAGCTCCTGCTTTCAGGCATGAATTGCTCACCGGCCTGGCCACTTCAGAGCTGGCAATGACTCAAGGCATGCCGGCCAAAGCCGCACAAGCCGTCATGGCCAGAGTTATGATTGGTGCCAGCGCGGTGGAAGCGGTGAAATCACTGGTGAAAAATGCAGTCGCTGTAGATTTAGCTCTGGCTATTAAAAGTAAGCGTCAGGGTGCAGCAGGCTTTATGGCCGCCACTGCCGAAGAAATTGGCATGGCTTTTCAACAACTGGCCCTGCAACCTGCCTACGCCACTCATAGCAGCGGTGATTCCGGAGTAGATTCCATTAATGAAGCGCTGGCTTTGCTCCAAGCTACTGACATGGCCGACATTATTACTGCCTGTGACCAAGAAATGAGTCAGTTCTAGACAGACCTGACTCTAGTAAATTTCCTGTTTGGCAATAAGTTCGGTACAATCGGCAGATGCAAGCGAGCACCAGTGTAGTTGATTGTAGTGGTTGTGGAGAGCAAAATAGCTCTGACATGTCATTTTGCCTCAAGTGCGGCAAAGTGCTTTCTTCTGCGGTGCAGGAACAGCGAGATATTCAAGGAGTTAAAAAGCGGCAGTGCAAGAGTTGCGGCCGGGCTGATGAACTCAATCATCGATACTGCATTTTTTGTGGTGCCGATATCAAGGCATTCGTTGCCAAAGCTGCCAATCCTGAAGCTCTAAACAAATTTACTACCGAGCTTTCGCAGTTAACTGCCGACCCAGATCCTAATGAAGCGCTGCAAGTTGCTAGAGATCAAAGTAATTCTGCTGCCAGTAATTATCATGCTCCAGTGGTTTATAAAAATAAAGCTGCCACTAAACCATCGTATGGTGCTCTGGTCGTGCAATTGTTCTTGCTTCTGGGATTGGCTTCAGGGGCCGGACTTGCTTACTGCTTTAAAGGCCCGGCCTTGCTGCAGGCTTACAATTTAGTCACAGGAAATAGCTTTAAAGATGGACTTTTGATTTTTACCGAGCAGCCCACCGTCAACATTGTCACCGAATCGCAAGATCGCAAACAGTACACGGTAGGCCAAACCAAAAATGGCAGCATGGCTGTATCTGGTATTGATCCGGGAGTTCAGCGTATTACTTTTTCTCTGCCTGATGCCTCAATTATTGAAGCTGTAACTTTGCTTCCATCAAAATTAAATATGCTTGGATACGATCAAAAAGTTGATGTCAACGCTGGTAAACACTGATGACCGCAGAAATTAATTGTCCTACCTGCCAGCGCTCTTTGCCCGCCGCTTCTAAGTTTTGCGGATTTGACGGCACCGATTTATCACTGGCGGCCGAAGGCCAAGCATCACGCAAAGTCTGTTCTGTATGCGGTCGCTTCTATCCTGGTTACGCGCAGTTTTGTGCGTTTGATCGCAGCTCGTTGCAGATAATGAAGACCCAAAGAGAATTGGCGCAAGAAAGCGAATCTCCTTCTGATCAGGCTCTAGAGCGCTATAGCGGCACACAATCAAACGAGACTGTAGTGGTTCCGGTGCTGCCACCAGCCACCTCAACTGCTCAAATTGCTGCTGACGACAGACTGTTTTCCGCTGCCGATTCCAATATGCCTTATTCAGAGCTGGTTGGTAAAACCATTGACAAAAAATATTTGATTCAGTCTGTACTGGGCGAAGGTGGCATGGCCGTTGTCTATCGCGCTCATCAAATTCAGATGGAGCGCACGGTTGTAATCAAAGTGATGCAAGGCTGGTTGCTGTCCAACCGCAATTCGGTAGAAAGATTTGAGCGTGAGTGCAAACTTACTGCCAAACTCAATCATCCAAATATCGTCTCGGTCTACGACGTTGGTTTAATTAACGGCAAAGAACCATATTTGGTGATGGAATATATCAAGGGTGAATCGCTGGCCGACAAGATCCATAACTCGGGCGCCTTGCCTTATGCCACCACTGCCAATATCATCATTCAAATTTGCCGCGGCTTGCAAGAAGCGCATACGTCCGGCATTATCCACCGCGATTTAAAACCTGACAATGTTTTACTGCAACATAAATCAGACCGGCCTGACTGGGTGAAAATCGTAGACTTCGGTATTTCAAACTTTGTCCACGGCAGCAAGAAGCTGACTAAAACCGGTCGTATGGTGGGCACACCTGAATACATTGCTCCTGAACAATTAAAAGATCGCCCCATTGATATGCGCACAGATCTTTATGGCCTTGGCATTATGATGTTTGAAATGTTGGCTGGACGTGTGCCTTTCGATGGCGAAAGCGCCGAGTCGATCTTAATGAAACACCTGCTTGAAGATCCGCCCCAGATGGCAGAGATTCGCCCGGAACTAGCTGAGGGAAACGTTTTTCAACCCATAGTAGACAAGCTTTTGAAGAAAAATCCTGACGAGCGCTATCAAACAGCTACAGAGTTGAGGCTTGATGTTGAACATGCTTTGAACGCGGTTCTGCTTAAGAAAAACACTTAAATAAGTGTGGTTTCGTACTGCTGCTCGTCTCCAAACTACCTAAACTGGTGGCATGCGCCTAACTTTCATTAAAATCTGCTGCGCGCTTTTACTCCTGCCGCTGCTGGTTTCGGCTTACGCAATGTGGTGGGGAATCGTCTATCGTCTGCCGCGCTCAGCCGACAAAGTCGTCGACCTGCGCGCAAATAAAGCTAACTCTCAACCGGCGCGGCGGATATTTTTCTGTGCCGGCCTTGCCAATAATCCACACGGATTTCCCGGACATGCTTATGTGGTTTGGTCGAAAAACCTAGCTGAGGGTGCCGCTTTGAGTGCCGGGGAGGTCAATCTTAGCGATTGCGAAACCCTCGGCTATTGTCCTCACGATTTCTGGAGCATTGTTCCATCTGTTTATACTGCAGTGCCTGGGGTTGTTGACGACCGCGCTTCCAGCGGCAACGATCGCAATGTCGAGCGGCTCATCGTGCTGGTTGACGATGCTGCTTTCAAACGCTCACAAGAAGCTAGCAGGCGGTGGGATGCCACCAACTTTAGAACCGGTAGTCGTGATTGCTGTGCTTTCATGGATTATGTGGCCACTGAAATTGGACTGGCTGTGCCCAAGGCGCAGTTTAGCTATCCACATGACCATATTCTCAAGCTTAAGACTCTAAATTGAATGCATTGAATGCTAGGATTAGCGGCTGCCACGCATGCTAAGAGGGTCAATCTTGTCTACTGAATCATTAGAAAAAGAGCGGCGCGATCCTGCTATTCGCGTAGTGCTTCAACCGAAAGACACCAATAAAGCCGGCACCATCTTTGGCGGCATTATTCTTAGCTACATCGACTTAGCTGGGGCCGTTGAAGTGGGTAAAACTACCCAACAGCGAATTGTCACTGCCGGAATTAAAGAAGTAGAATTTAAAGCTCCGGTACTGGTAGGTGAGGTGGTGAGCTTCTACACTAAGACCTTGCGAGTCGGACGCACCTCAGTCACCGTATCGGTGGAGGTAGAATCTACTAGAGGTCATGAATCTGTGAAAGTGACATCAGCTGAGCTGACCTTTGTTTGCCTTGATCAAGATGGCAAACCCACTCCTGTAGTACAAAGCTAGTCAAGTCTTGGAGCGCTTATGACAACTCTTGATCCGGTTTTTGAAAAGCCCAGTGTAGAAAAGCTTCGCCTTTACCTGGGTACTGGTGCCGGTAAGACTACTGCTACTTTTGGTCTTGCTTTGCGAGCATTGAGCAAGGGCATGAATGTGACGCTGGTTTTCTTCGACAAGCTGGAAGAAAACTCCTCTGAGGGCCGCGGCCTGCGCCTTTTAGCTGATACCAGAGCCGAAGGTTTCGGCCGCTTAACCATGAATTATACGGGCGTCAATCGGCTAGGCACCGGTCCGAAAGGCAGCTTCCGCCTCTATAGTTCTCCCAATGGCATTTTGCCGGAAGATAAAGAGGCCGCTTTGCAAGGCTTGCAGTTATTAGCCGATGGTCTTCTGCGCGGAGATCACCTGGTCATTGGCGATGAGCTATTAGACGTGGCGCGAGTCGGTCTGGTGCAATGGGATGAGGTAAAGCGTCAACTGGATTTCAGAAAGGACCCTTCTGTATTGGTTTTAACCGGTCGTCGTGCACCAGATTGGTTAATGGAACAGGCCAGCACCATATCTGCCACCACGCAACTGAAGCATCACGGTCGTGCCATAGAAGGCATCGACTGTTAGTTCAAGCATATTAGCTAAGACTAGGGCTTTTTAAATGTTCCGCCGGTGGGAGAAGCTTGAGCAGTGTGGTTTGAGGTTTTGCTGATTTCTTGCTTCATCACTTCAATGGCTTTGTTCAACTGGATATCTTTGCCATCGGACGCACCGCGTTTGAAGTTGGCCAATGTGGGATCAATCCACCATGGACCTTTCAAATCTTTAATATCGTCTTCTTTGAGCTCAACTTTGAAGTCTGGCACGATACCGGTTTTGTGAATATCAGTGTCATTTGGAGTGAGATATTTAGCAATGGTGACATTGATGCCAGAACCGTCTTCGAGGCGATTAATGGCTTGCACCAGCCCTTTACCAAATGATTTTTCTCCTACCAACTTTGCTCTGCCGTTGTCACGCAACGCACCACTGAGAATTTCACTGGCAGAAGCAGACCCACCGTTGATAAGCACTACCAGTGGTTGCGTGTTGATTGGCACTCCAGCGGAAACTTGCGATTGTTTATAACCTTCGGCATCAATAGTGCTTACGATCACACCTTTTTCAAGGAACATGTTGGCAATTTGCACGGCGTTGGAAAGCAAACCGCCGGGATTGGAGCGCAAATCGAGAATAACACCATCTGCTTTTGACACTGTATTCAGTGCTTTGACCATTTCTTTGTCGGCTTTATTGGAAATAAAGCTCTCAAGGCGTATATAACCGATATTGCCTGGTAGTATTTCAGCGGTACCAACAGCTTTAATTGGAATTTCAGCTCTTTGCAAAGTTACCTTTTTGCGCTCGGCTTTGCGCATAAAGGTAATTGAAACTTTGGTGTCAATTGGTCCGCGAATTTGTTTGACCACTACATCAAGCGACTGACCCTTGACCGGTTTGTTGTCGACTTCATAGATTTCATCGCCGGACTGCATGCCGGCATTGTAGGCAGGAGTGCCTTCAATTGGTGCAATGACTACGACTTTGTGCTCTTTGTTCATGCCTAGTTGCATGCCCACGCCAAATAGGTGGGCTTCAATTTGATCTTTCTCGTCGGCGAAAGCTTCACGGTCTAAAAATCTTGTATAGGGATCGCCTAAGCTGGCCAACATTGTCTCGACTGCTTTATGCGATTCGTCACCGGTTTTAAGCTTTCCGTCATAGTGGTGCTCCCAACGGTTCCAGTTCTGGCCAGAGAATTTCTGGTCATAATACTGTTCTTTAATCATCTTCCAGGACCGGTGATAAAGGTCTTGGGGGCTAATTTGATTTTTTACCGTCTGGGCAATAAATGTATGCGGAGCGTCAGAGGCACCATCTGCAATCAGCGTTTTAGAGATTGCGTCGCCTTTACCGTTGGCGAAAAGCCAGCTCTGTAAACCAAAGAAAGCCAGGCAGAATGCGAGCGGTATGCCAACTCGAGCGACTACTTTCCTATCCAACTTTCTACCTCTACCTTCAAAAAACTTTGCTCTCAGTCAAATCTTAGATCACTATGCCCTAGGCTCGCCCGGACTACGCTTACATGGTTTACAAAAAATGTTAGCGATTTATGAGCAGCCTTGCGAATTTTTAATTGTAGCCCCTCTTTCGGCCTGCCGTCGATAAAAAGCAAGCATATGCAGAGGATTTTTTGCTAATTGCCGCAAGTTAATTATTTTAGGTTTCAAGTATCTTGGCATTTACCCTATCATTAGACGCGTAGCACAGGATTGCTTATTAATTGGAGGCGGCTTCTGAATGTCGGCCAATAAGGGAAACAAAGGCGCAACACTGGAGAAAGATTTATCAGCTTCGGTTTCGCTGGAAGCACGTCCCAGTCAATTGAATGGTGGTGACCAGTCTCCTCCTGCTCGCCAGTCGATTACCGCCAGGCTCAATGCCGTTAAGATCTCTCCTACAGTTAAGCTGCGGGCCAAAATAGCCATTTCTGTGGTGCTGTTTGCCAGCTTGTTCTTATTCGGCAAGGTTGATTTATCTAAATCTGTTGATGTGGCTCTGAAAGCCAACCCCTGGTATCTTCTGGTTGCCGTAACACTTTTCCTGGGATCCACCTTTCTCAACGCCCACCGCTGGAAACTATTAGCCAGCGCCGTGGGTCTGCATCAACCTTTGCTGAAAATGGTGCAATTCTGTTTTGTCGGCATTTTCTTCAATTTATTCCTGCCATCCACTGTTGGTGGCGATTTCAGCCGCTGTTACTACCTTTCAAAAGGCACCGGAAAATATTCTCACGCTTTCTACTCAGTGCTGGCCGACCGCACTGTGGGCATAGCAGTGCTTTTCCTTTTCGCCTCGGTTGGCATTCTCTGCGGTCCCGGCGGCGACGGATTGCCTCTGCAATTGAAATTGCCAATATTACTCGGAACTGTGGGACTGTTTTCTGTTTTGCCATTCCTTCCCACCCTGGCCTTGCGTCTGCTAGGGCCAGATAATTGGATATCAAAACAGTTAAACAATTCACCGGCGGCGGTCTACTGGCACAACAAAAAGCTTATGGCCATCACTATTGGCTTGTCTGTAGTCATGCAGATCGTCATTGTTATGTGTCACGTGGCCATCGGTCTGGCGCTCGGCCTGACCAATATTCCGCTCTGGTATTACTTTGTCTTTTATCCATCAGTAGCCGTTCTTGGTTTTATTACACCAAGCTTTAACGGTATCGGTATTCGCGAGTGGGCCTATACATACTTTCTCACTCTGGCTGGCGTTGACCGGGCCCCCGCGCTTACCTATGCCATTATCTGGCTCAGTCTGACCACACTGGCCAGTCTGGTGGGTGGACTGGTTTATTTGCTGGGCCATTTTAAAATGCCTAAAGCTGATAAAGACGCTCAGGACCAACAGGAATAGATATTTGCTGAGGCGGTTAACTTAATCATGGGCGTAAAAGTCAGCTTTCTGCCCGGCTGCAACCCGCTTGAAAACCAAACGATTTTAGATGCTTTTGTTGTGGCTCGAGAGGCCGGTTGTAAAGCCTATCTTGTTGGTGGTTGTGTTCGCGATTCAATAGACGTAAATGATGGTCGTTCACTGACCAATATTTCAACCAAAAATTTGCGCGATTTTGATTTTGCTGTGGTTGATTTAAGCGGCTGTAAGGCAAGCCCAGCAATAGCTTTGGCTGAAATGGCAGCGGAAAAATTGGGCGGGCATTTTGTTCTTTTGGACAGTTTAAACGATATCGCGAGAGTCGTTTTAGACGACTCGGTTTTAACTTACCTGGATTTCGCCGGAGTGACCGGAAACATAGACTCTGACATTATTCGCCGTGATTTCACCGTTAACGCTATGGTTTTTGACGACGACCATCCCGGGGAGATTCTTGACCCTACAGGCGGCCTAACCGATCTGAAAAATAGGGTAATTCGGGCCGTCAGTGAACAAGTACTTAAAGATGATCCATTGCGCGTTCTTCGTGCTTATCGCTTTGCCGCCAGTCTCGGTGCGCAAATTGAGCCGCAAACGAAAGAGTTTTTGAGAGAGCATGTGCACCTTCTCAAGCAAGTGGCACGAGAGCGCATCACCTATGAGTTTTTCACTCTAATGGATTGTCCGAGTGTGGCTTCCCTGGTGGTTGAAATGGGTGAAATTGGCCTTCTGGAAGAGATCTATCCAGAGTTAAAGGATTGTCGAAAAGTCACGGCAAATAGCTTCCACCATCTCGCTTTATTTGACCACAGTGTCGAAACTATTCCCCAGTTAGAAGCGCGCTGGATGAGCTTGCCGCCTTGGGTGCGTCAATCAGCCGATCAGGAGCTTGCAGGTGGCATCAGTCGGCGCGCTGCTACTAAGGTGGCGGCTTTACTGCACGACATCGGTAAGCCAGGCACATGGGAGGTCACTCTCGAGGGACGGCATACTTTTATAGGCCACGACAAACTTGGTGCCGAAATGGTGCGGCCCTTAGCTGAACGGGAGAAGTGGTCAAAAACGCTCACCCGTTTTGTTGAGCGATTAGTGCTCTGGCATCTGCGCCCTGGTCACCTCTTTCACACAGGCACGCCTACCGCTAAAGCTCTCAATAGGTTCTATCGCACTGTGGGCGATGAAGTACCAGAGCTAATGATGCTTGCCTTCGCCGATTTTGGTGCTACTTGCGGGCCAGGTTTGGCTGGTGAAGATAGAGCGCGGCTGGAGAAATGCCTGGTTGAATTAATGGATGGATATCCTGCTTATATAGAAGCATCAAAGCGTTTGCCCAAATTACTGTCGGGTCAGGATGTAATGAGGATTCTGGAGATAAAACCGGGTCCAATAATTGGTGAAATTCTCAATGCTTTGACGGAAGCGCAGGAAATTAACGAAGTGCTGGATCTGGCTCAGGCCGAAGCTTTCGTGCGAAATTACCAACCTATTGAAAACTCGTAAAAAAGAAAGTTCCCGCTTGATAACTAAATTTCAGGGTTAATTGGAAGTTTAGCGGGCATAAGAAATGCAGAGAAACTAATGCCGTTCTAAGCGAACGACGCAAAAGGATTCTTAAGAACAGCAGATAAAGCAAAGGCTCCAGCCGAGGGTCTTGTTTTCAACTGACCTTTTTTTAAAAGTACTTTTTCAATCTATATCTTCCTGGCTTACAAAATCTGGTTATAAGGTGAACAGAATGAACGCTAAAGTGGACAAACTTCAGAACTACACAGTAATCGCTCGTCTCGATGATGCTATTCCTCTAAATACTGAAGAGTGGCTCGCCACCGAACGCTTGCTTAACCAAGTAAGTGAGTTCGTGCCCATGTCGATGCTCAATGCTTTGACTGAATCAATCATCAATTATGCTGATGATCAGGCTCGTCGGGGCTACATACTGGGTCAAGAAGATCTGGTCAATGAGCTGAAGAAAAAAGCTTCCAAAATCGCCTGAACACTTAGTCTGAAGATATAGATGTTGCCCGCCACTTTCATTACGAAAGGGGTGGGCAATTGATTTTATGTTCTATAATCAAGTGGTGAAAAATAAAAAGCATGAACGCTCGTTTGAGAGCCACGGAGAACATTTGCAGAGCACTCGAAGTACACAGAGCACACAGAGCACACAGAGCACAAAAAGTACACAAAGTACACAAAGTGCAGCGGGTGTACAAAATACACAGATTACGCAAAATACTGTTATCCAGCAGAGCTTGCGTGTGCGCAGCTGGACAACAATTGGTCGAGAAAAAATCGCCGACTGCAGAGTTTTTTCAGTACACAAACAAGTTTCTACTCGCACCACTGGTGATAGCAGCGAAACTCACGACTTTTTCGTTTTTAGGCCTAATGATTGGGTCAATGTCATTCCAGTAACCAGTGATTATGAAGTCGTCATGATTGAACAATTTCGTCATGGCATCGAGCAAATTACTTTGGAGATACCAGGCGGCATGATTGATTTGGAAGAAAGTTCCGCCAGTGCCGGGCGACGTGAGCTTCTGGAAGAAACCGGTCACTGTGGCAACGAATTGATTTTCCTGGGCCGCAACCATCCGAATCCGGCTATTCAAAGCAATATTTGCGATACTTTCTTATCGCTCAATGTTGAACAAATTCAGGTGCCGATTTTCAATAGCACGGAAGAAGTGGCCATGAGGCTGATTCCGATTAAAAATATCCCGGCCTTGATCAAATCAGGTTCGATCACCCATGCCCTGGTGATTGTTGCTTTCCATTATTTACAGCAATTTTGTCTGGAGAATAGAGCAGTCAAAGGTCTGGATGTAGACAGGCTCAATCCGTTTTCGTAATTTTGGTTGCACGAATTTAGCGAACGTAAGCCATCGGATTGTTTGGTTTACCGTTGACTCGCACTTCAAAGTGTAAGTGTGGTCCGGTTGAAAATCCGGTGGTGCCTTCGTAAGCGATGACGTCGCCTTTGCTGACATTGTCACCGGCGCTTACGGCGGCGCGCGATAAGTGAGCGTAAAGCGTAGCCATGCTATTGCCGTGGCTGATGATTACTACTTTTCCGTAGCCGCCATACCAACCTGTATAAAGCACGTTGCCACCATCTGCGGCGTGAATGGCAGAGCGATTCGGGCCTGCCAGGTCAACTCCTGAGTGGAATTTGCGCACACCAAAAATGGGGTGTTTGCGCCAGCCGAAAGGTGAAGTCACAGGTGCTCTCAAGGGCATACACATGCTGCCGGAGCCTACAGTGATTGGTCCGCCCTTCTTGCGATTGGAGCTTTCCATGACGAAAATTTGTTTTTCCAGACGGGCCGATTCGTTCGCCAGCTCGCGCTCGGCCTGCTCGTAAAAGGCGCGTTGACTGCGCAAACGCTCGGCGGTTTGTTGCTGATTTAATTTTTCTTTGGCGATTGCCACCGCTCTTTCTGCTATTTGTGAAACCATCTCAGAGAGCATATTTTTTTGAGCGCCGAGCTGTTGTTTATTGGCTGACAATACCGATTCGCGCAAGCGCAACTCGTCAATCAGTTTTTTGTCCTGTTCGGCAACTCGTTCTTGATAATACATACGGTCTAATAGCGATTGCAGATTGTCTACCTGGAAAAGCATCTCGACAAAGCTCAGTCTGTTGCCTTCATAAATTTCGCGTAGACGCGAGGCGGCCGAGTCTTTCAGGCCTTCTTCTTTGGTCTTGACCGTGGTCAATTTGGCTTGAGTCTCAACTAATTTATTTTCGGTGTGGCTGACTTGATTTTTCGTATTAGTGAGCTTGCCTGTGGTGGCATTAAGTTCTCTTTGAATTACACCTAACTTTTCATAGGCTTTCTTCTCATTCTTGCGAATGGCCTGCGCTTTGTTGTGATATTCGCGCTTCTCTTTTTCCAGCTTGTTTTTTTCTTGCTGTAAAAGACGCCTTTTAGCGTCTGAAGAATTGCTGCTCTCGTAAGCGACAACAGTACTGGCTGAGTGATTTAAGTTTGTACGTACGTCTGCGGCAACCGCGGCTGACATAATAAAGGATAGCGATACTGCCAGTAGTGCAGCATTTTTACAGAGTTTTCGATTTGCGCCCGGCCGGGCCGGTGCATTGTTCGCCGCTATCGGCAGGCTCTGATATTGGGCTTTGTTAGACATATGCTTCCGTGGTTTAGGGAACGCTGTCGCTGAAGGCGCTGGCAATTATTTCAACCGATGTGCAGTCTACCATTGAAAACCTGACGAGGCAAAGCTCCCTCAATGTGGTTTTACTCGATACGCGCGAGATATGCCTCTAATTAGATATAATTCGGGCAGTGCTGCTGCTTCAGCTGAGCATGCTGGCTGTCAAGTGCCTCGGTGCGCCTGTATCGGGCGTTTACGAAAGCTTCAAACTTCGTTCTATTTCTAAACAAGCTGTCACATGTTGTCATATAGTTATCACTGTTGAAATCATCCATTCAGGCGCCATCTATAAATCCCCTCTAATGCTGAGCAAATAAAATGTTGAAAGAGATTGTCAAATATCCGCTATCTATAAAAGGTTTCGAGGGTGGTGAATTTTCCGAGGTGAAAAGCCCCTTTAGCGGCGAAGTGGTGGCAGTGGTCGGCCAGGCCGACGAAAAGGCCATTGAAGCAGCCATTACCAGGGCTAAAGAAACTTTCGAGAATGTCATGAAAAAGATGCCTGCTTACACACGCTCTGAAATATTGGCAAAAACATCTCAGCTTATTCTGGCTAATATTGAAGACATGGCCCAGACAATCGCTCTTGAAGGCGGCAAGCCAATTAAAGATGCAAGGGTCGAAGTCAGTCGTGCCGCCAATACTTTTGCCATCGCCAGCCGTGAAGCTCTGCGTTTAGATGGTGAGCAGCTCCAGATGGATACCAACGTCGGCAATGAATCACGCATTGGTATGATTTTGCGTGAGCCAATTGGTGTGGTGGCGGCGGTGACACCATTCAATTTCCCTCTCAATTTGGTGGCGCACAAGTTAGCACCAGCAATCGCTGCGGGCAACACTATTGTTTTGAAACCGTCATCGCAAACTCCAGTGTCGAGCTTTAAGTTGGCTGAACTTTTAAAACAGGCCGGCCTGCCTGATGGAGCCCTGATTGTCACTCCCTGTCGCGGCTCCAAAGGCAACGCTTTAGTGCGAGACAGTCGCATCGCTTTGCTTACTTTCACCGGTTCGCAAGAGGTCGGCTGGCGATTGCGTGGTGAAGTGCACGCAGGTGTGCGAGTAATTCTCGAGCTTGGTGGCAATGCCGGAATTGTAGTGCATTCTGACGCCGATATTGAAGCGGCAGCGCGAGCGGCTTGCCGTGGTGGGTACGCACATGCCGGACAAATTTGTATTTCAGTTCAGCGCGTTTATGTGCAAAACAGTGCATACGATAAATTCTTAGCCAAATTCAAAGAACTGACCGAAGCTTTAAAAGTTGGCGACCCGATGGATGACGGAACCGATGTGGGACCATTGATAGACAGTGGGTCAGTCGATAAAACTATTGAATGGGTAGAAGAAGCGGTCAAGGCTGGCGCGAAGCTTGTTAGCGGCGGCAAGAAATGTGGCAACAATGTGGTTGAACCCGTAATTCTCACTGAAACTAAACGGGGCATGTCGGTAATTTCCGAAGAAGTTTTCGGCCCGATTGTCAGCGTGATGAAATATGACACTGTAGATGATGCCATCGCTGCCTGTAACGATGCTAGATACGGTCTTCAGGCGGGTATTTTCACTGCCAATGTAGACGTCGCCTTTAAACTTGCTCGTGGTATCGATGCTGGTGGTGTGATGGTCAACGATGCGCCGACCTTCAGAGCAGATCACATGCCCTACGGCGGACGCAAAGAGTCAGGTTTAGGTTTAGAGGGAATTCGTTACGCCTTAACTGAAATGACCCAACCGAAATTTATCTGCCTTAATCTCAATCCTAATGTTCAATAAGGGTAAATGAAAATTCGGGAGTCCTTTCAAGATCGCATTCAGTCAATCGACGGCGCTCTTGTGGTGTCTTGTCAAGCCAGCACCGGAGAGCCGCTCAATCGACCTGAGCACATTCTGGCAATGTCTCTTTCTGCCATCAATGGTGGTGCTAGAGCACTGCGCCTGGAAGGTGTAGAAAATGTGCATTATGTGCGAGCGGCTGCCTCGGAGCTATTCTCTGGGCATCTGCCCCTGGTTGGTTTGACAAAATCTGAAATTCCAGCCGGCGACAAATTGACCTCGGTATACATT
>CASBPX010000044.1 GCA_949127735.1 Candidatus Obscuribacterales bacterium | reverse complement strand
GGAAGTTTGGTCTGCTACCGCCGGCTGGGTAATAGGAGCAGTGTGAGCTGAGAGGTTCAAGCCCTGTTCTGGGAGAGGGTGCGGGGGTAGTTCCCGCGCCCCACTCAACCTTAGGTTGTATGGCTGTACAACCTAAGAGTTGTAAAAAATCGTAAGGTGCGAAAAAGCGATAGGAAAGGTATCTAGTTTTCCTACGGTAGTTCGTGACTGCCTGATTCAGTCATATCGTCTTCGACGGCTTCTTCAGCGGCTTCTTCAATTTTAGAAAGAATATGTAGGGCTTCTTTATACATTTGCTCAGCTTCGTCATCGCGTTTAAGTTTACGCAGAAGTTTGGCATAGTCTGAAAGTGTCTGCGCTACATCTGGATGTTCAGGCAGCAAATACTGTTTTCTGATTACGAGAGCGCGCTTAATTAACGGCTCGCTTTCAACCAATTTTTCTTGACGTATATAAATAGTGGCGAGCAATGAAAGTGCCTCTGCAACCTTCAGCGGTTCGGAAGACTTCACTGATTCGAGAATGGTAACGGCCCGGCGCATAAAGGGCTCAGCCTGGTTGTATTTTTCTTGCGCCACCAACACTCCCGCTAGATTGTTTAAATCTGCTACCAGCACGGTATTACCCGGGCCTACCTGGTTTAGTCTGTGAACAAGAATTCTTTCGTAGATCACTTGTGCTTGTGGATAATTACCGCGGGTGAAATAACTGGCTGCCAGTCTTTCGAAAACTCTGTGCAGAGCGTCCGGTGGATCACTAGAAGGATCGAAACCAGCCAGTATGTCGCGCTCACCTTGTTTATGACCTTTCATCAAAGTAGCCAGGCGAGTCGCTCTTGCATCTTCGGGTTGAATGGTCTGAACATGCTTCTTAGGTTTACTACCGTCGGCATTTGTTTGAGCTGCTTCAGAATCGGAAGATTCGTCGTCGTCCGCGCCTGACAGACCAACATCAGATACTAATTGGTCGGCGGGCATTTCCGGGATGCTGGCCGGATCTTCCAGTAGCGGTTCTACATCGGCAGGAATTACTGTAACTTTGTCATCATCTAAATTAATCGGTTCGATTGTTTTTTCTGTGGCAATTTGGGCGGCAATTGAATCTATATTTTTGGCTAATATGTCAGTAAAGTTAGTGGCGAAGTCGTTAGCCGACATAGTATCGCTGGCCGATAAGACACTGGTGGCACCAGGGTCTGGGGCCGGCTCGATTTTGCCAGTTTCTTCGGCTGTTTTTGCCTCGGCTTCGGCCGTCTCGTTTACATCAGCAACCCCGGCGCGCTCGCCTTTAAGTCTCAGGCCGCGATCTTTATTCCAGCCCAATTCTTTTAAGGCATCATCAAATTTCATTGGTCCTTCAGAACTTTGATGCAATGAATAATCGAGCGTCACCACCGCGTCGTCCTGACTGAGCAGACCTCTTGAGAATAGCTGATAACAACGCAATGTTGACTGCAGGGTAGTAACATCCATGTGACCGGTGAGCACTAAAAATTTGCCAATCACAGTAGCGCTTTTAGTGGTGAGATCAAATGCCGTTTCCAGCTCATCTTCACTGATGACGCGAGCCAGCATTAAGAGTTTTTCGTAAGTGACGGTGGTGTCTTGCGCCGTTTTCTCCGCTCGCATTTCAGCCAGCGCTTCGTCCAGCGAAATGCCACTGGCGTGAATGCGTGTGAGACACTCGCTGGCTTTTGTAGGCTCAAAATTTTCCTGGTCGGCCATTTTTTGAATGGCCAGAGCAGCGTCTAAAAGTTCTTGTGATACCAGATTTTGACTGATGAGCACTTTGCCGATAGTTTGATGATTGACCAGACCCCACTCAAGAGCGTTCATTACATCGGTTTCGGTAAGCACTCCAGCCATGACCATGAGTTCGCCTAAACGAAGGCCCTTTTTGCGCGGTGCTTCCTTTTCTGGTTTGACCGTTTCTATGGTTGCACCTGGTGCAATTGGTGCCAGGCCAGCTGCGGTGCGAATGGCTGTAAGAGCTTCCTGTCTTGTCATCATTTCGTCGCGCACACGCACTTGTAAATCTAGTGCTAGTGTTAGCAAATCGTTTGAGATAGTTTCGTGTAAAACCAGCATGCGACCCAGGGGGAGGCCTGTGCTATAGCTTTGCTCTACCGCTTTGGCCAATACTTCATAACTGACCAGACCAGACTCAACTAAGAGCTCGCCAAGCTTGCTGGTTTGACTGCGTTTTGGTGAGACATATTCTGAAAGGATATCTTTAAAAGATGCTCCGAGCTTGTAAGCGATTTTCAGGCAGCGCAATGCTTCGGCAGACTCAACTGATTTATCACGCAGCATTGACTGTGCTTCTAAGACTGATTGAAGGTCGCGTGGCGAAATCAGACCATTCATCACCAGTGCCTGGCCGATTTGAATGCGCTTGTTTTTGGCGCTGCGGGCAGCATCGGCCAGTTGAGCTTGTGTCAAAATGCCGGCCTGCACAAGCAAGTCACCCAACCGGGAGCTAGTCATGGACCGTTTTAGCATTTGAGACACTGGCAATGCCTGCTAGTAAGTTTCAATAAAGTCCAGACAAGCATAGCAGACGGCGGGCTGAAGAGTGCCAGTATGGCTATGGTTCGAAGAAATACCTGAGACAGTTGCTTTTGGCCATCTTTATGTATGGCAGGTTTTGTCATCATGTACCTGACCGGTTCGCAGGCTTTAAGCTGCATAGTTAATAGCCCACCAGGGAACAGATATATATAGGTGATTTTCAATAACTGATTATGAAAGCAATGCTGTTTAATCGAAAGTTGTGTATCTGTGCTCTGGTGCTGCCGTTTTTGTTTGTCTTTGGCAGTACTGCTGGTGGTGCGTTGCCTCCAGAAGATAAGCTTTGGAATCTAAAAAAAGAAATTCAGGCGCCAGTTGAAAAATTGTCAGCCGCCGGTGGTGCGATGCCTCAACAAATTGTAACTATGAAAGAGGCAAAATCAGCTTACGAGACAGGAAATTACAGCAAAGCGACAGACATGTTCAAATCGATTCTACTTCAGAGAGGTGACAACGCTCAGGCTCACTACTATTACGCCAATTGCCTGGCTAGAGCTGGAAACCACTCGCTTGCCCGTGCTGAATACTTTGCTTGTATGAAGTATAGCCATGACCAAAATTTGAGCAACTATTGCATTCAGGCTATTGAGGCCTTAAACGGAAATGCAGAGCTGAGGCAAAAGGAAAGGCATGTAGACCAGCAAGCTCAGCGTTTACGCAGTGAAATAATCGCAGACCACGATCGCCGTAAAGCTGAGCGGCAAAAGCAATTGGACCTTGCTATACGACGAGTAGAAAACAAATTGATTGAAGACAAGCTTGCTAATCCGGGCTCTAGTAAAACGCTAGAAACAAAGGCAAAATACGATATAAAAATTTTGCAGATTGATGCTGAAGAACCATTCAAGTTGATAGAAGATGACTATGCGCGGCGCTTGCAAGCATTCACCAACTCGCATGAAAATCTCAAAGGGCAAATACGGTCGAAGGTTGGAGCATCACAGGTAGTGCCCAGCAACACAACTATGACTGTGCGCAACTATATGAACTTTGGCGGAAATCTTGAGTCAGAGCCCGAACAAGTCAAAGCGGTTGAAGCACCTTCGCCTGGTTTGCACGCCAGGGCCGGTGTGCTCAAGCCAACTTCTCCTTCGTCCAGGTCTAAGGGGGCGCGCCCAGGCAGGTAATTACAGCTTTCTCTCCTAATTGCTGACAAGAGTAAGTGACCAGTAACCGAACGAGTTTTGATCATGCCTAAGCGTTTTACCATCTCTGCAATCGTCACTCCGGCACTGATTTTTGTCAGTCTATTTCTATTACCGGCAAATTTATCAGTATGCGCGGCCCCTTATGGCGGATATCCTGAGAGCCCCGCAACTATGGCTCGCAGCAGGTTACAAGCTCTGGAAACTACAGTAGAAACTGAAAACAAATATCGTGCTGAGCTAGTTGAAAACTATGCCAAAGCGGCTCAAACTAGTTCAGCACTTTCGGCATCGATGGATCGCCAGTGTGCACAAATGGTCGGTCGTGCACAAGATGAATATATGGTTGCTGTGCGCAATAAAATTGACCTGGTACGCGACCAGGTCGAGTTTTATACAACACAGCTTCGTCACGATATTGCCGCGGTGCCAAAATATTATGTAGATCAGCGTGGCGTGAGACGTCAAAATCGCGACTATGACTCTATGGTTCAGTCTTTGAATTACGCCTATGAAGTTAAGACCACTAACATGATTGAGGAGGCCGAGAAGGCATGCACTGGGCTGCAGGCACACTATTCTAAACGAATGATGGATGTTATTGCTTCGCGTGAAAATTTGAAAGGGCAGATGAGATCGCGAGTGGGCAATAATCGAGTAGTTCAAGTTGGCACAAATATGTATGTGCGCAATTATGAAAATTTCGGCGGCGTTCAAGACAACGGCAACCATTTAGTACCGCAAGTTCCGTCTTTACCCGCAGCATTAATGGCCGTTACCAAGCGGCTTAGCAAATAAGGCAAAAATGACTGCTTCAAATTCGATCACTAAGATATTTTTCCCATGGTTTGTCCTTTCGCTGTGCTCATTCACTCTTTGTATTAGTGCAAGCTCTCCCGCGTGCGCCAAAAAGGTGAGCACTGCCAGTAGTGCACCAGGTTCTTCCAGCTTGCGCTTGCATGCTCAAGTAAGCGAAATGGCCGTTATGTGTAATGCTGTAGGGCTTTCTTTGGATAACAGCCGCCTGCCAGGAGTTGTCACTAAAGTGCGCCTCGGCTCGCAGGCCTTTCATGCCCGATTGATGGAAGGTGATCGCGTTCTTTCGGCGAGCTGGGATCCAAATAGTTTAACTGTGGACTTCGTTCGAAAGGGAATTCAGTATCAGGCGAAAATGGAAGTTCGAATGAAAGCAGTTAGGGACAACTGGGACGAACAAGTACGCGAAGAGGAGCGCCGCCAGGGAAAGACAAAGCCAGTGGCTACCAAACTCACCGCTCAAGCCTCGCAATCTCAAACACTAGACAGCCAGAAATTTTTCAAAACGATGGCGCCATATGAAGTGATTTTGCTGATTGATCATTCTGGCTCCATGAACGGCGGCCTGGGTATTGGCCCGTTCGATACCTCTCGCTGGGGGTGGTGCCGCAGTCAAATCAGTGACTTTTCCAATTTTGTTGGCAATCGCCTCACGGGCGGCCTAACCATAGTTCCATTCAACGATACCTTTACCATTAAGAAATATGCTACACACAAAGACATTGAAGAAATTTTCAACAATGTGTTGCCCACTGGCGAAACCGATATTTATTCACCGCTGTCGGCGGTAATTGATTCGCATTTAAAAGATCCCGATCACCATAAAAAACCGGTATTAATAGTGGTGCTGACCGATGGCTTACCCAATCAGGGTGGGTCGCTCGATAAGCTCATTGCCAGAGCGACTGCGGCACTGAAAGACAATGACGAAATGATCATTTCTTTTCTCACGGTGGGGCAGGCGCCTGAAGGAGACGAATTAATCGATCGCCTGGATAATACTCTAGTGGCTCGCGGTGCCAAAGAAGATATCGTCAACAGTATGCGTTTTTCGCAATTATTAGAGGTTGGCTTGAAGAACGCTTTGCTCGATGCCGTCACCAGAGCCAAGGCACCAAAATAGGCTATTGAATTAAACCGGCCGGCACACCCTGAGGAAATTTTTCGATAATTTCGGCTTCGATTTTTTTGATTCTATTTTCAGGATTAGGGTGGGTACTGAAAAATTCAGGAGTGCGTGTTTTAGCGGCCTTGCCTAAAATCACCATTACTTTGAGCATAGCCCTGGGGTCGTAACCAGCTTGCGACGAGAAGCGCACGCCTAGACGGTCGGCTTCTAATTCGTCGCCGCGACCATATTTCATAGAAACTACCTGGCCAATAAGCATGGCCATGGTAGCGGTATTGTTGTTGCGGTCATTAGGATCGTAAGCGGCAATCACCGCCGCACCGGTCAAACCCTGAGTCAATTGCTGTTTTGCCACTTGCTGGGCCGAGTGGCGCGCGACTACGTGGCCGACTTCGTGTGCGAGCACGCCAGCCAGTTCACCTTTGGTGCTCAGTAATTTGTAGAGACCCTCGGTGAGAAAAATTTGTCCACCGGGCAGGGCAAAGGCGTTGACAGTTTTGTCGTCGGCCAGCAGGTGAAAATCAAATTTATAGGGCGATTTACCGGCATCAGTTTTAGTAATCAGCTCGTTGCCAATTTGCTCAACTGCGGCTCGACCCTCCGGATCGTCAGACTCTCCACCATACTGGCGAGCCATTCGCGGAGCGGCTTGCAGGCCCAGGGCAATTTCTTGCCGCGGCGACATGTCAACGCGTTGCTTTTGTTCTGTCACCGGGTTATAGACGCTCTTGCTGAAATAAGTGATCAGCGAAAAGGCTGCAATAGCTAGAGCAATTAAAAGGCGGGGGCTCAAAGAAATGCCGCGTTGCTGCTGTTGTGCCATTTTTCGTCAAACCTCAATTTGTGCTCTGTCTTAATGTATCAACTCGGCTAAGGACGGGCCACCGATTTAAAAGTGCCATAGTGTTGGGTATAAAGCTTTCACAGCTAAAACCGTTACTCATGGAATTTTTGATGGCAGATTTAATCAAAGAATCAGCAAGTGAAAAACAGTCTGGCGGCAAGGCAGCAGATTTTAGTGACAATGTGCTCGCTTCAAAAAACGACGTCAAGCAGCCATTAGCAAAAGAAACTGAAGCCGCAGCTCTGACCGTAAAGCTCAATGGCTTTCCTACATTAGAGGTGGGCCAGGCTTTAGAGTCAGGCTATGCAGCTCTCGAGGCCAAATTTGCTAGCACTCCTGAAGATAAAGCCCTATTTGCTGATTTTGACAAGCTTGCCAAGCGCACTGGCGCAAAGCCTTTAGATGATTTGCAAAAATGGCAAATCGAGCATATGAGCAGCGACCAAAAAGAGATGTACCGTTTTACTATGGGCGAATTGAATAATCTGGCAGACGGAAAGACAACTCCGGCCGATTACATGACCAACAATTTAAAAAATGCGGCGCGACTGGCAGAGGCCAATGGCCGCAAACCAGACAGCTGGAATATTCTTCAACCCACTCCTGGCGAGCTTTATCGCGATTATGTCGGTCTGGTTTTTTCTGAACACGCTCTTGGTTTTAAGCAAGATCTTGGCCGCAGTCTGGCAGGAGGCGGGGTTAACCCTGCCGGCTCCGCTCTTGAGCGTACCTATCATCGCTTAATCGCCGGTAAGGGTGGCGAGGGTTTCAACAGCAATGTCACTGATGTCGATGCTAATAATACGATCACGCACCATCACCGTGAAGTGTTGCTTGTGGCTTATAACAGCGGCAAATTTATTGCCGACAAAGCGACGCGCTACCTCGATGATCCTGCTAAAAACCCAGGCGATGTGCGCAGTGGCTACTTTACTGCCATGGTGGGCTCGGCCCTGGCTAGTGGCAAGCTCAAGCCGACAGAGGCTGCCGGCATGACTGCCTGGGCTTATAACAAACATGATGGCACACAGCCTCCGTGGGGAGCAGGCGGAACGACTGGCAAGTTTCTTGACACCGACGACTATAAAATTGACGTTTGGTTGAAGGCATACCGCGCCGCTGCCAAATAAAATTTAGGGATATCTGTGGATCTCAAGCCGTACCTCTATCTATTCAAAAGCAGTCTGGTAGGCGCTCTTGGTGGTCTTCTTTTTGGCTTTGATACGGCTGTTATTGCCGGTGCTACCCACGCACTAACCGATGAATATCAACTTACTGCCACCGCCCTTGGTTTCACTGTTTCGGCTGCTCTCTGGGGCACGGTGGTGGCAGCTATGATGTCGGGCGTGCCCGGTGAAAAGTATGGGGCCAGAGAAACACTGCGGGTAGCGGCCCTTTTATATGTGATATCGGCACTTGGTTGCGCCTTCGCATGGGACTGGTATTCGCTGATTGTTTTTCGCTTTATCGGCGGTCTCGGTATCGGTTGTTCGTCGGTTTTAGGCCCGGTCTATATTGCTGAACTGGCTCCGGCAAAATGGCGCGGCCGTCTCGTCGGGCTTTTTCAAATCAATGTAGTAGTAGGCATTTTACTGGCATATTTTTCCAACTATTTGCTGGGCACATTGCCACTGGGCGAGGCTGAATGGAGATGGAAGTTAGGCGTCTCGGCCGTTCCTGCCATTTTATTTTTGATTATGCTTTTTTCTATTCCTAGAAGCCCACGCTGGTTGGCCAGACGTAACAAAATTGAAGAAGCGCGTCAAGTCTTGCAAAAGACCGGAGTGGCCGACTATGAGCAAGAATTGCAAGACATCGTGGCCAGCATAAAGGCTGAGCATGCCCTCCCCAATGAGCCTCTATTTCAGAAAAAATATAAACTGCCGATTTTTCTTGCCATCACTATTGGTGCCTTCAATCAGCTCTCCGGTATTAACGCCATTCTTTATTATCTCAATGATATTTTCGAAAAAGCTGGCTTCGGAAAAATGTCTAGCGACCTGCAGGCAGTGATGATCGGCTTCACAAACCTGGTGGCAGTGCTGGTAGCTATGGCTGTAATTGACCGTCTGGGCCGCCGCACTTTGCTGCTTGTGGGCTCTGTCGGATGCGCACTCTGCCTGGCAGGCGTAGCGGCAATATTTTTCATGGGGCAGCACCAGTCGCTTCTAATCTGGCTTTTGGTGGCATACATTGCTTTCTTTTCTTTTTCACAGGGTGCAGTTATCTGGGTTTATCTGAGCGAAATTTTCCCCACACCGGTGCGTGCTAAGGGCCAGGCGCTGGGCAGCTCTTCACACTGGATTATGAACGCTTTGATTTCAGCACTCTTTCCTGTTCTCGCTAAATCGTCGGGTGGATACCCCTTTGCCTTTTTTGCTCTGATGATGGTGGTACAGTTTTTCTTAGTCTGGTTTATCTTCCCCGAAACCAAAGGTGTCAGTCTCGAAGATATGGAAAAAAGCCTTGCCTGATTCGACTTTACAATATTTTAGCCGGCGGTATCCCGCTAAGCGGGCATTCATAACAGGTGCCGCCAGCGGGCTGGGTCTGGCTTTGGTCAGGCTTCTCGCCAGTGACGGCTGGAAAGTGGGCATGGCCGACATTGACGAAGCAAGTTTACTGGCGGCGGCGGAAGCTATGGGTACCGCTGGTGGTGAAGCTACTATTTACACTTTTGATGTCAGCGATAGTAAGAAATTTAAAAATGCTGTGCAGAACTTTTGCAAAAAGTATGGAGGCATCGATGTTGGAATCAACAGTGCTGGTATTGGCTGCGGCGGCGGCATTGACGAAATTTCGGTAGATACATTCAAGAAAGTAATTGATATTAATTTGATGGGCACCGTGCACGGCTGCCATTGTTTTGTGCCGGTGATGAAGGCTCAAAAATCTGGTCATATTTTAAACATCGCCAGTGCGGCTGCTTTTGCTAGCGCTCCCAATATGAGCGCTTACAATGCTTCTAAAGCTGGCGTGCTCTCGCTGAGCGAAACTCTCAGGGGCGAATTGCAAGCGCATAATTTGTTGGTCACTGTTCTGATGCCCTCGTACGTGCGCACCAATATCGGCGTTTGCAGCCTGGGGCCGGAACTTTATAATTTGCGGGCTCAAGAACTGGTCAAGCGTTCACAGCTAGAGCCTGATTACGTAGCCAGGGCCGCCCTTGATGCCATGGCCACAGGTGCACTATATGTGGTGCTGCCAGACGAGGCGCGTTTTCTCTGGCGTTTCAAAAGATTCTTTCCGCAAAAGTTTTGGCGTTTTATCACTCGTGAAGCCGAACGCCGCCTGGTTCAAATCGATCAATCATTACCCGGCGCCGGCTCTGATTCTAACTGAATGCGACTGGTTTTGGCGTAGTTCGCTTCTGCCATTACCGCAGACTTGCCCATCAAATATTTGTCTACATAAGGTAAAAACCAGAGCATGGCACTGGCAAGTTTTATTTGCCTCAGTGCCTGCATCGGATCGATCAAATGGCTCGTGGGCAGCGGCTGCTTGATTCTTTCGAGAATTTCGCCTAGAGGATGGCGAAGGCGCCTTTGCAGCAATATCAATTTGGCTAAAAGTTCAGATGCCGGTGTGAGCAGCGGGCCGAAACCATAACGCACTTGCCCCCAGCCGTAAAGATAAAGTTGTTTGTGCCGCGGTGCTACCATACCCCACTGAGTTTTGACCACGGCGCCGTCAATGGCTACCAGCCCTGGTTCTAGAAAGGGAATTGAAACGTTGAATCCGGTACCGCAAACAATCAGGTCAAAATTTTCTTTGCTGCCGTCGACAAACTCAACACTATTCCCATCAAATTGTTTTATATCTGGATGTGGTGTAATTTTGCCGTGTTTTAAATAGTGTAATAACTCAGTGTTAATGGTCGGGTGCTTGTCGAAAATTTTGTGGTCAGGCCTGGTGAGCCCATATAGGCGATAATCACCCAGTACAATTTTTAAAAGGGTGGCAATATAAATGCGTTGCATCCAGACAGGCATGGCGGTGGTGAGCAGCTCTGCTGTGGGTTTACCGAAAACTGTTTTTGGTAAAAACCAGTAACCGCGGCGTAAGCTCAAGTGAGCACTTTTAGCTACCCGTGCCGCTTCAGCTGCAATGTCACAAGCAGAATTGCCACCACCGATGACGAGAACTTTTTTGTCTCTTAATTGGTCTGGATCTTTGTAGTCTTTTGAATGAATGATCTCGCCACTAAATTTTCCGTCATAGTGTGGCCAGCGCCGGGACCAGTGGTGCCCGTTGCAAATCACCACTCCACCATAAAAGCAGTTTTCACCGTTAGCGAATAGAAGCCGCCAACCATTGCCTTCAGGGCTCACTTTTTCGACACGATAATTAAAATTGATATTTTCGCGCAAGCAATAATGCGCCGCATAATTATCAAGATAAGCGAGCATTTGAGCGGCACTGGGAAAATCAGGATAATCGTCAGGCATGGGAAAATCGGGAAATTCGGTAGTTTTGCGTGACGAAATTATGTGCGCGGTTTTATAAACGCCATGGCGCCAGTTGCCTCCAAGGTCGCTTTCCGCTTCAAACTGATCGTATTCAATGCCGCTGATTTTAAGAGCGCGAGCGGCGCTTATACCCACCGGCCCGGCACCGATAATTGCTATTTTCTCTGCCTGGTTTTCTGAAAGCATTTATACAGCTTCTCACAGTATCGATTTTTTCGATGTGGCTTTTCGCCTCTTCGGATAACATTGCTACAGTGACAAGGAGTTTGTATGTCAGAAGAGCGTTTTTATTTCGTCAGGCATGGTGAGACCGATGCCAATCTCGGCAATCTGGCCGCCGGCTCGGGCTGGGACATTGAACTCAATGCCACTGGTTTGGCTCAAGCCAAAGCCCTGGCTGAAAGCCCAGCTATTCGACTCTGTCATGATGTCAAAACCATTTGTGTCAGCCCGCTGGTGCGCGCTCAGCAGACGGCTCAAGCGCTGAGCCAGGTTTTAGAAGCACCGCTGGTGACTGTCGATTTACTCGCCGAATGGCATCTGGGCGAGTGGGAAAAACGAGCCTGGGCTGAACTTCCCAGCCTTTATGACCCTTCGTCTAACCCTCCTGGCGGCGAGTCACAGTTAGAATTTGGCATGCGCGTCAATAAAGGCTTGCAACAAGCTCTGGCCATGGATGGGCCGGTTCTGATTGTGGCCCATGGTGGAGTCTGGCACGTGGTCGCCAAAGTTTTGCAACTCGAATTTCCCCACATTCACAATTGTGAAATGAAAAAAGTCAGCCGCCCTGACTCTGCGTCAAAATGGACCATTACGCCTCATGCTGTCGACGAGAAATAAGTGCTGACCATTTTCTATGATTAACGGTGGCTGCTCGCCGACTCTTTGTTTTTTGCGTTGGCGACCGGAAATTCATTGTCTTTCATGTCAGGAAAAAATTTGCGTCTGTTGACGTAAACATAAATAGCGACAATCGGTGTGCCAAATATAATGCCTAAGGTCAGCGCGATAATGCCAAACAGAGCCGCTGTCATCATGGTGTGCATGTCGGTGAGGGCGCCGCGCACTTCTTCCAGTGGACCCCTAACATCGGTAAGAGGCTCCAGTAGTGATTGCAACGGTTTTCGCAAGCCGCCCACATCGCTGCGCATTTCACCAAGGTCTTGCTTGATACCGGTCATTTCCTGGCTAACTTTAATTACTTTGCAATCCATTGAAACCAGGTTGCCATCGAGACTCTGAACACGATTGTCCACCTGCTGTAGCTTCCCTTGCAGGCTGACCATCGCCGGTTGGAGTGCGCCCACTGGACCTTCCAGCTTCATCATTTGCTGTTGCATCTGCACAGCACCTTTGCCTAGCCTGATTACCGGGGCAAGCAATTTTTTAATCGGGTGGAAACCTTTGATTTCCGGATCTTCGGCTGGCGGTTGTAAATCTTTGGCCTGAATATTTATGCCTGGAACTTTGTTAATGGAGTCTGCCGCCTCAGCATTTTGCTTTGCTTGGCCGGCGCTTATCGCTTTTAGCGGAATAGCGTGTTTGTTGGTGTCGGTGGCGTTTGCGCCCCCCAGGTCTTTGGTGGCTTTGTCCATTTTGACAGGCTTTGCGGCTTTGTCTTGTTTACCGGCATTCTGCTTGGCATTGTTTTTGGCAAGTTCGTTGGCTGCCTTCTTTTCGGCCTTTTCTGCCTCTTTCTCGGCCTTTTTCGCCGCTTTTATGTCTCTTTTGTCTAAAACTTCAGGTTCCGACAGTTTTGGGGGTTCGGCAGCCTCGGCCGGTTGCATGGCAAAAGCAGCGGCTGTGCAAATTACAAGAGACAGTGCCAGACCTATTTTGTAGCAGTGTTTTAGGCGAATGCTTGCCATCATGGCACTCTTGGTCAACATAAAGACAGTTACTCCACAGTATTGCGTTGGCAGAGACTGACAGTGTGGTCATTAGTTCCCCTGGGACCATCAGGGCTTACGGTTCTGACTGCGTAATTACACGGGTGACGGCAGGCGCTTGCCAAGCTACTATTCCAGTAATAACCTGCGCCCGGAAACTTTTGCAAAACTCAGCGAAAATTTAGACCCCAATGCCCATTGAAAGACACAGTCCAAATGACCAGCCAGCCAAGCATGAAGATGCTGCCAGCTGGATTGACGAAGTTTATGATGATGTCGCGAGTAAAACTAAAGACGTAACTAGCGAAACCGTGGCTTTTGTTAAAGACCACCCGGCCGAAAGTGCACTGGTGGGTGGCCTGCTCATTGTTGCCGCTGCTGCCGCCTTACGTGGCAAGCCCGGTTTGGCTCAGAGTGAAATTGCAGCAACTAGAACTGCGCTGGGCGGTTCAGCTGAGAAATTAGTGGCTGAAAAACTAGCTGCTGAAAAACTTGTGGTCTCCAGTGCTCATGAAGCTGGCGAAGTCTCAGCGAAGGTGGTGTTCGAAGCACCTGCCCTACAGCGCAAGACGGTAGAAGGCACGATTATTCCAGACGTTGTACGGCCTATGATGGAAAAAGGAAAGTCACTGGTCACTCCTGAGGCGCTCAGCGAAGTCGGCAAAAAATATGCTGGCAGCCTGGACGATTTATTCAAACTGCCGAAACAGATGATCGTTGAAGACGGGCACACTATGACGCAAGTGGCGACGAGCGCGCTGAAAGCACGTGGAGCTACCACAGGCGAACGCTTTACCGAGGCCGCGGTAACAGCTGAGGCTGAACGCTTGCTTGCCCTTAATCCTGTTTTAAAGGAAGCCACCAGTATTGGTGGCATGAAAATAACTGTGCTGGATCAAAATCATCTGACCAAGTTAGCCGGCGGCGATTTGCAGTTTAAGTTTACGCCTCAACTAGGCCAGTTTTTAAAATCTACAGGAAAAATAACTGAAGAGCACATTTCAGAAGCAATGGCGCTACAAAAAGGCGGCAATAAAAAAATGCTGGGCGAAATTTTGGTCGATTTGAATCATGCTACGAAGGCAGATGTCGACGCGGCCTTTGCCGATCAAAACATTATGAAAGCAGCACTAAAAGAAGTACGCGAACAATTTCTAAAAACGCTTAATTGAGGAAAAAATCAGCGTCGAGAATTTTCATGTTCTTGAGCATTTCTTCTTGTTTAGCTTTGAGTTTTTCCAGCCTGCTTGCTCTCGTATATTCTACAAACTGGTTGCCCAGCCAGTCAAAAGCAGATTCCGTTTGCAACCAACTGCCAAACCATAATTGTACATATTTTCTGGCCTGGCTTTGCGAAGCACTTTCTTTAGGCATCATCACTCTGGCTGTGTGCTTGTGTTTTTTGCTTTTCGCCTCGGTATTTTTGCTGCTTTCGCTAACTTTATTGATTTTTTCAACCATCAAGGGCAGCACATAATTGTTTTGGCCAAAGCCTGCCTGCAAAGCCTCGTTTGCTTCAGCAAGTCTGTTACCTGCGCCGAATAGGGCTAAGGCGCGAGCATATAAGTAGATGATGTCGGTTTTGTCAGCCCACTGGTCAAGCAACAGAAGAGAATCTTCAAAATGACCATTTTCAATCAACGCCAGTACCAGGCGCTCAGGACTGGTCGGTTTCTCTTTTTTGAACTTGCTCACGGGTCACCTGTCAGTGTCTGCTTTTGATTTTGCACTCTCAATATTAAAACCAGTAGCACTGCCAGTAATATAACAAGAATTAGCGGATACCATGGCCCCAGTAATATTACGGGGAAGAATGAGAAGCCCACATAGTAGAGATTGCAAATGCACCAGAGCGCACGACGCAGTGGATGCAGCTTGGCGCTCACAGCCGGCTCGAAAACATTTGTATTAATCATAAAAGCCATCATTGCCAGACCGCAAAGATCATAAAAGAGGAAATGTGGTACCACTAGCGGCAAGACAAAAAGACCAATTAAGAATGTAAGGGCCGTGGCCTGCTGATGAGGCAACTTGCGCCACATTTGAACACAATAGAACAAAGCACCCAAGCCAATTAAGGCTGCTGCGCCATATGCGTAAATTTTGACCCCTTCGCGAGCATTGAAATCGAAAAATTGCAAAATTACAGCAGGCAGGCACGTAATAATGGTGGAAGCCGGTCTGTATCCGGCGCACGAGTAGCAGGTATCAGACATTTTGATGCTTTGCCAAAATGCTACTAGCATATCGCTGCCGGTTAGTGCCACTGTCAGTAGTGCCATTGCCACCATGCCGCACAATAGGCCTAAAGTGGCTTTAGGTCTTTTAATAAAGAAGAGTGCACCGCATACAAGCAGGGCACAGGGCAAAAACTGTGGTTTCATATAGAGAGTGCCGAGCACTAATCCGGCTAAAAATTCTTTTTGCTGCAGCAGTAATTTGTATGCCACTGTCAGCGGCAAGAGTCCGAAAAATATGCCAAGCTGTCCAATTAATAAAGTGTGAAAAATCGGACAGAATAAGAAAATCACCGAAAGATCCTGGATTTTTTCTTTTAAATTGGGCCGGGCAAAAAGCGCGGCACAATACACTGCAGCGGCAATATTGATCGATTGCCAGAGAATCAGTGAAGCCTGGGCCTGAAGCAAACTAAATGGGGCAAAGAACAAGGCAATTAGGGGGCTGTACATATAGATGGCCACATAGCTTTTTGCAATGGCCGGAAATAACTCGTGAGTAAACTTGTCAAATGGCGCGTTGATAAACGTCGTCATATTCGCCGGCGTGTAAATATCAGCTATGCGTCCGATTTGAGCTAGTTTGCCCGCTGGATAAAAAGTAATTAGAAAGTCGCCGGCTTGCATTAATACCGGCTGAACCAGAACGATGTAGCTGGGTAAAAGCGCCAGAAAGACGGCCAGTATCGTCATCAATTTTGAGAAGAGTGACAAAGGCGGCTCCAGTTGAAAAATTCATGGTACCACCGGTTTAGGTATGAAACCGACGGTCCCTGGGTTTAATCTTCCAAAATTAGAACGTATACGTTTTGTGTGCAAAATGAAGGTCAGTTAGGCCAGGTAAAGTTCGGTTTTTTAAGCACTCAAGCACAATAACTTCTAGAATATGCCAGTCTATTGAAGATACCGCTGGGAGTTCGCATGATTTCAAATAGAAGGCCACGTTCGCTGGTCTTGAGGTTGTTGTCTCTTTGCTTGACCGCTTTGCTGATTGTAAGCGGCAGTGGCCCAGCGCTAGTCACCGTGGCTTTCGCCGCCGAAGCCGAGGATGCTTTACAACTCTCGTACACAGTTACCGAAGTCGACTCTAATGCCGAGAAAAAAATCATCGCGGCCTTGCCGTTGCCGGTGACGACCCCTCTGCCGCTAGAAAGAGTCGAGGCCATACTTGGCAAATTAAAAACACTGCAAGCGCCTGCCGAGCAAAAATTAGTGCTGCCGCAAGATTCCTTAGTACGACCACCTCTGCCAGGCACCCAGGTAGTTGAAACTTTTCCGCCTAAATTAGCAGCGGTGAGCCCCACTACACCCAAGAAACCCGAGTGGAAAAATGTCGCCCCACTCAAAGTATCGCGAGTAAGTGCTGAAGGGCTCAATGATGTAATCGAGCAGTTTGCTATTTCGTTTTCACAGCCGCTCACTGCCTTAGGGCAGCTCGAAGCAGTTAAACCTGACCAGTTCGTCACGCTCTCTCCTCAGCCCAAAGGCGATTGGAAGTGGGCTGGTCCTCAGACTCTGCTTTTCACTCCGGAAGATGGTCGGTTTCCTAAAGCCACCAAATACACTGTCAATGTGCCTGCCAACGCCAAATCGATTACCGGCAACGCAGTAGAAAAAGCAGTCAGCTATACGATCACAACGCCGCCGGTAAAGGTAACTAACCTTTATCCGCCGCCTCCTCAGGGTCAATATGGCGATCAGAGCACCACACCTGTAATCATTGCCCAGTTTAATCAAGCCGTTGATGCGAAAAAAATTCTCGATAAAATTCAGTTGAAATCTGGTACCAAAATTTTTTCCATTCGCTTGCTTTCAAAAAATCAGCTGCAAGCCAGAGACGCAGAAATAAAAGCGCTCATTCCTTTTGAAGCAATAAAATATTGGCTGGCATTTGAGCCTACTGCCGCTTTGCCAAAAGGCGCGCAGATGACCGTGGAATTTGAAAAAGGCTTGCCCTCAGAAGAAGGGCCGCTGCTCAGTGAAAGTAATGAGTCGTACCAATTTAAAGTGCATGATACTTTCAAGCTTCTGGAAAATCAGATTACTGGAACTTCTGGTGAGAATGGCTCAGCATACCTCAAGTTTACTAATCAACTTGATGCCAAAACTAAAGTATCGGAACTGGTCAACGTTAGCCCTGAAGTAGAACGTTTGCAAATAGCACCTTCGGGAACTAATCTGTATCTGTCCGGCAACTTTAAACCGCTTAAAACCTATAAAGTCACGCTCAACAAAAATTTAAAGGATAAATTTGGTCAAACACTTGAACGTGATACCACTGCCGAGATCAAGACAAAAGCATTGCCCTATTTGATCAGACCGGATCAACCATTCAAAACGTACACGTCTGATCGCGCTCCACACTACTCAGCGTGGGTGCAAGGTGCACCTACCGTTAAGGTAGAAATCAGGCGTGTGCAAGCCAGCGACAATTTCGCTTACCGGCAAATCGGCCATCAGCGAGAGCCTGATACTATCGGCCAAGTCGTGCATTCGAAAATTTATGATATTGGCGAGAACGGTCGCCAGTTGGAAATAGATTTAAAACCATATTTAGAAAGTAAGTATGGTCATCTAATGGTGCGCGCCGACATGCTGCCGGTGGTTGAGCACCAGCAGCATCATCTAACCAGATCTTGGATTCAAGTAACAGACATCGGCCTTGATGCCTTCGACAGTCGCAATCTGGAAATTCTCGCCACCAATTTGAATGATGCCACTCCCCTCTCTGGCGTTGAGCTGAAGTTGCACGAACAGCCTGAGACTGTAACTTCCGATAAAGAGGGTCAGGCACAGTTGCCGCTGGTCAACAGTCCAAATCACTACCATGTCTTAATCGGCAGTAAAGGTGCCGATAGTGCGGTGCTTTCGCCCAACGCTTATGGTGGCAGCTGGACCATTAATGAGATAGCAAATTCGGTGCGCTGGTACACCGTTTGTGATCGCAACCTGTATAAGCCAGGCGAGCAGGTCATTGTCAAAGGATGGCTGCGCAAGGCCGACTATACAGAAACCGGCCGCCTTAGTTTAAAGGCACCTGATTACGAAAAAATCTACTATCAGGTCACTGATGCCACTGGTGTAAAAGTCGCTAGTGGTGAAAGTGCCGTAGACAAAATGGGAGGTTTTTCTTACCAGATCAATCTGCCAGAAAAACTGCAGCTTGGTCAAGCACAAGTAGGGATGACAGTCACCAAACCTGCCGATCAAGCCGATGACCACTCAGTTTTGCGCTCCAGTGGTAGACACGGCCGCAGATATTATCCAAACCAATCTCTTGGTGAAATTTCGACAATTTTGCCGATTACGATTCAAGAATTTCGTCGACCTGAATTTGAAATCAAGGTGACAGCCGCTAAAAATACCGCTCTGGTTTTAGGTGACAGTACTACAGTTAGTTCGTCAGCCAATTACCTGATTGGTGGCGCTCTTGCTAATTCTCCGGTGAACTGGGTAGTGACACCATCAGTGGCTAGCTATGCACCGCCAGGTTGGAGTGGATACAATTTTGGCAGTGGTTTTGATTTGTATAGTTGGTACGCAGAGCGAGGTCGGTTACGCAGAAATCAGCCAATCACCAATGGTCAGAAAACACTAACCGGAACATCTGATTCGCAGGGCAGAGACACCATTGCCCTCAAGTTTATCTCTACTCCCAAACCTGTGCCAATGTCGTATCAATGCCAGGCCACAGTAGTAGACGTTAATCGTCAGCAATGGACCAGTTCGGCAGCTTTACTTGTACACCCTGCTGACACCTATGTGGGCATAAAGAAAGACAAATCTCGGTATCTTAAAGATGAACCTGTGACACTGAATGTAGTGGCCACCGATTTAGACGGAAAGATTAGAAACGGCACGAAAGTAGAGCTAGAAATTAAAGAATCGGACGTAAACGGCGAGAGCAAAAGCAGAACCGAATATCTGTCTATTGGCGGTGCGCCCGCCGAATTGCGCTTTTCCCCAGCGAAAACATCGGTCTCTTTTGTCTGCACTGCCCGTATAAAAGATGCCAGCGGTCGCTCCAATAGCTGCTCGGACAGTTCGTCTATTGCTTTGCCGCAAAAGAAAACCAATACCATGTTGGCTGGAATTCAATCGCTCAAATTAACTGCAGACAAGGCTGATTATCAGCCGGGAGACGTCGCCAAGATTGCTATTGAGAGCACTTTTGGGCCTGGCAAAGGGGCGTTGATTATAACCAGAAATAGAAATATCTCGAACACTCCAATTGTGCTTAATGGTTCAAGTAAGACTATCGAAATTCCAATTACAGAAGATTTTTACCCTGACGTGCGCGTTGAAGTTTACTTGGCTGGCGACAGTACAAGTTTTGGTTCTGGCAGTGTCACTCTATTGGTACCACCAAAAGCAAGAAGGCTGGCTTTGACTGCTACTCCACTTCAAGCTGAGACCGCGCCTGGCAAATCTAGCACTATAAATTTAGAGCTCAAAGACGCAGCCGGACACGCCGTGGAAAACGCACAAGTGGCATTGGCGGTGGTGGATGAAGCCGTCCTGGCTTTGACCAATTACAGCTGGCAAGATCCTATGGACTTTTTCTATCCGCGTGTTTTGCCATCTATAATTGACAGTCATAGTCGGCAGTATGTTGTTTTGAAAGCAGGTGAGCAACCTGACTCTAGGCCGCAACCAATTCAAGGTGGCAATAGATTTGGCATCATGCCACCAGGTCAAGCGATGCCTTTCAAATCATTGAGGCTGAAGGGCGCAAGCCTTGCGGAAGCAGAATTTAAAAAATCTGATGAGGCACGAGCGTCTGGTCCCAGAGATATGAATATGTTTCAGGTTGAGCCTAGTGTAATGGACGAACGGCACTACTCTAGTGGTCGAGCCGAACGTCATCAAATGTCTTCACCAACATTGCCGAATGGTACTCCAATACCTGATGGTGCTGCAGTTCCTAATATTTATCTGCGACAAAATTTCTCAGCCCTTGCCGTGTTTAAAGCCGCACTGACAACCGACACCAATGGCAAAGCAGAAGTGAACTTCACTTTGCCGGACAGCGTAACTCGATATCGCGTCATGGCTCTAGCTGTGGCCGGTGATGATCACTTCGGTTCAGCACAATCAATCGTCACCACAAAAATGCCGATGATGGTCAAGCCGTCACCACCAAGATTTTTGCAACTGGCTGATCGTTGTGAATTGCCTGTTGTCATTCAAAATCAGACAGATAAGCCTTTGCAAGCACAAATTGCCATGCGTGCAGATAATGCTCAAATTCTAGAGAGCGGTAAGGCCGTGACAGTGCCTGCCAACGATAGAGTAGAAGTGAGATTTTCCACTGTAGCCACCGGTTTTGGCAAAGCGCAGTTTCAGTGTGCTGCCATTTCAGGCCAATATTCTGATGCTGCCGAATTTAATTTGCCGGTTTTAGTGCCTGCTAGTTCTGAGACTTTCGCCGCCTACGGTGTGGTCGACAAAGGCATAGCGGTACAAAAATTAGATACACCAAAAGATGTATTCCCGGAGCTTGGTGGTCTTTCAATTGAGACCAGCAGTACTGCTGTGCAGTCATTGACCGACGCTTACATCTATTTGCGTGACTATCCGTACTCGTGTTCAGAGCAAATTTCATCACGCTTGATTGCCATGCTGGCTTTGCAAGATACGCTCACCGCATTTGGTATCTTAAAAGGCGACGAGCAAGAGCGTTTTAAAACCATCGTCAAAACTGACATAGACACGTTGGAGAAGCGCCAGGGTAACGAAGGCGGCTTCGGGCTCTGGTCAGCCAGTGAAAGTACGAAGTGGCCGTACGTGTCAATTCAAGTCACCAGGGCTTTGCATCTGGCAAAGTCAAAAGATTATAAAGTCAACGCCGAGTTTGCTACGAGAGCCCTCGAGTTTTTGAAAAATATTGAGCAGTATCTGCCTTCAGATTATTCTGAAGAGATGCGAATCGCGGTTCTGGCTCGAGCTCTCAATGTCAGGCACTTAGCTAATGACAATGATGCAGCCGCTGCTAAGGCTTTACTCGTTCGTTCACTGGCGCTGGGTGATAAGCATCGCTCTAAGAAGGAGCAATTTGCAGCACTCCCCGCTGATCGCTTGAAAGACTATGTCACTCTTGAAGTTGCCTCATGGTTGCTCGTGATATTAGATAAAGACGAAAAATATGGTGCAGATGCTAAAGCCCTGAGAGACCTGATTCAAAGTCAAATCAAAGAGACTGCGTCTACCGCTTCTGCAAATGATAATGGTGGCTACGGCTTTGAGTGGAATTATCTCATTTTTGCCAGCCCACGCAGAACTGACGCAGCCGTTCTGGAAGCACTGATGGAAGACCAGCCAACCAGTGATTTAATTCCAAAATTTGTCAAAGGTCTTCTGGCCCATCGCAAAAATGGTGCCTGGGAAGGCACACAAGAAAACGGATATATTCTGCAAACACTTGATCGCTATTTCAATACTTATGAAAAACAAGTGCCTGATTTCATTGCCCAAACATGGCTGGGCAACACACTTCTGGCCAACCACAAATTTGCCGGACGCACTACTGTCAGTAGACTGACACGGGTACCCATGGATTACCTGCTCAAAAATGCTGCCAGTGAAATATTGATCAACAAGCAGGGGCCAGGTCGTTTGTACTATCGCTTAGCTCTCGATTATGTACCGAAAAATCTCAATCTCAAGGCCATGGATCAAGGCTTTAGCGTCACTCGCAATTATCTTCCCATAGATTCTCAAAGTGATGTGCGACAAGACGGTGACGGCATCTGGCACTTCAAATCGGGTGCCAGTGTTAAGGTCAAATTGCATTTCAAAAATATTGGTGCCCGTTATCACATCGCTCTGGCCGACCCGTTACCGGCCGGTGCGGAACCCGTTAATGCCGCGCTGCTTGGCACTCGCACTACAGTGCCGACTCACGACTGGCAGAGTGAAAATACAGTTGAAATTCAGAAGCCTTTATTTGAACGTTGCTGGTGGTGGCGGCCTTGGTACGAGCACGACAACCTGCGCGATCATCAAGCTGAAGTTTTCACTTCGCTATTGCCTGCCGGTGAATATGATTACACTTATACGATTCAAGCCACTACTCCCGGGCGCTTTACCGTTCCGCCAACGAAAGTGGAAGAGATGTATCAGAGCGAAACTTTTGGTCGCACAAAAACTGAGACCGTGATTATTGAATAACGTCAAAACGTATACGCTGTAGTTTCGCTAACCGATAGTGATCCGGTTTAATCTTCCCAACTAGAGCGTTGTATACAATGCAAAAGCTACTAGTGGCAAGGTTTCGCTTAATTCCACCACTGCGCCATATGTGTCACCGGTGTGACCTCTTAAAACTCTATTCAACCAAGCCGCCACCAGCCAGCCAATTGCCACTGTGATAGCAGTGAAGAGTAAAAGCAAAGTAGAAGAATGCCCTTTGAAAACAGCAGTTAAAAGCAAACCCGCCGGAATTACCATCGCCCACAAAAAATCTTGAGGAAAACGCGTACTGTCATGCCAGACTTTTCCTTTGCCAGATTGGCGAGCATATTGATAACGACCGATGGCCCAGGTTTCGGCCAGGCGAGCAAACGATGGGCTCAGCAACAAGAGAAGCACCACAAGCGAAGGTACGGCAACAATCAAAGTCGACAAAGCGGCGATTTTTAAAGCAATTGTGCAAACGCCGACAATCACGGCAAAATTTCCCACCCGCGGATCGTGCATAATTTCGAGCATGCGCTCTAAACTTTGATGAGAACACAAACCGTCAGCCGTATCCATCAGGCCATCAAAATGCAGTCCGCCGGTGATCACAAGCCACAGTACTACGATGATGGTGGCGCATAAGAAAGGCGGCACAGCGAGCGCCTGCATGCCGAGATAAGCAATCGCCAGAAATAAACCAATCAGCGCACCCACTGCCGGTAGATATTTTGCCAGCCCGATGGGCTCGGCGCTAGCATCAACAAACTTCGCCAGCGGAACAATGGTGACGTAAGAAATAGTGTGCAATAACTCCAGAAGCCATGGCATTTTACGGCTGCTCTATATTCGGCAATTCGGCAGTGTATTCTGGCCTGTTAGGAAATGCTTCAGGATTTCCTAAAACCAGTAACCTTCTTTTGCCCACATAATATTCAACTGCTTCTTGTGTCTCGCGCAGCAGGCTTGGATCTGATTCTAAATCACAAGCTCTGGTGTAAATTTGCTCAGTCAGTGCGTTGACGTCTTTATTCGATTGATCGGCACCTTCCCACGGCATGATAATGTCGTGAGCCAGGCAACCAATAATATCTGGCACCAGTGGCAGTGGCTCTACAGGGCTTAAACCATAAGCAAACAAACTGCGCTTCAAATTGTTTTCAATAAATGCACCGTGAGGCCCTAAAATGTCTGTGGTCCAACACATTAACAGCATCACCTGGTCTGGCCTATGCGGACCGCGATAGGCATCATAAGTCACTTCCATCAACTGGCTGAGCGCGTTGGTAATGGGCCGTGAACGCAGCGAATAATATTCAACCGCTTCAGTTTCGATTGATAGTCCGGCCAGCAAGCCGCGCAAAATAACCAGCATTGATGCAATCTGCGTAATATCGTCTTTTAATTCTTGAGGCTTAACGTCAGGCCGTAAAAGAATGGTGCCGTAAAGAGCGTACAACCAGTCGCGATTGTTGAGCTGCTTTTTGCCTTCTAAACTTTCCAGCCTGGCTAAAACCAATTTGCGATGCACCAACTCTGTTTTTTCTTCGTCGCTGTTAGCCAGGCTGCTCATCTCAGTAATCAGTCGTCTGGCGCCTTCGCAATTGCGCTCGAGAGTTTCGCAAACACACAAATTGAGTAAGGCGTCAAAATCGTCTTTTAAATTTGCTGCTTGGGCAAAATATTTGCGCGCGTCTTTAAAACGCTTGAGCGACATCAAAGAAAAGCCTAATTCATAATTGACCAGTGGGTCATCAGGCAGCTCGCGGTGCAGTTCTTTGAGCAGCATGGCCGCCAGCTCGTGCTGACAAATTTCAACCAGAGCGTAGCCTGCTTCAAAAATTTCTTGATGATTTTTATATGGTGCCAGGGAGCCATCTAGTTTGTTTGCAAAATTATCTAACTTGGTGGCAATTTCGTCTCGCCCCAGTTCGCGCACCAGCTCTGCAAAAAGCTGCACTGCCTCTCGATCATAAGTATTCTCAAGCCAGTATTTAGCAACTTTAGTGCGGCACTGCTCGAGCAAGCCTTGATCAAAAAGTTTGCGCGCTTGTCCGAGCTCCGAATTATCTTCAGGAACACCAGGTGGGGCGAAGCTCATATTTTCGTCGCTCAACGCCCGGCCCCCGTTAGCAAAAGAACCATAGAGATAGTTGTAAATCAAAGCTGGTTGGCTAACTCTTCTGCGTGGTAGGAGCTGCGTACCAGGGGTCCCGAGTGCACCATTTTGAAGCCGATGCTCCAGGCGTACTGACCAAGCTCGTCAAATTCAGCCGGTTCAACGTAGCGTTTAACCGGTAGTTGATCACGAGTTGGTCTCAAATATTGTCCGAGGGTTAGAAAATCACAATCAACTGCACGCAAGTCGCGCAGCACTGCTTTGACTTCGTCAAAAGTCTCACCGCAGCCAAGCATCAAGCCAGATTTGGTCGGAATCTGCGGTGCGATTTCTTTAGCCATCTGCAAAACCGTCATGGAGCGATCATATTTTGATCCTGGTCTCATGGTCTTATAGAGCCTGGGAACGGTTTCAGTATTGTGATTGTAGACAACCGGTTGCGCGGCCAGCACAATTTCTAAACACTCGCGGCGCCCCTGAAAATCAGGTGTGAGCACTTCTACGGCCACGCCTTCGATGGCACCTTTGATGGCGGTAATGGTGCGAGCAAAATGGTTGGCGCCTTGATCCGGTAAATCATCACGGTTGACTGAGGTCAAGACCACATGACGCAGATTCATTTGTTTGGCGGCTTCGGCAATGCGAGCCGGTTCGCCCTCATCGAGAGCTTCAGGTAAACCCTTATTTACTGCGCAAAAACGACAGGTGCGAGTGCATAGCGCGCCCATCAGCATAAATGTAGCTGTACCTTTGCTCCAGCATTCGCCTTTATTAGGGCAGCGGCCGCTTTCGCAAATAGTATTTAATTTCTGTTCTTTAAGAATCAGTCTGGTCTGGCGATTTTCTTCGGTGTTGAGCACAGTGCGTTTGACCCATTCGGGCAGCCGCAGTGGTTTTTCCTCATAACCTTCGCCTTCTTCACGAGCACCGCGAGAACTAATCAGTGCCAGGCGCTTGGCTTCTTTAGTCAGGGCGGCAATTGAAGCCGTAGGGTCGCTTTTATTATCTTGAGAAAGAAGATCGGACATTTTTGCGCCTTCAATTTGTATGTCTAGACTAATAACTGATTCTAGTTGATTGAGTTGTAGAATGAATCATCAGTTTCTAATGAACCAATTCAATCAATGTATTGGGCGTCCAGGGAGAAAAGCACGTGGGTAACGATCAAACACGCGACGCCAAGCGCAAAACAATTATTGCCGGCAATTGGAAGATGAACAAAACTGTCTCCGAAGCCGGCGCACTGGCAAGGTCAATTGTCGAGGGGTTAGCCGCAGAACCTAAGGGCGAAGCTCTTCCTGAAATAGTGCTTTGCCCAACTTTCGTTTGCCTTGCTGAGGTGTTAAACCAAGTTAAAGGTTCACCTTGCAAAGTCGGCGCGCAAAACATGGACTACCGAGATAGCGGCGCATTCACAGGCGAAATTGCACCTCCGATGCTTGCTGCTATGCAAGTGCAATATGTGTTGATAGGCCACTCTGAGCGTCGTCAGTTTTTCGGCGAAACTAATGATTCAGTCAATTTGAAAGTAAAAGCAGCTCTAGCTCACGGTCTTGTGCCGGTGATGTGTGTAGGCGAGTTGCTTGAGCAAAGAGAAGCCGGACAGACAGACGATGTTGTGCGCCAGCAAGTTGTGGCAGGTCTGGCCGAAATTAGCGCTGAGCAAATTGCACAAGCCGGTGGCGCTAAAGTTGTGATTGCCTATGAGCCGGTCTGGGCCATCGGTACAGGTAAAAATTGTGAGTCACCTGAAGCAAATCGAGTCTGTGGGCTGATTCGCGGCATTATCGAAGAATTTTACAGCGGCAAAAATATCGCCAGCAGTGTTTCTATTCTTTATGGTGGCTCGGTTAAGGCTTCTACAATCGACGAGCAAATGCAGCAAGAGCACATTGATGGCGCTCTAGTCGGCGGTGCCAGCTTAAAAGCAGAAGATTTCTTGCCGCTCATCAAAGGCGGCGCAAAGCGCCTGAAGAGTTTTTCTCACGCTTAAAACTTCGCTTAAAACTTCCATTAGTTAAGAGTTCTTAGAGATAGGCACAAATGCGCCTGGAAGTCGGGTCATGGAAACCCGGCCGTATTATAATTTCCACGACCATTTGGAGAGGTGTCAGAGTGGTCGATTGTGCAGTCCTGGAAAGACTGTCTGCGCTAAAACGCAGCGAGGGTTCGAATCCCTCCCTCTCCGATTTTAAATATCAGCTGCAAAAATGAGTCTTTCTCATTCGGGTCCCACGCTCAAGGTGTGTTGCTATGGAGCATTTCGTCGAAAAACTCAAAGAGATTGAGTTCACCTTTAAGGAGCTGGAATCGAAGCTGTCTGATCCTGATATTGTCAGCGATCAGGAGAATTATCAGCGTCTAGCCAAATTGCGGCACCAGCTGCAAGGCACCGTTGATGTTTTTCATCAGTGGCAAAACACTGAGCAGGAGATAAATGAAGCTCAAGAAATTTTGCGCAATGAATCTGAAAAAGAGATGCGTGAAATGGTGGAAGCTGAAGTAGAAGCGCTTAAAGCCAGGCATCTGGATTTGACCGAAGAACTCAAATTTTTGCTGCTGCCTAAAGATCCTAACGACGATAAAAACATCATGCTGGAAATTCGTGCCGGCACCGGTGGTGACGAGGCTTCGATTTTTGCCGGTGATTTATTGCGCATGTATTTGAAGTATGCCGACAAAGTGGGCTTCAAACCTGAGATTGCCAGCGCCAGCGAAGGTGAGTTAGGCGGATACAAAGAAGTCATCGTTGCTTTCAAAGGTGATGGTGCCTACAGCAAATTTAAATTTGAATCTGGAGTGCACCGGGTGCAGCGTGTGCCTGCCACTGAGGCCCAGGGCCGGGTGCATACATCTACCGCCACAGTGGCTGTAATGGCAGAAGTAGAAGAAGTTGAATTCGAGCTTGATGAGCGCGATCTTGAAATTACCACCATGCGATCAGGTGGTGCCGGCGGTCAGAACGTCAACAAAGTGGAGACAGCTGTGCGCATCGTGCACAAGCCGTCAGGCATTTTTGTCGCCTGTTCAGAAGAGCGCAGCCAGCTGCAAAACAAAGAACGTGGCAAACAAATTTTGCGCGCCAAACTCTACAAAATAAAATTGGAAGAGCAAAATAAAGCTATTTACGATGAGCGCAAATCACAAGTAGGAACCGGCGAACGGTCCGAGAAAATTCGCACTTATAATTTTAAGGACAACCGCGTTACCGACCATCGCTTAAATCAAAACTTCTCACTGCAACCGG
>CASBPX010000043.1 GCA_949127735.1 Candidatus Obscuribacterales bacterium | reverse complement strand
TCTGAAATCTGACCTGGTATCGTCCAACAGAATAAGCTACCTCGCCGAATTAGGCCGTCCTAATAAAGTAGAAAAAGCCACACAAGGCCAGGAGAAACACCTTATTTATCATTTTCCTGTTATCAAAACTGTTAATGGTTCTGGCGTCTTCATTTCGGATCGAGAAGACGGGGCCGGCATGGTAGGCGGACAAGATATGAAACCTCAATTAATCGCTCTAGATGATAATTATCCTCAACAAGCAACAGACATTGTCCGTAAAATCTATAACACACCCGAAATAAAGGGATTTCCTATCTCTGCTTCAGTCTTTCTGCCAAATAAAAAACAAATTTCCTTACTTGTAGGGCGAATACTAAATCGAAACTTTGATTTTTCAGAATCGAGCTTGAATGCTCCAAAAGGTTACAAGCAGGTAGTTCTGGACAAAAAAATGTTTCTGTCGTCAGCGCAATCAGACATGCTGGAAGAAATGATAATGAAGTAAGTTATGTCGCTGACGAAACTAGGTCAGGGTTGGCGACTTTTTGCATATCCTGCATCAAGCTTGTCAAAGCGTTTCGCACCTGGCGATCTACTTTGTCGAGAGCAATGGCTGGATTGCGCTCAAATTCTAAATAGAGTGGCTTCAAATCAACGGGTTCAGCAGCATCAATAAACGCTATGCGATGTCCTTTATTTGAAACCTTACCGGTCAACTCTTTTTCCAAACGATCCAGAACCCGCCAGGCAATTTCGTCAGTAAAAGACTGACTTTCGAGAGTACTGGCGAGAATAAGCAGTTGTTCAGCTCTGTCTAAATCATCAGTAGATAGATCTTGTTTGTCGCGCGAAGTCTGCTTCAACTCAGCTCGCACACCGTAAAGCAAAAGGTCTTCGCTTTCGTCAGCATCATAACTGATGCCATTAGCATCGGCAGTGATTATAGAAATAACTTTGCTCAATGTTCTTAATTGCTCGGATAGTGACACACTCTGCTCACCTTTAAGGTCGTAAGACTTAGCCAAGTGCTCAATGAAGGTAGTTACGAGGCGCTTAATTTTAGATTCGTGATTAGCTTCTGTAAGTGTGGGAAGCTTGAACCAGCGTTCGAGCTGTTCAATGCTGAGACCGATAGCCGCAACTGCGTCTGGCATGAGTTTGTAGTACATCGCCACCGGCAAAATATAGAGTGACTCGCCGGTTGAATCTAAAAGTCGCCTTTGTGCTTCGAACATATTACGCACACCGTCTTCCTTCATCGGCAATATAAAATCGTTGCGGCCAGTTACGTCACCTTCGGGAAACTGCACCAGGTTTCGCTTGCCCTCGACTAAAATGTCGATTGTTTTCACAGCGGACGGCTCGTCGATTTTCCGGCCGCGCATTACAGAATATGTTCCAACTTGCTGCATGAGCCAGCCAGAGAGGCCTAGATTTTGGTCGAATTGTTCGCGGGAAGCGAGAAAATAGAATTCTTCAGTACAATCTCGAGCAAGCGCGTAGGCGCATAATGGATCAAAGCGATCAGAGTGGTTCGAGGCTATCACCGTGTGCTTGGGAGCATGACGTTCTACAAGCTGTTTGCATCTGGGCGAGATTCGTATGTCTAATTTGTGCAAACTCTGAGCTAAAGGCACGAGCGCCTTTGCTACGCTTACGGCGAGCAGATTGTCGAATGGCGGGAGAAAGTCTGGCATAGGCCACTAGGCGTAGCTCAGGGGTAGAAAGTTCCCGCCAGGCGGGGGGGTGGTTTGCCGAGCCGAGTGGACATTAAACGGGCGGGGTGTCGGTGATCAAAACTAGAGCGTTAACGTTTTAGTGTTTAAAATGGCTCGAAGTGTCCACCACCACAGGCTCTACGGCAAACCTTGACTTTACAGCGAAAAGGTTCAATTGAAAACTTTGCACCAAGCCATTATGGACCTGAAGACTAAGAACCTGGTTGTCGATGCAATACTGCCAGCAAAGCTGATTGCTTGGATCAATATATGGTCTGCCCAATCGTTCTGCCACCTCATCGCCCTTCATTCCTATCAGTTCCTTCCAACACTTTCTAAATACTTCCCAGGAAATTTCATGAGACTGGAGAGCTGGTTGGTGTTCTTGGAAGTGTGGCCCACTGCTCAGGCAAGGCGTAGAAAATCGCTGTGCATCTCGAGACTTTAAAACTTTGACACTAGTGACGCATTCGCCGGTGAATAATAACTCAATTGCCTGTTGGTTATTTATATCGTACAAAATCGCTGGTTCAGGTCCTGGAAACGACAAATTTCCCTTACCCAACAATTTACTTATACGGTCACTGGTCATACCGATAAAATTTGGAAAATTAGCTTGAACAGCGTTAGCATTAACCTGCTGCTTGTCTGGCTCTAAGTGAGTGACATCATCTGCAATAGCCGAACTGCAACCCATAGCTAGAATCAAATGGCTTGCAATGATGTATGCTCGGAGATGTGCTGCATTCATAATTCATTCCATGCATTCAACCAGAAGTCTAGTGGACCAAATTCGACTACACTACAGCAAAAACTCTAAAATTGATTGAACGTTAGGATGACCGACCAGCAATTATTGCTGATATTAAATGTATTTACCGCCAATATGGGTTACCTGCACTTAATGGTACTAATAGTGACCGCAATATCTGGCCTGGCGTTGATCCTATCATCAAGAATTGAGTCATGAGTAACACCGCCAATTCTAAAACCAAAGCCAGAAAGAGAGCTGATTTCAGGCCACCTGAACCAAACACTCTGTTGATTGCAATGGGCAAAATGATTCTGCCTTTTTATTGTCGCTTTGTCAGCAATCTTTCATTCCAGTTTAAACAATCAGCTAATCAACCTCTGAAGAAACTTAGAAACAAGCGCACCATAATAATGCTCAATCACGCTGACCGACACGATCCGGTTGTGGTTGTGGCGCTGGCCAAAGAAATAAATGAAACAGTATTTTGTCTGGCTGCTAGAGAAGTATTTGATTGGAACCACGGCTTTCTTGGCTGGTTGTTGCAAAAGTTTGGCGTCTACTCAGTCAATCGCGGAGTCGCTGATGTAGAGTCAATCAGAACTACAAAAGAAATTCTAAAAAAGACAGACAGCAAACTGATTGTATTTCCTGAAGCCGAAATTACGGGCGATGACAATAAAGTGCACAGCATTAATAATGGTCTGGTGCACATAATTTTAGATGTTCAAGAGGATATTGACGAGAGTAAAAACACTGATTCTGTATGGGTTCTACCTACAGGTGTGCACTACTCTTTGCAAACCTCATTTGAAACCAGCATTGTGCCGATTCTAAAAAAGATCGAAAGGCACTTAAAGATAGAAAATCAAAATATTAGTAATATTGATAGCCGCATAGCTGTGGCGACTGAAAAACTATTAGACGAACTTGCCAATCGTTTCGAATTTAGGCGGCCCGCTCAGCTGCCACAAGACAAGCAGGTAAACGCACTCGCCGTGCACATTTGCCAGCGCGTGACCCAACTTACGGCGACGGATTTATCAAGCAAGGAAACAGCAGAAGCGATGCTTTATGCATTGCGCAACGAAATTATAGTTCTACTTAGCGAGAAAAATTCTGATAGAGAAGAAATAGAAGAAGGCAGTGAAGAACTAGAACATGTGGAAAGACTGTTAATCTTCGAGCGCATCTTAAATACTGATGCAACTTCTCCTATGCGAGTCTGCCGCATTCTAGACTTTCTTGAGATAGAAGCATTAGGGCACATCTCAAGCAAAGGTCACCAGAAAGTTTCTATCTATTTTGGTGATCCTATAGATGTGAAAAATTATCTAGTTGAGTATAAAGCCTCTAAACGCGAAGCCATTGACGCGCTGACAGACAAAATTCAAGAAAGTCTGCAGGCTGCCTTGAACAATTCAAAAGCGATGGAGTCGCTGCCGCCAATCGGTAAATTCTCCACCGGTGCTTGATTTAGATAATAGCTGCCCAAACATTTGCAAGCAGTTTGCTCCGGCAGATCTGTAATCTTACGCTCAGACAACTATGGCTGCCTATGATCAAAAAAGGCGAAGCGTAATTTCTGCACTCCAGAGTGGGCAATTTATGATCAAACAACTGTTAGCCATCTTCTTCATTTACATTTGTACTGCAGTGGCCTGGGCGGTGCTCGGCAACACGGTCCTGTCACGCACCTATTCATCAGATGGTGCCAACGGCGAGCGTATCGGACAGCTCTGGGGCACGGCGCAAAATCAGATAGCGCCTACTTTTTATTATGAAACGCAGAAGCAAGTGAAACAGACTTCAGTTAAAGACGGAAAGACTGTGACCGAAGTAGTTACCGAAACCGAAAGGCATTTTGTGCCAATTGAAAAAAGTGACGTCAACGCTAAAGTCAATCTCGAATATCGGAAGAAAGGCTTGCTCTGGTACTCGACGTACAAGGTGAACTTCGGTGGCGCTTACAAAATCACTAATCCAACTACCGAGCCGCACAAATTCCACGTCTCTGTTCCGTTGCCGGCGCAACAAGCGATTTATGACAATTTCCGCATGGTGCTGGGCACCAACACCATCAAAAATATTTTGCCTGCAGGTAATGAACTAGCCGAAGTATTTCAGCTAGAGCCCGGAAACCAAGAAAGCGTGCAGATTTCGTATGACTCACAAGGTTTAAACACGTGGCGTTATGGCTTTGGTACTAGCGTCAATCAAGTGAAAGATTTCAATCTCAATATCGTCACTGACTTTGATGGATTTGATTTTCCTGAAGGTAGCATGTCTCCGACTGAAAAACAGAAACAAGGCTCAGGCTGGTTGCTGACCTGGCGCTACAAAAACTTGCTCACTGGCTATGATATTGGTATCAAAGCACCTGAAAAACTTAATCCTGGCCCCTGGGTGAGCAAGGTTACTTTCTTCGCACCTGTATCGCTATTCCTTTTCTTTTTCATGTTGTTTGTATTCACCACGATCAAAGGCATCCGCGTGCACCCAATGAACTACTTCTTTATTGGCGCAGCCTTCTTTTCATTCCACTTATTGCTTGCGTATTTAGTGGATCACATTTCTGTAGATTTGGCTTTTGCCATCAGCTCCATCGTCTCTGTTCTGCTTGTGGTCTCATATATGCGACTTGTGGTATCAAGCAAGTTTGCATTCGTTGAGGTGGCACTCTCGCAGCTAATTTACCTGATTTTCTTTTCGTACACTTTCTTTTTCGAACAATACACTGGTCTTGTGATCACAATCTTGTGCATACTAACGCTCTTCATTATGATGCAGTTTACCGGTCGCATCGATTGGTCAGAAGTGTTCCGTCAAGCAGCGGCAAAGAATGCAGGAGCAGGCAAGACGCCCTAAATGCGCTGACAAACTGACGGCTATACTGCGAATTTAGATATTACGTACATTGGTATAACACTGTTCGTTATTGACGACTTCCATTCTTGCTAAGGTGGGCAAGAGCAGCCAGTTTCAATTGCTGCAATTCGGTCTTCGGTGCAGTTGTATATTTGAGGGCTTTGTCACAGTCGGCAATAGCACTGCGCCAATCTCCAATGTGACTGTAAGCTCTGGCGCGACCAAGAAGGGCTTCGTCATTAAAGTCGTCATTCTTTAAGGCGTCAGTATAGTCACGCACGCTATCTGTCCACTTTCCTAGTTTTTCAAAAATCTTCGCCCTGCACAGCAGCGCGTTTGTTTCGCCTCTAGTCGTTCGAATCAGGAGGTTGGAAGTACTAAGTGCCTTATCTAAGAGCCCCTGTCTTGTGTAAAAACTTGCAGCCAACTGAAGGCAGTGTGTGTCAGATGGATTTTCATTGATTAACCGCTGCATTTTTTCTAAAGCAGCTGTTTTTCGACCATCCGCAATCAGAAAATCAAGGTTTAATATTTTCGCCTCTAAGTCTGAAGGGCTTTTCTTTAAACATACAGCCAGATCTTGCTTGGCTTCTTTTAGCTTACCCAGCCTGCGATAAGCGCAGGCCCGCAGATAAAAAATGTCAGACATAACAATTGCCGACTCATCATAACCCTCGGCAGACGATTTGCATCTTCCGGTTTCAGCAACATCGACAATCGCCACTATGGGTGGTGCCAAAGCTATAATTTTGCTGTAGTCATCAATTGCCTTAGTGAGCTTACCGCTATCTAGATAGGCATCGGCTCTAAAATAGTGCGGCAATGGATCTTGCCCCTGTTTAGCAATTACCACACTGAAATCATCTACCGCTTTTGCCGGCTGCCCTGCATTCAGACGGAGCAGGCCGCGTAGGTAGTGAGAATAAGTATCATCAGGCTTAACCTGCACGGCAGCTTCAGCTTGTACTAGCGAAGCTGGCATATCTAAAGCTTCTCTTGTCTCGCGCACTTGTTGTTGCTTACGCAAACGGTTGCCCAAAAGTCGCAACGCATTGGCTTCCTTAAACTTGCCCAAATTTTGCTTAGCTGCAGATAGATTGAGATAATCAAGCCACGAAGCCCAACGCAGTATGTCAAGCTCGTTGAGCCTGATTGCTAGCTCCAACTCTTTTTCGGCCAGTGCAGGTTGGTGCATTTCAAGATAACAAAGGCCAAGCCTGCTATGAGTTCCACCTTTGTACCGCGAAAATTTTAGGGCCTGCTGAAGATTAATAAGCGCCTCTTTAGGGCGATTCAACTTAAGCAGGGTTTCAGACCTGGCCAGAAGGGCAAAAGGCTCTTGTGGCAAGTCAATAACGGCTCGATTGAGAAATACCAACGACTCTTTGTTTTTATTGCTGCCGAATAGCTGAACGCCTTTTTGAAGAGCGTACACGCCCCTTTCATCGGCATTGGCAGGTAGGGCCAACAGAAGGCAGAGAACAAAAGAAGGAAAGCATTTACCCGTCGATGACAAATTGAAGTTGAGCATGAGAAAATGCCTGACTGAAACGTAACCCGTCTTGTGAGCACGACAATTATGACTGGTGGATACAAATATATAAAGGTCAAAATGAACAAAGTCGCAGTTTGTTCTCTTGCACTCGCGATTCTACCATTCTCAGCTACTCTTGCAGGCCCGCATAACGACAAATCTGTTGAGGCTGCTCTGACTCAAAAAGCCGTTGCTCTAAATAAAATATTGGAAAGTGAAGAGGCTGTTAAATGCTGTAATAGTGCACTTGCCGCCAATCCTAACTATGGGCCAGCACTTCTGGCGCGCGCCAAAGCCTACGTTTCGTTAGAAAGAACTGAAGACGCTTTGCGTGATTTAACTAAAGCTGCAACTCTTAAAGACAATCGAGTCGGGGCACTGCGTCAACGCGCCGAAATTTATTACGCCCTCAAACAGTATTCAAAAGTAATCGACGATTTGAATATTTCATTGACAGAGAGGGCATCTGACGGCCAGTATAGCCTCAGAGCCAAAGCATACTCGGCCCTAAATAAACCTGCGTTGGCAGCTAAAGATATAACTAGCGCGCTCGCAGAGAAACCACATAACTGGCGGCTTTTAGAGCAGCGCAGCAAATATTATCTTGATGCCCGCGACCTCAACAAAGCGCTGGCTGATTTCACAGAGCTTATTCAAATGGACGAGCGTTCTTCATCAGAACTTTGCGACGCCGAGTTATATCTCAATCGAGCACGGGTCTACGAACTTATGGGCAAGCCACAATTGGCCGCTCTCGACCGCAAACGCGCCAGCAGCGTTGAGCACAAAAATTTGAAAAATGCACCGTTTAGATTGAAGTATTAGCCAAACTTCGCAAAAAAAGGGCTGCACAAAATGCTGAAGTTTAGGGAGAGAAATCATGTCACTTTTTAGATGCCTTGCCATGGCAGTCTTTCTCGCTGCAGTTTGCCCCACTGTCGCAAAGTCTAACAGCCCAAGCGCGTCAAGCACTGTCAACATCTATGCACCAAGACAACCTTCAGTAGCCATGGCAACAATGCGTGAGCCTTCCACCGGTCTCGATTTCTCGCTTCCGCAAGCATGGCAGCGTGCCACCGATAGCGAAGAAGATCAAGTGCTAAAAATCGGAGGCAGCACCAGCGGACACTTTGGTGAATTGAAAATCAGCAAGTTCAAAGACAAAATCGAAATCCCGGCGGCAAAGCTATTGATTCAATCAGGCTTTGAGCAGGCATTTCCGGGCACAAAAAAATTAGAAGAACGGACGGTCAGATTTGGCAACCGTTCTCAATTTATCGGCAGCGAAATGCACCTCACATTTAAAATGGGAGAAGCAATCTATCGCGACCGCATTGTTTTTCTAATTCTCGATGGGCACCTGAGCACATTATCTTTGCTGTGCCTTGCTAGCGATTCGTCTCAAATGCAGCCCCTCTTTGACCAAATTCTGGCTAGTATGCACTCGGGTCAATCGACCACGGAACGCTCCAGCAATCCATCTAGCCCGAAATTAAATGCGCTACAGACATGGAAATTCAGTCGTTACACAGACAAAACAGGGACAATGGCCATCGATTACCCAGCTGGCTGGAAGGTCGAGGCTGCCGATCCATCGAAAGAAAATGAGGCCAAATTTACCGGCACCAACACCAAAGAGCTCGGCGGCGAGCTGGTGGTGACAAAAATAGACCGCAGCCCGGAGTTTACCCTTGAGAAATTCAACGAAACTTACGCAAATACTTTTTTAAAACCATTAAAAGACTACCACAAGCAATCAACTCATCGCACCACATTCGGTATCAGCCGCCTTGACGGAATTATTGAATATTCAACATTCTCAGCCGAAGGTCACCCGGGTCGTCAGACTGTCGTTTTCTTTTCAGACAATCACCACCATCATTGCGTTGCCCTGACGACAATGCTGTGGTCAGAACTGGAAGCCCGTGAGCTTTTTAATCGCATACTGAGCAGTATAAAAATTACAGAACAGTAGCGATTTTGTCAGGTGGCGGCAATTGCAAAAGTTTAGCACACCAGGGCAAAGCCACGCTTAATTGACGAAGCTGCAAATCGCGCACGGTGGCACCAGTATAAGGCGGCGGAAGATCAGCTCGGCAAGCCCAGAAGCCAGCCACAAATGCAACTAACGAAGGGTCGGCCGCAATGATTTGTTCAGGCAGTGGCCCGCCTTCTAGCCTGACGCTAGGCAACCAGAAAATTATTTCCAAAAGCGAATTGCCAACACAGGCCCAGTTCCAATCGACTAGCACCACTCGATCGCCAATAAAACAAATATTGTCACTGCGCACATCTAAGTGCAGCAACTTTGAGCCGCTTAGATCAGCACTTTCTTCAGCTTCAATCAGCGCTGGCAATGCTTTATTCAACCATTGCTTTGTGCACAAACTAAGACTGAGAAAAGTCTCGGGATTAGCTGCGACAGAACGCCAGCTAGATGGGTCAGGTCGCAGCGTTTCAAGTGATGGCATACCTTGCGCAACGGGTGAATTGCCAATCTGTCTAAGAGTTTCAAGAACCGCTTCGATAGTTATGTCGGTCCAACTTTGCGGCCATACGGCACCACTTAAATCTTCCAACACAAGCATGGGATGTTCGCCGTCGTCGTCCCAGGCCAGCATTTCTGCCATGAAACTGCCTTTCACGTGGCTATAGACGCGATACTCATCACGCAGCCACGATGCAGTTAGATCATCGGTGGCGACTTTGACGAAGGCTCGACGGCCGTCAGAAAATTTAACAAGTAGCCGACTGGCAGCTGTGTAACCGCGATTCACCGCTGTTATCTCAGCAGGCGTAGATTGCACCAGCCGCGTCAGGCGCGCGGTAAGGTCAGACACTGGTTAGTTTGACCTTTTTGCAGGCCGGCGATACAAGAAGCACGGCTTCGGACATACTTACGTCGCTGCCGGTAACTTCCAACCAGGCAGCAGATATCTCTTCGACGAACTGTGCGATTGGTGGTAGTTGGTCGAGTGCAACCGGAATAGAGAATACTTGACTCACACAAAAAGCTCCTGGGGGATCGCAGATAAGTATATATCCGCGAGAAGGTCAAGTTGCTTAAATGAAAAAAAGCGCAAGCCAGACATGGCACCGCATTTGGTGTGACAAGTGATAAAAACGACCCTGGGATCTTTTCCTGTAGCAAGAATGCCAAAACTGAAGTCCTGGCCCGTAGACCCCTGGGGGAATATCCCCATAGCGGTGGGTGGCAGGGTGGGTATAATGCCTGAGTACACCCCGTACAAGTGATGGGCGCAAGGCCCCCATTCCATCAGGTAGTCCAACTATGCCCAAAGGCCGCGACGTCGATGCGAAGCCAGTATCAGTAGATACCTCGCTTAAACTCGGGGAAAAACATGACAATGCCGTCCCACCCGGTGGCGAGCAAGCGGCAGCCCAGGAGGCCAGACTAGCTCTCCAACTGCAGGCTCACGAGAATCAGGCCCGCAAGCAAACCTTTCTGGGCGCAGCATTTGATGTTTTATACGGCGGCGAAAAAGAGTCTGGAGCCAAACTGGCAAAAATCGCTGACGAGATGCAACAGGCCAGGCTCAAGGGCGATACCGAACAGTACAGAGCTAGTGCAGCCAAAGTAGCCGCAGCGGTTAAGGCTGATAACGATGCCCTTTGGACCAACGACTTGGTGACAGGAGTAGGCACCGGCGCCCTCAAAGCCGGCGGGCTGTTTATGGCCATTGCCGCGACCAAGGGCAAAGTAATGCTTGGAGCCGGCGCAGGTACATTCGCTCTTTTCGGCTTAGACCAGGCCAAAACCAGCGACACTTTAGGCAATCAAGCGACAGACTTTGCTCTCGGCGGAACCAAAGGTATTCTCACTGCCGCCAGCTTCAAAGCCCTCAGTCACGGCGAAATAAATCCAATGGCACGTGGTGTCGCATTTGGTACCAGCAGCCGATTAATCGATCTAGGCCTCAGTCGCGAAACCTATCACAGCCCTGGTACTAACTCTGGCTTCGACTTCAGCACTGGTGTTGAACGCACCCTGGGCGGAACATTCGCTTCGCGTTCAATGGTGGCCGACGCCCTACTGTTCGGTGTGTCGTCCAAGCTTGCCGGTGGCGTCTCCCGCTTCGTTGGTCCTGAAGTGGCTAGCTCTCAGGTCTTTAAGACTGTCAGCACCAGTAGCATGTTTGGTATGTCATCAGGCCTGTACGCAGAATTCACTAACCAACAGCAAACCGGCGAATTTAATCTTGGCCGCCTGGCCACTCGCGGTCTGCTGCAAGCCACCGCCGACGGCCTGGCTGGCATCCCTGCAGGTAGATATAGTGCATCGCTCGCTGCCAGAACGCCAGAGAGCACGAAAGTAGCGCCAGAAGTTGTTCAAGCCAAACCCGAAATGGCCGCTGCCAAACCCGAAGTGGCCGCTGCCAAACCTGAAGTGTTGTCTGGAAAAGCAGAACAGCCTTTAGTCGATATTCCAACCCAGAGGCAGATACCAAAAACCAGTGATGTCACCCTTGCGGATGGCACACGTATCATCGAGAAGCCCAACGGCACCAAAGTCACGGTCTTCAAAAATGGCGATCGCGTTCTTGAGGAGCCCGGAGCGCCTAAGATCACTTTTAAGACCGACGGCCGTGTAATTAGAGAAATGGCTGACGGGAAAGTAGTCGAGCATCGCAGCAAGTTCAAAACTCCCGTGGACGAACGCCCATTGAATATCGCCAGCGGCGCCTACGAGAGCATTGGCAAAGTGTTGTCGAACTTCGCCCGCAGACCATTCACTCTCGACGGCAAACAATACGAAAGCGTCGAAGGTTTCTACCAGGGCCTCAAGTGGTCTGACCCAGTAAAGCGCGCTGAAGTAGCGCAACTCTCTGGACCTGAAGCCAAATCAGCCGGCCGCGGCTCCAAAGCAACTTCGTTTGAATACGAAGGCAAGACTATTGATTTCCGCAGCCCTGAGCATTACGCTTTGATGAAACGAGCTATCAAAGCCAGCCTTGAGCAGAACCCAGCAATTCTACAAGAGTTCCAAGCAACCTCGCCAAGACCACTGGAGCATAAAACAGGTCGTCGCGAAAATCCTAATTCTGGCTACCCATCTGCTGAGTTCATTAAGAGCTTGCTTGAAGTGCGCACCGAGACTCTGGCAGCTAAAAGCGACGGGGCCATAGGCGCAGGAAGATCTCCGCTAGATAATCTCACAGGAAAGATGACAGAAAATACTAATATCGGAGTGGTCCCAGTTTCTGATCTGTTGAAGACAATCAAAGGTCCAGAAGCTCAGGCCAATCACAATATAAAATTATACGTTGACGCCTTTAAAGATTCTGGAATGCAGGCATCATCAGTGCTTGCAGCTGGTCGCGACGCTGTAGTACTAAAATTAGCCGATGGCAATATTCTTAAAATAACCACCCGCACCACCACTCGTGCAGAAGAACCATTCGACATGCCCGTGCTTTTATCGGGCCACAAGGTTGTTGATGGCCGTCAAGTGAAATTCACCGTTCAACCAGAAGCACAGCCAGCCACCCGCGCTCATCTTGGCGAGTTTCTGCAGACTCTAACCAGGCACGGTTACCGTATGACAGACCCAGGCATTTCTCAGATAGGACTGCACGATGGCCTGGTTAAATTGCTTGACCCTTACGCAGTCACTAAAAACTAAGTAAGACATATGGCTAATTCGCCTATGGCTTCTTCGCTGGCGGCCTGACGATTTCACCGAGCACACGGTTGCGATCAAATTCAGCCGTGCCAGCTTCAAGCTCTGACCAATCAGCGTTTCTATACCTTGCTGGCAAGCCTAAGCCGTTGCGCGACTCGATAAAGGCCTGTATCCAGGGAATATTATTGTTTGGCCCGCCGTAAGGCAAGATCATCGTGGTATTGATTGTCGAGTGCGAGTACAACGACTGAGCACCCAACCACAATGTGACACGGTCACGCTCTTCTTGGGTCAGGCTATTGCGGAAAAACTGCGAATCATACAACTGACGATAGAGCGATGGACTCTCAGCGACGTTTACCTGCAAGAACGGCTGGTCACCGCCTGGATTTATATGCGGATAGTTGGCAGCATTGTTCCAAGTATTTTCTGGAACTTCATACCGACCCAAAGTACCCACTGTAATTTCTGGCACCAGTGGTTGTCCATCGGCACCACGCAAACGAGCAAGAGTTTGCGTCTGCAAGTTGTTGATCAAGCTTGGCATTTGGCGACCACTATAAGCATAATCGTCAATATAGACGAGTCTACGATCAGCTAGTACTTCTTTGAGATGCTGTTGATGCGCAGTCAATTTCTCACCAGGTTTCTTGGCTGCCAATGTGCTCAAGTCAGCTACTGAAACAAAGTTCTCGGCAGTGAGACCATTGGCTCGAGCATAAATAGAATTAGTTAAATAAGCGCTGCCGTTTTCTTCTAAACCTGTGACGATGAGCATTTTCTTTGGGTCTTGACCAGGCACTGTGGCAAGAATGCGTTGGTGTAGCGTGCGTGCTTGATCAACCATGGTGCCATAGTTGTTGACCACAAGGCCGTCTTGTAAGATTCTGGCACCGAGGCGCTGTTGATCTGCAGAAAGCCGCCCGAGGAAGTTTTGTATTTGTTCAGGAGTAGCTAGTGGTGTGGTAATTTCTTGGTAAAGCGATTGTTCGCGGAAGGCTTCAGGGTTGCTCACGTCAGCTGCTGTTGCATCCCGGGCCTCTCGATTGGTTGGGGTGGGTGTCGTCTCCACTAGCCTGGCATTGGGCAGAGCCTCTCGGGCTGCCTGAGCGTAGTTGGCATCAATCGCCTGGCGCACGGCTTCTTGTCTTGACACTCCACTATTGCGCTGAATGGTTTCAGCTTGTTCAACCAGTGTGCCAATGCGACCACGCATGGCATCAGCACCAGCACCAAAGCCGAGGCTGGCGTAATCGTAAATATTTGGTCCTCGGTTGAAGCCATTTAAATCGGCCACCGCTAAGCGCTGCATGCCGGCCAAGACTCTTTTCTGCGCCTCAGTGGCATTGCGTACATCATCGAAGACAATGGCCTGGTCAAGGTCATGCTTCTCGCGAATGCTAGCGATTCCCTCATTGTTGCGCGCCATCAACTGACGAACAGTGAGGTTCTCTCTGGGATTGATAATATGGTCAAGGTTATCGCCATACTTTTGAGTCATAGCGGCATTGACTTTCTGTAGCTTCTCAATTTGATCAATGCCCATCTGCATGCGCTCAAGTTGAGCGCCTTGCAACACTTTGACTGTAGGAACTACACCAGAGTTCTTATTGAACAAGTGAGATAGTGCATTGCCATCAGTGGTACCATCAAGCACTAAAACATTGACACCATCGTAAGGTCGACCAAAGGGATCAGTACGCTTCTGCCAGGACCATGTTGGGTCAGCTGCCAATTGATCTCGCAGTGATACCATGCGCTCATCAATAGAGCGGCTATTCATGTTGGGGAGTGTTTGCTCCATAATTTCGCCAGCCAGCTTGCGCTCTTCGGCTGTAAGAGTGCGCTTAACACCATTGATGACATACTCGCCTTCAAAGATATCGCGGAATTGTTGTGGAGTTACTGAACGGTCGCCTAAATTGGCAGAAATTGTGGTGCTTACTTCTCTCAGTTCAGCAGCAGTCATCCGCTCAGCGTTAGCTACAGCTGGCTTGATTGGTGTGACATCAGGAGTGAACCGTCCGCCGCTTTCATGCTGCCATTCATTAGTCAGTCTGAATTTTTCGCCTTCACCAGGTCGAATGGTGGCAACTTCACCAGTGCGTGAATTTCTAAAACTAATGGTCTCATCAATTTTGGAAGGGTCAATGAATATGCCAGCGTCATCACGGCCGAAGCGCGATGCCACCACTCCAGCCTCGCGACCGGCGGCCATTACCGTACGGAAGGCCACGGGCATAACGGCACCGACCACGCCACCAGTAAGAGCACTTTGACCAAGTCTCTCCCAATCTACACCGTGTTCGTTCAACGGAGCAACAATAATTTCAGATGCCGCGTTACCTCCAGCACCAATAAGTGCATTGTCAGCAGTCTGTCGAGCGAGAGTCGAACGAGCGGCGATACTGGTCGATAGCCCTTCAGCAGCCTCTGCCAATCTGGTAGTAGAACTTTCGGTAATGGCCCTTTGCAGTGTCACTCTTTGTGCTTCAGTAATACCTTGAGCCGCGACTTTTTCTGTCAAGACAGCGGCCTCAGCTTCGGTTAAGGCAACAAATCCTCGGCGTGATGCCAGTGCACTTAACTCGGTGCGCAAAATAGCTTGAGCACCCGGCCGCAAAGCTACAGAAGCAGCAGCTAGATCACCAGCCATGGCTGTAGCGGCAGACGTCGTAAAGCGACCGCTCATGGCAAGCAATTCGGGACCGACCAAGCTTAAAGCAGCCGTGGTTCCACCAATCAAAGCTTGCTTGGTGACATTGCGCATGCTGCCATCGAAGTCATCACCTTGGATACCGCGGAAGACAGCAACACGATAACCGGCACCAGCGACAGAGGCAGTGCCAATAACAGTAAGCAAAGCTGCAGTACTCAAACCGGCAGTGAAGGGTGCGGCAGCCAGAGCGGCAGCGGTGATACTCGCGTCAACAAGAATTTCGGCCAACTTCTCTTTGGAACGTTGATTGTCTTTCAAAGCCTGACCAAAGAACTGGTTCATTGCTTCTTGTTGTTGCGGATTCAACTTCGCATACTGGCGTTGGTAATCTTCTAAAGCCGATGTTTGCAGTTCGCTAGCACGCTCAGCTGTTAGCTCAGTGCCATCAGCAGCGGTGCCTGTGCGAGCGTTAAGGAAAGCGCGATAGTTGTCGTAACTGTCTTGTCTGCCGTCATTCTCACTAGGGTTAAGGTATTGACGATAAACATTCTGATCTTGTGCCCCCACTCGCTGCAAGAAATCTTGATTAAGAGGAGATTGATACTTAGCTTCATAGGCATCTTTCAGTGACTGCTTCTGCTCAGGAGTTAAGGCTCTCAATTCTTGCTGGAAAGCTTGATAGTTTGTGCCTTCACGCAAGACAAAACTGCGCAAGCGGTCTTCAAGCTGCATTTGTCCATTTTGTCTGGCAATAGCATCTACCAATTGTTTTTCGCCATCTTTTAAATAGCGATTGCTTGCTTCTCGCTCAGCTGGGCTGGCAGTAGCCACTTGAGCGTAGAGATTCTCACGATCATAACCCCACTGTAATTTGCGCGATGGTGATAAGTGTCCATTAGTCATCAGCTCACGCATCAGGCTATCAGTCATCATTGATTGAGCCTGGAAGGCTGCTGTCGGCATTTTCTCACTAACTGAGGACAGCACAGCATTCTCTATTGACATTTTGAGGCTTCTGTCAGCTGGAGATAACTTATCGGCAGGCTGGTTTAAGCGATCACGCACAGCCTTATCGGCCAGCAATGTTTCAACATCAGCAATTCTCTTTTCTCCTGGCTCACGGCGCAGTCCGCTTGCTAATATTCTCTCGGTCAGGCCTTCTTGCGCTGGCTGACCAGTGCGAGCGACTTGCTCTAACATTGTGCGAGCGTAAACCTGGTACCCAGGCAAAAAATTGTCAGTGATCATATCGTCGATCTGTTTGCGATATTGTGCATCACCGTGATACTTTGCCGCTTCAGCAGGGCTAAGATTAGCCAGTTTATTCATAATCAGCAAGGCATCATATGAGGTGCCCATACCCAAAAAGGCACTGCTACGATTGTCAGAAATAATGTCGTCGAGGCTGCGGCCAATCTTACTGGCGTCCTCGAAAGTAGCAGCCTGAGCCTTTTGATCGAGCATGGCCATAACACGACGACTTTCTTCAGGTGTAGCATAAGCGGCCAGTGAAGATTCGATTTGTGTGCGGAATTTCTGACCGTTAGCGGGATCGCGCAGAGCCTCCCAATCTTGGCGAGAAAGATTCTCAGCCTTGCCCATCAAGTCGTTAGTTTTGTGGCCAGAACCTAAGCCAAGGGGAGTCCACCCATCTGAATGAGTGGCAGCCATTTCGCTAACAATTGTGCGGCGGCCATTAAGTAATTGGTCTTCCCAAGCTGCATTCTCCCGAGCATTGCCTCCTTTGGCCAACGACTCGTGCAGGCCGCGATAAAACTGGAGAGCTTCGCGTTCTTGCTGTGTGGTTGGCTCACGATTAGCGTCTACGATGTCTTTACCAGAGCGATATTTGGCGCGCTCTATATCGGTAGCATTACGCAAAGCCAACTCTAGATTTTCTTTATTGTCAAAGAAAATCGGCGCAGTATCTTGCCTGGCGATGGTGTCTAAACCAACGTGGCCGTTTTTTAAATAATCAAGAGTGGCTGGGTCAGTGGCCTTATCAAAGTCACCACTGCCGATACTAAGTCTATTGGCGCGTGAACTTTGATCTGGGTTAGGAAATGCCCGAGCCAATTCTTTGCGAAAATCTTGATCAGCAATCAATTGCTGCCGTGCCGAAACTGCCGACGGGTTATCTCCAGCAAGAATATTAGTTAGTAAGTCTCTGTCTTTTTGCTGCAAAGCAGTACGAGTAATATCAACCACATCTTGCGGCGTGCGCAAGTCAGAGCCCTTTGCTAATTTATCAAAGGAATCGCGCAAAGCTTGCGGAAGGTGTTGATTGACTTTAATATCGCTGGTCAAATCGTGACCGGTTTGATTGGTGTAGTCGAGGCGAAGTTGGGCAATCTGTTGTGAATTGAGCTGCCTGAAAATCTGCCCGATTTGAGCACTGGCTTTAACCGGGTCAGATTCAGCAGTAGCCAGAGCCACACGGACAGCACCGGCATCATTCGAGCGACCATCTTCGCGCTGCAAGACAGTCTCCATGCGCACGCCTTCGATGGGGCCAAAGGCCTCGCGTAATTGCGTGCGCAGGTTCTTTGCCGGCGCCGGGCCATCAGCAGGATGATTAAATGCATTCTCAAGGGCGATGCGATCAGCGCGGCCCAGCGGCCCTAAAATTTGCTCGACTTTGGCCTGGTTAGGGCTAGAGAAAAAGAGCATCGAAGTTTCGCCCAATGCATCGCGTAAAGCTCGGGCATGGGTGCGTATTGTAGCGTCGTCGAGCTGTCGAGCAGCAGGAGCTGGAGCATCGGTGGACTTAACTGCAGTGTCGCCGGTGCTGACCCGAGTGTCCGTTTGCGAGGCAGGAACACTAGTCTCGACTTGACCGACCAATTTAAGATCCGGCAGCCCACCCGCCGGCGCATCTGGCTTCGACCCGTTCACGTGCTTAGCGACGGTTGACTTATCGCCGGTGCCGGGTTGAGCGTCATCGAGTAATTTCGTCGCCGTCTTCTCTGCAGCTTTAACCGCACTTTGCTCAGGCTGCGCTTCTGTTTGCGCTGCACGCTTTTCGTCAGCTAGTTTTATGTCTCCGCCGCTAGCCACCTAAAACTCCCCAAAACAAAATACTCTGCCGTGGCAATGCCAGCCTCAAACAAAGCAAAGGTAAATTAGTAAGGATTTCCATAATTTATATACCCGCCCAAATGGAATTCTGGACACGTCAGCGAATGATTTATTGCCACTGACTTACCATGCACCTTACGGGGCTCTACACGCGCTGTGCAAGCGTTTTTAGACTTCAAAACAGTGATTTGCAGAGCTGCCTACATCGTATAGTATCTAACTTCTTTTTTGAAAAAAATGCAGCGGCAACGCTTTTTGAGCATTGCCGCCACACTAATCGGTTAACGTAATTTAGAGGCGATTAGCCAATTTGATCCAGACGCCGCGCACAGCTAAACATGCTCATGTTGCCGCCATTGAAATTGTTGAAAAGATCCACACGACGCTTTCGCAGTTCGTTGCAGACGGCGTTGGCCTCGTTCATGGCTGCGTCAAAAGCGGCTTGAGCTGCGAGCACAGCTTGTTCAAGAGGTGGAATCAACGCGAGCAGAGCGACATCATAGTCGTCCCTGGCCTGCTGCAAACTGCGCGTTTTGTCAGCATTCAATTCGGCGAGACGCTGGGCGAGAATGGCGTCCTCACTCTCCTTTTCTTGCAGATAAATGGCGTGACTTTCTGCCAGATGCTGGTCACGAATTAGATTCGCTTCGAGTTCGGCAAGGCTGAGCACGTCTAAGACCGGCAAGCATCGGAGATCTTCCGCCGATCCAGCTGCGGTGCAAACTTGCTCGTAATCGGCACGCAGTTGCTGCAAACGGTCGTCGCACTGGGCCAAAATTTGCGCCTTGCGATCATCGAGAGAACGCAGCGCGCGAGTAATTGCAAATCCGTGATTGTTGCTCGCCAGGCGATATTGTTGCTCGTAAGTGCGGTGAGCACTGTTGTAAGCTCGCTCTAAAGTTTGTGCAATCACCGGCAACTGAGTGGCTTTGGCATGCTCGAGCGCGGTGAGGGCGGCGTCGAGAGCTGGCTGAAAATTGTTCTTTACAGTGGAAATGAGATGGTCGGCTCGGGCGCTGGCATCGGCATACGCAATGAGCACGATTGAGGGAATTTCAGTGATAGCGCTGGGCATGGGGCCTCTTTCGGTTCGGTTGATGCAACTTGCGAAATCGACACTCGAACAACACACCATATTATTTTCGATGCAGAGTTAAACGAGATGTAGATCGAGCGACAGGAGTGGTTGTGAGTGGGATTCCGATTGGGTGGAGATTTTAAGTTGCACCTTAACCATGGCGCACCAAATGCCACAAAAGCAAGCCGGCGCCTCTGGTGCGAGCTTTCGCTGCGGCGAGATCAATAAAATGTTTAGAAAGACGCGCTAGCCATGGCCTTCTTGAAGACATATTTACACATACTTGAAAATGTTATGTAACGTTGCTTTGCCGATAATGGCATGAAAGAGCCACTATCGGCAAAGCAACATTCACTTATCCTTCAGTTATTCTTCACTCAGCTTTCCGGCCAAGTGGCAATGAGTCGTATCTCATGTCTGGCCTTCTGGAGGTTCTCCTTGCATTTGCATCGCGGCTGGACAGCCGAAACCTTAACACCGTGCTTTTTCAACAGAGCAATTGGTTCGGCAAATTCGCGCAGCAAGTCTTGAATTTTCCATGAAGAAAACAGGTGCGCAACAACATATCTGCGTTGCAAAAGAACGCAAGAATATTTCCCTTTGCGCGCTGAAGTGCGGCACAACTCACGCCAGAGTCTGAGTTGGACACACTTCAGCTCTCTGTTCTTGACTGCGATGTCAGACAGCTCTTGGGCGAATGATTTTGGCAGGGACATGAATTTGGTAGTTCGGGCAGCCAGGCTGCGTTTTGGTACTACGGGTGGGTACTACGGGTGAGTACAGGGGGGAGTGCTTTTTACACAAGTGGGAGATTCAATGAAAAGCAGGCATCTTCGTACTCTGCTTGTTGCATAGCCCGGCAACGGTGTTCCTTCCAAAAACTGCTGAAAGGCGATACAAAGCTCGTTTGATGGTTTTTGTCGAATACCTCGCGGGGGAGGGGAGGAAGCAGGTGTAAATTAAGACTAATCGATGTTCTTGCACTCAATCCAGATTCATTCTGATGTAATTGAACATGACTCAAAACATACATTAGAACCAGCTTCCAATGGATTGGTAAGCGAGACTAAAAGTGGATCGTAGTGGTGTGCCCGAAATTACTCGTTCGCTGGAAAAACTTTTGGGAAGTTCTGAAAACGTCTTTGACGTGGGATGATAAGCCGTTTTTGCGGCTGTGTGACGAGCATAAGCAGTTGCAGAGCAAGCCGATAACTGATGACGAGAGGCAGGCAGTAAGCGGCTGCACAACCTGCGGTAAACCTGCCAATTTGATTTATTGACGGACTGCACACCCTTCAGAAACTTTCTAGGTCGGGCGCCCAGGCGGTGAACGCTTCGTTACAGATCAAATGCTCGCTAGCCTCGCGACCCTTGGGAAGATAACAGCATTATTGAGATTGCCATCTCTGAGCCGTTTTGTGAAAGCGATTACATTTTCATATGGAAACTATCCGCATTTCAAACAGCCGGAAAGCGCGCAGTGTGAGGGCATCCCTCCCCGCCTTCAATAAACCGAGCCACACCTAAGACCTTTACTAATTCAGGCAACCAGTGATTTTTCAGCAGCGCTTTCAGCGTTGTGTCTTGGTTTAGCTCGCAATAATTGGGACAGGAAGGGACTTTCAACCAACCAAGGAATTACATATGAAACACATAAAAAACAGATGGCTAGGTTTAGCCATTCTTCCAGCACTGGCGCTATTTGCGATGGCTTCATCAGCACAAGCAACAAGCTACACTTGCGCAAACGTTCCGGCAACAGTTAACGGCGACGCAACTATAGGCACCGCAGGCACCGCTTGCGTCATTCCCGCAGCAGGCGTCAACGCCAGCGGAAATATTTCTGTTAGCGGAACAACCATTTCTACAACAGGCAATATTACTGCCGCTGGTACATTAAACATTACTGGCTCATCGACCATCTCAGTAAAAGCGCTTAGCGGGGCATCGATCAATGTCGTCGGTCCTTCTACTGTTGCTACAACCACGATGAACTCGACAAATGGCAGCATCGACGTAACCTCGACTGGAGCGATCACAGCAACAACAGTTGCGGCCACTGACGGTCATGTCGATTTCAATGCACAAGGCACAGCTGGCGATACTAATGCCACGAGCCTGTCAGCATCAAATGGATACGTCAAAGCCAAAGCTGGCCGGAAAGTAAATATCAGCGGGGTCGTTCAAACCACTGGGACACTTGGCGCAAGAAACATCCTTATCGTGGCGCAAACCACGGTTAAAACTGGCAACGTGACCGGCGCAGCTGGCGCTAATATTGTTGTCAAGGCCAACAAAGGAGGTGGCACCACTGCGCTTGTTATTGGTACGCCTGGTCTAAACGGAATCGGAACGGTTACGGCCGGAGCCAATGGCGCAATCTATATTACTAACAGCACCAGTGGTACAGTCGCCAATATTTCGCTGACCAACACCAACAGACTTGTCACTACGAGTGGTGGCAACACTATTATCTTAGATGCCCAAGCTGGTGTTCTTACTATTCCTGCCGGAACATTGTCGACGGCTACTAGCGCTGGACAAATAGGCGGTATTCAACTACTGGCTGGCACAGTTAATTTCAGCGGAGCAACTACTCTGCGAGCGAATCACACCGGTGCTGGTACCAGACATGGTGTTGCTATCGCAGCGACCACCGTCAACCACAACGGTCTGACAATTAACGCTAATGGAACCGGAGACTTGCCAAACGGATCTTTCGTTTATTTCCAGCCCAGAGGCGCAACAGTAGTTACCGACAATAATGAAGACGTAAGTAACCTCTTTATCAACGTCAACAACCTCAACCCCAATAATGTGATTGGTGCTTCCAACGTCGTCAGCGCTGGCGGTCTTCTCAAAGCTACAGCCAATGGCGACAACGCAGCCATTATTACACAAGCTTATCCGCTTTCGTTTAAGGGCGGCCCGGTCACTTTTGAGGCAAAGGGCAAAACTAACCACCTGATCTACATTCGGAACAATGGCCAAACTAGTGGCACTCAAGGTGTCACTTTCAGCGGTGGCGCGGTCATTCTCGATGCATCCGCAGAAGTTGGTGGAAACGGTGGAGAAATCCGTTTTTTCGGAGTAGACAAAGCAACGCTGTCATCGCCGACGTTTTTGTTCAACGTTAACGGACCTCCTTCAGGCAATGGCAACGCGGGACGAGTCGATCTTGGTAGTGCCAAATCAATCGTTTTGTCGGCTACATCAGCAGCAACTATCACGGCTGACGCTGCGCCTGCGGGCACGGGTGGTCCTAATGCTAGTGGCTATCGAGCCATAGACCTCCAGCCCGGCGCTAATAACATCATCTTGGGCACGGGAAATGGAAAATACAAACTCTCTGCTAAAGGTGGTGCCAACGGCGGTGGTGACGGCGGATACATAAACGTTTTTGTGCCGGGACCACAAACGATCACATTCGACAGTGGTCTCGTCGCTGACGCATCTTCGCCCGGTGCTAATGGTAATGCTGGCACGGTATATATCAATGGAAGGCTTATCGCACCAGCTGGAACGAGTTCCCAAATTAAAGCGGACGGTGGGACAACGCAAGGCAATGGTGGCAAAATCCACCTGTTGGGAAACGAAAGCCTAAACCTCGGGCTAACTAGTGGACTTAATCTTTCAGCAAAGGCAGCAGGGACTGGAAACGCTAACACAAACCGTGCAGGCATGATTGAAATCGCCTATGCAAATATTGTCAACCTTGATGGTGCCGGAGTGGACCTCAGCACTGGTGGCAATGCATCTGGTGGGATAATCAATATCCATGATATTACTCGGCTAACAGTAACAGCAGCATCATCACTCCGGGCCAATGCGGCTGGTACTGGAAAAGGCGGGAACATAACGCTTAACCAGACCGCATATAACCCGATGACACTCACCAATGCCACCATTTCTGCGACAGGAGGGTGTAATCCGGTTGCAGAGTGCGGCTCAATTGCGATTACGAGCCCAGCTACCATCGAAGCTACGAAAACAAAATTCCGTGTAGACGGAGCTGGGTTGAACAAAGGCGGAGAGATCAACCTTATCGGTAATTCTGGAAAAATCACTTTGGACGAAGCTGAGTTCAATGCTTCTGGTGGCCAGACAGGCGGTGGTGCTGGAGGGTTTATCCATGTGAACAACAATAGCGCTGAGATTAGCGTTGCTCAACTCACAATGAGTGCAATCGGCTTTGTGGACAAGGCAGGAGGACAAATCAGACTTACTACTGATTCGGCTCATCCCATTGTTTCGGATGGAACCATTTTGCTTGATGCCAAAGGCGGCGCCAGTGGCGAAGGTGGATTGGTGATAATTCCATTTATCTCTCAGCTTTCCAATAATCCGACCGGACCGTTTGTTCCCAATTCACTAGTTAAAGTTGAGTCAGGTTTGACGAGTTCTGGTTCGTTCGGCGGCTCTGTAACGTGGAACGGCATTACGTGTCAACGACAGCTCACTGGATATTCTTGGCCGAAGTTTTACTGGAATTGCGTCAACCCCGGAAGTCCGTCTTCATTAGACGGGAGGCCTGCACTTACGGCTTCTCAGCGGGTTCCTGGTGGGATGCATGCTCAATTGGTCAACACTAACATTTACGTTTTCGCCAACAGCACGGCACTACAAAGCTTTTTGAACGTAACATTTCCTGGGGTATTCGCGGGATACACGTATCCCGAAAATGGCCCTACGCCTTATATAAACGCTACTGTGCTCGAAAATACAGTTTTCCCGAGTGGCTATGCGACTCTCACGACTGACCAGATTTCCGAGGCTGCCATCCATGAGATTGGTCATGCGATTGACCTTAGTGGTGGTGTGTCTGGAGTTACAAGCGGTTCAGCGATTTTTACCGCCCTTGTATCGGATGACCTGGACTATTTGGATAAGGCCGGAGGCGCTGTTAACGTACCACCGTGTACCGCGACAGGTTCAGGCCCTCTTAACGGAGTGATAGATTTCCAAACGCATCAACAATTCTGCTCAGCTGGTGGAACCGGCGGTACTCTCAATAACCCTGGAGGCATTTATACTGGAAAAACCAATAGCCAAATAGTAGCCTTGTCGCAGCCAGGAATTTTGGCTAGCCAGGCTGAACTCTTTGCACAAGTTTTTGCCTATCAAGCCTTTGTTCGAAATCTGACCAACCAGACTGACTTTTTCTTAACGGAAACAGCTGATGGGTTAATGAAAAAAGGATTGTATTCTTGCGCCCAGTCAATTGGGGCTCAGGCAGCAGGGGTAGCCTTTACCCCTGCATACAGCTGTCCGTGATCAGGACAGGGCTACTAAATAGCTAACTCTAGAGATGGGGGCCATTTGGCTCCCATCTTTCTTTCTGGTTTCCCGTAGAATATAAGTATCCGTCTAGGTAATTTAAGATGAAAAAGCTTGTGGTTGCTCTTGCTTCTCTTGCCCTCTCAATGCCCGTTCAGGCAGCCGAAAACTTCGAGTATAGAGCTCAGGGATTTGAGCTTCATAAGGCACCTCAGTCCAGTGCGCCGACACTCTGTGGCACACCCGATTTGACAGCTAAGTGGCATTTAACAAATCTAAGTGTTTTCGTTAATATTGCAAGAGAGTTTGGAGAAGATTGCCCAGATAATAAGTTCAATATGCAGGTAGTTCGATCTGTAGAACGCAAGTTGAGGCAAGTTTTTAGGGATAAAGAAATTGATTGCATCGTGACGATTAAACCTAACGGACATATTGAGAAAATTGATATCACGAAAAGTTCTGAATCCGTTGAATTAGATAAGTTGGCTCTGAATATCATTCAGAAAGCTGCTCCCTTTAAATCAAACGATTCCAAGGATAACCTTTGGTGCAGAGTTCATTTCCCACAATTCAATCCGTCTCCAATCGGGCATTAAGCGCCTGCACTGTGACACGCTCTTCGCATCGTCGCTAGCCGGCATTGCGCAAGTAGGATGCTGTTAAACTTTATTTTTTGAAACATGCCTATACGCTTAAAACAGGACCGTGATTATTTCTTGGCTTGGGAATACTATACATTACAGTTACCCACCCCAAAAATGGTAAGAATCATGACATACAGAAATCTAACTTTGCCTCAGTTCCTAGATCGTTTCTCAAGCGAAGATGCCTGTCTACAGGCTGTGTATAATGCGAAATGGCCGCATGGCTTCATCTGCCCCCACTGTGGTCATAGTGACGGATATCAGCTCACTGGGCGGCGAAGCATTGAATGCGCATTGTGCGGTCGACAATCATCGATCCTCACTGGTTCTGTTTTTGAAGGAACACATATCGCGCTCAGGCTCTGGTTCTTGGCCATCTACTTTGTGGCTCAAGACAAAGGAGGAGCGTCTGCCTTAAAGCTGTCAAGTCAGCTCGGAATCAGGTATGCAACAGTTCTTAGAATGTTACGGAAGCTAAGATGTGCCATGAGCGAGGAGGAGAAGACGCTGAAGCTGGCTGGCTATGTCGAGATTGATGAAGCTTACTTAGGAGGACGGAGAAAAGTCTCCGAGCCAGGCCTGTCACCATTTGTCGACAAAGTGGAGGTGGCTGTTTTAGTTGAGAACGAGGGCTTTCGCGCCGGAATGCTTGTCCTCAAAGTGATGGACGACGATACCCGAGAAGCTCTCCAGCCAATCATCGCAGCAGACGTAGAGTCTGATACAAGCAAACGAAAATTCATCGGCGATGGCAAACAGCACCACACCGTAGTGACTACCTTTGGCCATAAAATCAAGGTTTGCCCGATTCCGAAAGCTGAGTTGGATGCTACGCTGCCATGCTTAAGTCTTGTTATTTCTCATCTTTAAAGGTTCTTCAAAGGCACATACCATCACTATTGCAGGCAACACATTCAAAGCTACCTAGATGAATTTTGCTATCGATTCAATCGGCGCCTAGAGTGGTATCAAATTGCTAGCCGGCTTATTATTACGGCAACCCGCTATGCCACTGGCTTACCTGCGAAAGGCGTATAGGCATGGGAAAAACAACTCAACTATGCAGCATAGTATAAAAATTCAAAATGAATAAGCCACCGGCAGTGGTGCGAACAGATTGCTCTGTTCACACCATTTGCCGGGGCCTATTCAATAACCAATGACGAACGTCTTACTGAGCGTCCGAAACCAATTTCACTTCACCGTTGGCGCTGAAGCGGTCCTTGATGAACACCACCTGTTCGTCGGTCGCTTCCACGTGCAGCGTCAGCATCCAGGGAGCCCTGAAAGTCACGCCGATGTAGATCACTTCCAACTTCAGATGCTGTGTCAGAACCAGCACTGCGTCGTTGCGCTCGACGCCCATCTGTGACGGATTTTCCGCTTCGATGATGACGGCATACACTTTCTTGGCGGCCGTCTTGGCGCGCTTCGAAGCTGCTTCCACCACGCGCTGCTCTCCCAGATGACGCTGTGCCACCGTGGAGTCAGCCTTGTACGTGGTGAACGAATCGGCTTCCACCTGGTCGCCCTCGCCTTCGAACATGTCGAAGTCCAGAGTGGAACCGGCGTTGTAGGACACCTTGACCAGGTCACCGGCCAAAACGTCTTCGAAGCCTTCTTCGCCTTCAGCGATCTTCGAGCACAAGCGATCGAGCTGGTCAGTGAAGTGCTTCTTCACCTGACGCTTGATCTTGCGAGCATTGCCCTTGTCCTTCATCGCTTCATCGAGCATGAAATCACGAGCAGAATCTTCCACCTTGACGGTGAAAGCCTTACCGCGCGGCATCACGTTCATGAAACGAGCGACCACTTCGTTGAGACGCAGCTGCGTGATCTGGCGCAGATCTTCGCGGCCGAGAGCCTTGAAGAAGACCACCTCGTCGAGACGATCCAGAAACTCAGGACGGTGACGAGCCTTCATCGCCTCCAGGATGATGTCCTTGGTGGCTTCCTGCTTCTGCTCACCGGTCTCGCGAGTGAAACCGATTTTCTCCTTGCGGTTGACCGCGGCGGCCGAGCCGGTGTTGCCCGACATGATCACCACGACCTGGCTGAAGTCGACTTCTTCGTTGTCGGCCAGCGAAAGGACACCGTCCTCGATGGCGTTCAAGAGCAAATCGTCCACAGTCTGATGAAGCTTGTCGGCTTCATCGATGAACAGGAACGTGATCGGAACGGTCGATCCACGACGCGATGCGATCATATTCACTGCCGAAAGCAGCTTGCGGGGGTCACGACGGAAGGTTTTGGCGGCCTTCTCAGGGTCAAGCTTCGCCATCTCCTCCAGCTTCTTCGCGAAAGCAGCGGCGTCCTTCTCCTGGTCTTCCGGCTCCTGGTAACCCTTGTAGCCGGTGGGCGCACCAATCAGCTTGGCCGCCTGATGCTTCTCCGCCAGCGTGCCGCCATCGAGCTTGATGTAGGCGTTGGGGTTGTTGTGGGTGTAGAGCGCCAGAAGCTTCATCAGCTCCGTCTTGCCCACGCCCGGTTCACCGATGAAGTAGTAGAAGCCTGCGCACTTGTTACCTTCACGCAGAAGGCTGAGAGCGCGGCTCTTGATGCGAACAGCTGCGGTAACAGCGTCGAGTTGTCCGATCAGACGTCCACCGAGGAAGTCAGCCATCACGGCTTCGGATTTGGTGGGGCTCACTAGGTCAAGCCTGCGGCCCTTCTTGGATTTTTGCATTTGCGTAGTCATAACGATCTCCTTTGTGGCCGGTTTAGCCGGCCGATTTATCGTCAGAACGCACAAGCCATTGGCCTCACAGAGAGCTCCAATGGCATGCGGTCTGACTGGTTATAAGAAAGAGAGAAACCGACACCGTGTCGGCTTCTGGTTAGTTTAAGCAGTCTGCTGAAGGTAGTCTTCCAGCATGAGCTGGTACGACATTTCCACAGGCTGACGTTCCTCGTTGAAGAGACGTAGAGCAAGCTGCGCTATCTGTGCGCGTGCCGCTGCAACGTCGCCGCCTTGAGGAACGAGAACCTCAATTTCGGCGTAGTGGCCCGAGTGCTTACCCAGACCTGAAACATCATCGAGCGTGATTACCACTCCAGCGGAAGAAGCATTGAGATGCTCCTGACGCAGCTTGGAGAAAGTCATGAGCGCTCCACCATTGAGCAGGAGACCAAGTGACAGCAATAAGCGGCGCGATAAACTCGAAAGTTTCCCTTCAGTTTCGCGACGCTCACGGCCACCAGAAATGTTGACCCATTCTTTGATGGTGAGAAGTGTTTCGCTGTGATTGCCCACGACCTCGTCGCGAACACGCACCATTTCACCTTTGACTTTTACCGGCAAAAACTGATCGGTCATGGCAATCAAACGAGCAGGTGAGAAGCCCATTTGCTTGATCTGCTCTTTCACTTTTGCCAGTTCATTTTCATCGATGCGATATTTGCGTTCGACTTCGAAGTTTGGCTGACTGTGAGTATGAGCTTGAGAGTGAGGATCGGCTGCCGGAGTTGAAACGTATGTGCGCTCGGGCATCCTCCATTTGAAGAAGAGCCGCCAGAGGCACTTTAACAAGATTCCCATAGTGGCTCCTTTCATAGTTAAGAGGTTAGTTCAGCGAGCGCAACCAATTAGAGCATAGAGCAACACGCAGGCGACACCGCTTACAAAGCTTTGAAGGCTGAGAAAGCGAAGTTAGAAGGTGTTGGTTTCAGTGATCTAAGAGTTAGTTGGTCCGTTGTTGTTTAATTGAGAAGTGATTCCTTAACCTAACCTTTAGAATCTCCGAAACCTAATAAAATCATGGCTGGCTGGGCTCTTGAGACGCTAGGGGTTGCCAAGCTGAGAAAGCCTCGTGAATCAGCAATATTCCAGCATAATAGGCCGCTTATAAACTATTTTTGGGGTGGGCTAGCGCAGTTGTGCGATAAAGCATGATCGCTTCAGACCTTGAGCTTTCAGCCTAAATAAGAAAGCTTAAGTAGAACACCAGATGTAAACGTTGATCACGACATAGAGCTCTGCTAGTTTCACCAGGCATCTATTCATTTCTTTCCTCTGGAATTTTCTTTTTAAAAGCCTTTAAGCCCCTCGACACTTCCGCGACACCATACTCACTCGACTACCTGTCGTTTCGTGGTGTCACAGAATCTTTTGCTTACTTCACCTCTGAAGTTGCAACCGTCTGCGTGCCCTTTGCTTTTAATTCCAGAACTCTCTTTTCTCTTATCAAACTAAACCGGCTCACCTCAAAGTGAGACCAGGAGACACAATCGTGAAAACCCCATTCAATAGGGGTTCACATCTCGTCAAGGAATTCGTCGCCAACTGGAGAAAGAAATTCCGCGAGTATGTGGACCTATGCCTCACAAGTGGGTTCATTCCAAAGTCCTTCCGTCCGCTGCAGCTTGTTGGTAAGTATCTGGCACGCCTCTGGGTTAATATCCAGGTTGGTCGTATTCGCATTGTTGGTAAGCACAATCTCATTGCCCCAGGGCGACTGATTTTCTGCCCTAACCACAGTTCGATGTTCGACGCGCCAGTTATCTATTCCATCATGCGGCGTATGCCCCGATACATGACTGCGCACGAAGAAATGCGCGGCTTGTGGGGACTCAAGGCAGTAGTTATGGGTGCATTCGGCTGCTTCGCCGTCGACCGCACCAAAGGTAGAACAGTCATCGAACCAGCCATTCAGGTGCTGGTGAATGGCGAAACGCTGGTAGTCTTTCCGGAAGGAAAGATCTCCGGCACCGGCACATATCTTCCCTTCAAGAAAGGCTCAGCTCTAATAGCCATCGGCGCTTATGAGCGGCTTGAGAAGAAGGAAAGAGTCGGCATCGTTCCCATTCATCTGTGCTTCGGCAAGCGTGATGAATCTACCGCTGGCGGCTCCTATGGAGCCATGGGTTTCAAATGGCGGGGTGGCGTCACCATCACTGTCGGCGAACCGATTTACATCAACGACATCGCACCAATGACCCCGGAGACTGTTACCGAGGCCGTGCGCGAAGCCATCGTCACTCAGGCCTGCGCCACCACGCGCTTGCCTGTTGATACCGGCGCCAAGTCGTTTTTCGGTTTGTAATCCAGCCACTACTGCAGGTCCACACTTGTTGCGGACCAAAGATAGGACATAGTAACGAACCTCTGCAAAACTGAGAAGGGGGGACGACTGGCGCGCCAACAGCGTGTCATGAAGTTCCCCCTTCCCTTCTTCGGGCTTTCTGCCCGACATCCATCCGTTTCGCTGCCTGCATCAAGCGATGTAGCAGCGGGACTTTTACACCGCACAAACCTTGAACACTTCCGCCCCTGCCACCACCACTCCGGTTGACCCTGAAGCCGCTCTGGCTGCCTTCCGTGCCCAATTCGTTGTGCCTGGCTCTCACGTTCTCGATGCCTGGCTCGACCGTGGCTTCATCAAGTATCACGTCGACCCCGACCGGTTCGCCGATAACCTCGGCAAGGTTCCGCACGAATACATGGGCGTCGATACCGTAATCACGCTCTTCCCCAACGACGAGTAAACAGGTCTCTTTCTCAGAGACACTGCCAATACATCGCAGTACCGACAAACCAACCCAAAGCCAAAATAACCAT
>CASBPX010000042.1 GCA_949127735.1 Candidatus Obscuribacterales bacterium | reverse complement strand
GGAATAGCCGGCGGTCGACTTTGCTCTGGGCGCAGGTTCGCTATAACTTGATTGAAAACAACATTGTTGGCTGTCCGTCCAACTTCGCGCAGGAGTTCTTGGTTGGCACCGCTTGCCGCCGAGCTCTCTCGGACAGCAAAGTTTTCACCTACATTAACCTGCCTGTCTATAAATTCACGGATATAGGAAGCGCGCTCAGGAGAAGCACTCCTGGCGGCTTGCTCCAGGGCGATGCGGAATTCCGAAACTTCCCGGTTAGTAGCGGCTGTAGAATCAAAACCGGGTAGTCTTATTTCGCTCAGATTGAGACGAGGGCTGCCTCCCTGGTTTTCCGGCGTGGTCATCCGCTCCAATCTTTGCGCAAGTGACCTGCGGAAATCTCTGGCTGCTTGATTTTCGGTGTCAAGGTTGCCGTTCGGGTCAAACCAGTTGCGCTCAACCTGGACGATTCCAGATTCCACCAGTCGGGAGCGTCCGTCTCCAGTTTTATCCCTGCTGGTGGCATCCATGAAAATTACATCACCGCTGTTTCTATTGACGAGGACGATGTCTGCACCGACTCGATCAAGGCCCGAATTTTTTTCGGTAGGCAGAGCTACCCAACCTCGATCTGCCAATCCTGTTTCGGTCATGAGTCGATCCACGGTTCTAAATACTCCGCCCTGTACCCGGCCGCCTTGAGGGTCGGCGAGCGTTCTGTTTAAGATTCTCTGCGTATCGCCCTGGCGTTCAGCGATGAGAGTCGCTGCTAACTGTCCGTCTGTTAGAGACAAAACTGGTAAATTGTCGCCTTGTCTTCCGACCGGTCCAAGGTTACGCTCTCCGATCGGTCTGGAGCTGGGATTAGCTGGCTGCTCTGCATCGCGTAAAAGCCGCTCCTGGATCCTTCTGGATGCTTCTCTGAGAGGGTCTGGGATCCTGTCTCCCGCCTGTTCTGGAGTATCGCTTGCCATAATATGCTCCCGGTTTTAGGAAAAACTTTTAGTAAGTCAAAGCGGTTAGTTTTTTTGTTTTGATGCCAACCACCTTTGGTTGAGGTTTACTGTAGCGAAAAGTTTTGACAATGACTTGACATTAGAGCGCGCCGATCTTAACCGTCTTTTTGAAAACGACGATATGTAGCCTTAATACGTTTTATCTTGCACTGTCTATAACGTTGACAATGCGATGCTGCATTTCAATCAAGGCACGTATGCGCCCGTTTCTTGTCCTTAGCTGAAGAAATTTCGTGCCTAAACTACTAGCTTGGAAGCTGCATCAAGATACTTTTTGAGCACTTTGTAGACACTCTTTCGCAGAGCCTCTTCGTTTGATGGTCGTGCTGCTAGAACTTCAAGATCTGGGGCGATCTGTTTTCTTAGGCCAGGGTACAAAATCGCACAGTATTGAATCTCACGCACGCCATCGGGTGTTTTGCTCTGTTCCATTCCATGAAGCAGTTCTTCCACATCCTCTTTCATCGGTTCGATAGCTTTGCCAGTCGAAACTGCATATTTCGCATCAAACAATAACACCACTGGTGGTTGCTCTGCAGGATAGATGGCGACGGCTAGAGCTGGTGCCTGCTCTTGTGCACATGCGGCTGTGGCGTTTTTTTTACCGGCTGGTTTCCATGAAAAGATGCTGACTACTTTATTGGTGCGCGGGCAAGACAGCTTTAATCCAGCCTCACCCTCACTCATAACCGGAATCAAGAGTCCCTGATTATCTTGTTTGATCCAGGGGTGGCTGATGCATTTATAGCCTAGTTCAATACAGACTTGAAGGAATACGCTAATCACCGTGAGGTTGACCCAGCGCACATAGAGATAAGGAAAAGAGCTCAGTGCCTTTTCTAGAGCTGGTTCTTCAAGTCTTATAGTTGAAAATTTATAAAGTGACAGATACCCTTCGAAAACTGCGCGGTAGGCCTGATTCTTTAAAAGAACCATAGTCACCCGACCAGCTGATTCAAATGGTCGTCGTACTTCTCGCAAAAACTGCGCCCGAGCGCAAGCCAAACGAAGTTCAGTTAAAAGTGTTTCCAGCTCTAATGCCAGAGGGTGCTTTGGCTTCTCTGCTTCCATTCTCGCTTGCAGCCGCAGCATCTGACTTTGCAAGGCTTGAATATAAGCCTTCACAAGCCGGTTTTCGTATGTTTCAAATGAGCGTTCAACTGTGACGTCATACATTTGCTTCAGTGCGCCATTGGAATAAAGATTTCCTGCCATGGCAATGGCCTGGGGCAATTTTGAAATGTCCGGTTTGCGGGTTTTGTTTGCATTTTTAAGTTCATTTCGTGGCACCAATACTTGGTGGCACTCTCGTTGAATAATTGGCAACAGCTGCAGAATTCCCAGCTTGTCTTTTGTGCCATTGACTAACCGATTCAATCGAGAAAATTCGTTTTGTATGGTCGGTTCGGTTGGCAGCTTCAGGTTGGTGCCTATGAGTCCACCACATTCTTGCAGTTCTGCTGCAATATAGTTTGGCAGCCGTTCGGAGAGATCAAAAACAATGTAATGCAAATCTGTTTCGCTGAAATACTGTGGCATCACCGCAATTAATCGGGTTTCTTTGATGTCTCCACAAACAAGAGCAAGTTCGTAGTGACCAGGTGGGCAGGGCGGCCACTCCGAATAGGCGCATGTTGAATCTTCATCTAGCCGCAGTGGCAGTGGCGTTTTATCTAGCGTTAATTTGAGAAGTGGCCGCAGTTCTTTGGCCACATTGATACCGATTCCGCAGCGCTGCCCTTCGACTGGATGCTCCAAGACGTTTCCCGGCTCGCTGAAGAAGCTGAGTCTAGAAGAAGGAGACGATTCCATAAGTTTGGTAACCATAATTGAGTTGCTGAATCTTACTATGGCTCCGCGGGAACCGCTTTGCGGTTACATCACTCATTCTCTGGAGCATGACACCAAGTCTGATATCAGTGCCTTTGATTCGGGGCAGAATTTTTTGCATTATTTGATCGTCAACAGCTTCTTCCCAGGGCATGCCAATGCGCACTGCTTCGTCAACGTATCTATTAACTTCGTCAATAATACGAATTGAAAATGGAGAGACATCGGCTACTGCATCCCATATGGCCATGAGCACTTGACGCAGTTCGGGGCGCTCAATACGAGAGGCTATTTCTTCTCTCAAGTGGGTCACTTCAATTACTTGAGCACGGTCGTAGATCTTGTCGGCAAAGCCCTGGGTGGTTTCGTCGACGTTTACGGTGCCGATGAAGAAGAGGTTGGGGGTCAAGTCGACTACGTCTGGTCCGAACATGGATACTTGAGCTTTGCCGGCACTTGTTAGAACTTCCATTCCAGATAAGAATTTGGCAAAGTAGTATTCGACCCGGGCCAAATTCATTTCGTCGAGAACAAGATGGAAGGGCTGCGGCTCTTTATCAACATTGATGGCAGATTCGTATGCCCTTGCTGCTTGCCTGAGAAACAGGCTGAAGTCAGTATCGTAGTACTGCTTGCTCAGTGGATTGTAGTAGCCCAAAAGATCTTCGTTGGTAGTCCAGTTAGGGGCAACCGGCACCAGTCTGTACTGGGCGTCGACGGCGTTGGCGTACATACGGGTCAGCAGAGTCTTACCGCTACCGCTTCCGCCGCAGAGAATGACAAACCGGCGGGTTTTCAAAGACAGGTGGTAGCGCCTTAAGAGGTCAGAGCTGTAAGTTGCGCCCGAGGCGTCGATAGCTTTGCGAATCGACTGAAAATCAGGTTCTATGTAGGAATCCATGGGTTTTTATGCGCTGTCGAAGGGGGCTATTAACATGCCCTGAAGGGCGCATTTAGGATATCACGCTAGAGGTGTCAAGAGAGGAGGTTCAAAAAGAGGTGCTGGATAAGGTTTGGAGCAGGTGCTCACCATTGAGGCCGGGTGGTTTGATTTTTCGACGATTTGAAAGGATAGAGGTTGACATTGGTTTGAGGAAGCGTAGTCGGCAAAAGTCATAGCACCGCATTTAGTGCGGTAAATGCGTTGAGAACTTCACTCAGGTCGTGATTTTGGTTCTGAATTGATGTGGCGTGGGCCGAATGACAAATTCAGCACGGATACAAGAGGGAGGGCACGTAAAATTTTCAAAGACAATGTTTGTTCCGGGAGCCATAAAAGCAGCGAACTCAATTATACAGTCTTGGTGCCGTTTTGAATGGCCCCACCGCTTTCGTTTTTACAACTGACTCAGCTGGCTGGCCAGTCGGGTAAATCATCGGTAGGCAATTGAATTGGTACTGGTCTGGGGCGTCGAGCCGCCATTTGCGTGTCGCCACCAGTACCAGTGGCATCAGCCAATTTTTCTGCACATCTCCAGTTTGTTCCACAACGCTCGGCTGCACTATATGAACTTAGCGTCAGTGAAGGGAGGTGTGCTGAATCTCTTGCAATTGGTGCAGATTCTCTAAGATCACGAACTGTCAAATTACCAAGAGCAAGACCGTTATCTGAAGTAGGATTTACGCGATCGCCCAGGTCTCTAAATGATTCAAATGTCATAGTGTCCTCACATATAAGAAAATGGTTTTAGTAAAATGGTGCTTTATCGGGGGTCTTCGGTCTGTTGTTTTCCGATGACCGTATTATCATCACTGAGAGTTACGGAGTTGTGACTGACGGCCGCTAGCACCATGAGGCTCAGAGTTCAAATCAAAACTTGAATCTAGCGCAACTATTTAGACTCATTGAGTGTGATATAGATAAGTGATGAGAAGGCATTCTTTTAAATTTGCGCTTGGCCTGGCTGTAGCTTACATAATGGGTTGTGCGCCAGGCACATTAGCTTACCGAACCGTGGGTATCATTGACCGTGCGGGCAGGGCTATCGTTCCTTGTGATTATCACCGCATCGAATGTCTTGGTAAAAGATTTTTCTTCGCGGAAGATATGGACGTCGAAAATCCATTGAAGTGGTCTTTCAAAGGTCGTGTTTTTGATTACACTGGGCGCGAAGTTAAGATCAATATTCCATCCGGTCACACTTTGTCTAAAGTCATTTGGCCAGCCTTAGCCAATGACAGCAAAGAAGGCGGGTTGCCCAAAGAAACGATCCTTGAAATTCATGGGCAGGACGGATTCGGACTCTGTCGATTAAATGGTGAAGTCATTTTGGAGCCCAAATATGAGGCAATAGGAACACCGAACGAAGAATTTTTCTATATTTTGTCAGGAGATAAGTTTTCGCGCACCAAGCTATTATTTACCTTGAATTCTAAGACTGGTGAACGTATTACTTCCCCGTCGGGCGTCACGTTTGGTGATACCGAAAATAGTGCCCTCTTTCCTTACCACGAACCTCACGACGGAAAAGAACTCTGGGGATACATAGCTAGAAATGGTCGAGTTGTAATTAGAGCGCAATTTAGCAGTGCCGGAAAATTCTCCTCCAACGGATTGGCGAGGGTTTCAAGCGGACGAAATACTTGTTTTTATATTGATAAGAAGGGCAAGGTTAAGTCGCCGGTCTATCGATTGGCTTCTGATTTTTTCGGCGACACTGCAGTTGTGCAACCTTCAAACGGTGGACAAGATCGGAGAGGATTGATTAACAGCAAGTTTCAATATGTTTTAAAGCCAAAATATGCTGAGTTAGATCACCTTTTTGATCAAGTCTATGGCGCAAAAGTAAAGGCTACTGATTGCTATGAGGCTATCTCCCGTAACGGTAAGACTATATTCAAGTTTCCGCCCGAGACGACTAGCATCGGCCGAGCCTACTACAACCTGACTGGCTGTGTTGTTAAAACAGAAACAGGGGCGATAAAATATGTTCTAGTTGATCGGACCGGTAAAATTATTGTTCCAAATGCCGACAAACCTATTCACTTTGATTTTGAACTGGCAGTTGTAGGAAGAAAGGCGCCTAACAACCACACTGAATGGGAAGTCGTGGATAGCGCAGGAAGAGTGTTGCAACCATTCCAAGAAACAAATTTTCAGATCATTGGGCCAGATCGTATTTTAAAATCTATCCATCACAATCACTTCAATGCGGCGGCCTGGAAAAGCCCCAGGCCAATGGGCCAGGAGGGAATGAATCGTTTCGATCATTTCGCTTATTTCTTGATGGATTTTGACTTGATAGGCATGCCGCGAACGAAGGTGCAAGAGTTGCTGGGAGATTCCGAGCGCCCATCGCGTGTATCTGAAAGCGTCAATTTCTACTTGATTGCGACCGGTCAGTGCGGTAACTCTTGGGCTGGATTGGAAATAGAGTTTGAAAACGATAAAGCATACCGGTGGCGCGAAGTTTGGTTGGGTGCAGGTGGAGTTCTAAAGTCGGCGCCATGGGTGATAACGAATATGGTCTACGATCCTCAGCAAGAGATGTCTAGAAAGAGTGATGCTCAGCCGGTGATGACACTCAGTTCGAAATGAAAAACACGACGACGGCACGAAGAGCAGCGTATAATCCTTTAAAAGGCTGTTGGAGATTAAGGTGAGCACTCATAATAATCGTCACCTTTACCAACCTCTTGTGCTGAAAGGCTTTAGCGCGCCTGATGCCGATATCGAAGCTCTCGAAAGAAGGCTAATAGAGAAGCCTTCTGATTGGGAAGCGCGCTTTCAGCTACTGGGTTACTATTCCCGCTTACAGCATACCAATGCAGCTGCAACGAAAAAACTTGCCGCTATAACAATCTGGTTGATTGATAATATGCCTGACTGTGGGTTGATTGAGCATTGGGGCTGTATTGACGCAGAAATCGATCAGGCCTCATATGACGAATCCAAGCGACATTGGCTAGCTCAGATTGAGGCTAGTAACGACAGTTTAAGGGTTATAGGTTGTGCGGCTGCCTACTTTTCTCGGCAAGACAAAAATCTTGCCGAGACACTGTATCACCGCGCTATCGAGTTAGAGCCAGCGAGTTCTGATTGGTCAAGAGAGCTTGCATTGCTATTAAGTCTCGGTGCGCCAGATCGGGCATTGGACGCGTTGAACGCTATGCGGGACGCAGTAAGCAAAGAGCCAGAATTGAATCGGCAGTATTACATGCTTGATACTTTGGCCAAACTTGCATTTGTTGCAGGCAATTTCGATGAGGCATCAGAAGCTGCACTGAAATGTTTATCGTTGGCTTTCACTTTCGGACAGAACTGGAATGACGGAAATGCTGTTCACAATTCAAATTCGATTCTCGGTCGAGTCGCCCTGAAGAGCGGCAATATCGAAGCCGCCAAAAAGCACTTAGCTCTTGCAGGAGCTTCACCCGGCTCACCGCAATTAAATTCATTTGGACCAGATATGGAGCTGGCTGAAGAACTGTTTGCCGCCGGCGAAACTGAAAGCGTTGTGGCTTATTTGGAAGCATTGAAAAAGTTCTGGTCGAGCGGCTGCAAAAGCGGTGATCTCGCAAGGGGTATAGATCAAATTCGTCGTGGTGAGGTTCCCAATTTTGCTTATAGATTTGCCGACTACGGATGTGAAGGTGGAGCGGACTGCGATCACGAGTAGATTGCTTGGCACCACCTTTGTGTTAGTTCCAGGGCAGAGTTTGGCTCTACAATGCATGGGTAAGATAAATTAAGTCTGCGTCAAGCAGAATTGACACGACTCAGATTGAAGCGTGGAGTAGCTTGAACTTCAAATCATTTACTAAAACCAGCGCCTGGCTGCCGAATGTCACTGGCCTCTATATTTGCTCTAGACGGCAGTCAGCGTAATTAAATGCTCGGAAGGCCTTAGCTTTGATCGCCTCTGTGCCGATTGGGGTAGGCCCTTGATCCGTCCAGGTCTATATCTCTTTCTCTAGGAAAATTGCTAGCGGTGGCAGTTTAGAAGACCTGCTATGCTCGTTTTATGGCTGACCAGATTAAAGCACCCATATTGCTTTCATTTTCCTGCCCGGTAAAACTGCAGGAGATGGAAGGTGACGACCTGGAACGTATGTGCTCGCTTTGTTCTTGCAAAGTCCAGAATATTTCGGACTATACACCAGAGCAAATTACTGACCTTCAGGAGCGCGTAGACGCTGGCGAGAATATCTGTGTCTCTTTCATCAGGCCAGAACCTCCATGCAAGCAAGTATTGCTTAGTCGATCTGTGATACGGGTTTCAATTGCTGTTGCTGCCACAATTTCCTTGGGCTACTACGTGCCAGGTCCGGGGGTGACAGGACTGGGATATCTGGGAGCCGGAGCGATTGTGTATGCTCAGTCTGGTCAGTCCAACGCACAACAGGACAAACCTGGTAAGGCCCGCCCATCAGTATTTGTGAGAACAGCGGTAACTAATCAGAAGCCTGTAGACTTGATCAAGCTTGATAGCGGTGAATATGGCTTAATTGCTGGGCGTCCGGCACCAAATATAGTGCGAGACCTTGTCTCAGATATTTCGTATTTTCATGAAAATGGATTGAGTATGATTGCTTATCCAAGACGTGAAGCTTTTAAAGAGAAGGCCGAACGCGGCGAGATTTCGGTGGATGATCTGGAAAAGCTCGCGCAGTCTTACCATTTCCATGGACCGGCGGTCCAGGCCAGGAAGTGCTATTCATTACTGTTGTCGCTGGCCGATCGTGAGCATCCGCCAGAGAGCAAGTTGAAGCACTGGAAGGAGCGCGTTGTCGAAGCCGGCACTACAGAGTACACGGATAATATTAAACTATTTGACAAACACTTCAAAGCTAAAGCGTTTGAAGCGGCGTTAAGCGATCTGATTGAAGCAAACAGTGCGCGTCGAGCCGATAAAGCGCTGGAGAAGAAGTTTGCGTTTGTTGAAATTTGTACACGGCTCGATCAATTAATTGCGAGCAATTCCAGTGAACGTTGGCGCAGCGTTGAAACAGCATTTGAGTTGGCCCAGCAGGAAGGCGCATCTCCAGTTATTGATAGTTGGTTGGTACCCAAAGTCTCCATTGGCGTTGCCAGGTTTAACACCGCTATTGCGACGACTGATAAGGAGCTGACGCGTAAGAATTTTGATGCTGCAATGCACGCCTTGAGGACGACACCGCAGACGGGACAAGTTGATACTCGAATATGGAAAGCCTGCAATTGGGCACAGGTCAAAATTAGATTGACGAAGTTGGCTTCCCTGGCGCCGGCTCACGCGCAGGAGTGCTCCAGCATATTGAAATGGATTGATAGTCATGGTAAGAAAGCACCAGTACCAACGGTCTTACTGTAACTGTCTATAGTGTTTTAAATGGCCAGCATCAAATCTCGAGCATGCGTCGCAGCCGAATCACAGTATCGCGAGAATCAATCACGCAGACAAGCGCTTGTCTTTCTCTTAGTTCAGATGCTCGTAGCGAGCGCTTCTTTGATCATAGGAATGACAGCGAGCGAATGCGTTCAATGATTATTCTGGCTCGTGTAATGAACCGGCAATTAGGGCCCCTCATTTAGATTGGCAAAACGCATTATTAAATAGAGAATTATTGGTGGTATAACTGCTCGGTTACTTGCTGGAGCTTTAAAAATGTCTAGATTGTTTGCTAACAGTGCTTTGAGTTTTCTTATTCTGTCAATTCTTTCAGGTGTCGCAATTTCGCCAGTTGCTGCTGAGGGTGATGCTGGAAGTCTCACAAAAAAGGCGGCAATCAGCTGTGAGAAGGCCGAAGCCATTGCGCTGGCTAAGTATCCCGATGCCACAATAGAAGAGATTGAAATCGAGCGTGAAGATACCCCCTTACATTGGGAAGTTGAGCTCCGTAGTGAAGGCAAATGGAAAATTGAGCTTGAAATTGACGCTCAATCAGGTGAAATTTTGAAAACAGCTAAGACCAAGTCGCGTAAGTAAGCTCCTCGCTCCGAGCGACAAGCTGAGGCGCAAAATTTAGCAGAATTTGCCGTTTCTTGTGAGATGCAGCTTGACTTTACATTTACCCGGGGAGGTGTAAAGTCAAGTTGCATGATTACAAGGCCATACTGGACGGAAAAAATTAAACGCGCCTGGTCAAAAGCGCCAATAGCGTGCGCTTCGTGGCGGCCTACCCGATGAGCAACTCAAATCTCGAGCATGCGTCGTAGCAGAATCACAGTATCGCGAGAATCAATCACGCGAACTTCGAAGAAATCATCGCCATCATCTGCTCTGTTAGCGCTGTAAATCTCTACGCGGCTAACTGCCTTGAGGTCAAATTTAGATGAATAGGATTGCAATTTTTCTTCGCAAAATTCAACTGCATCATCGCCTTTCATAACTTCGTACTTATACATGCGTTATCTACTCAAGTTACGTGCGTTATTCGTATTGTATTTAGGCGCCGAAGCCAAAGATGAATCTTCGGCAATAGCGCTCGGCTTGCGCACGTGTGCCCTCTGCCCACTCGCGACTTTTGGCAGAAGGGCACCAGCCGTCTTCTACGAAGCGCGCTCCTTCGACAGAGCGCATAGAGTCAGGAGGCAGAGAGCCTACGCCAGGAGGTAGAAACTTTAGCAGCTCGTTAGCAAGGCGCACTCTAAGCTTAGACTTTGCGACGTCATCGTCACTCAACAATCTGCCGATTACCAGGCACCGCCCAGGACACCATTTATTTTCGTGCCTATTTTGCTGCGGCAGTTGCATCCACAATTTTTTTGCAATCAAGGCAGGGCACAGCACCGGGCTTAGACCTTTGCCTAATTCATCTGGTGCTCCGGGAGCCGAACGAATTTCGAATTTAGGTGTCACAACCTCATCTACTGGCTGCGTCCACTCGCACTCTCGAATATTCCACTCGCTTTGCGACTGGTGAGACACTGCATATATGAAAGTTTTTCCCTGGCTATCTCGTTCTTCGATGATATCGCATTTCTCAGCGGGGAAAAACACAAGCTTCAGCCACAGTTCAAATTCTTCGCGACTGCGCACCACATACGCTGGCACTCGTAATTCACAAAAATCAGACTTTAATGCCCGCTCGATAAAGTTCATCGACAATAGCAGTCCTTTAATTTGCTGGCCGTTGCGACCGATTTCATTTTCAGGATTGACGACGATGCCGCCGTAACTTCCATCTTTCAAGACCTTCTCAAACACATCTTTCCCGGACATCATTTCGACAGTACACTCGTCATCGAAGTACTGCGTGTCGTCGAAAGTCGCGACTGATGCAACGTGATCCTTGCGCCAAAGCCCTTTGTTGTATATTGCCACTCGAAATTTATACTTCAGCAGTTTTGCGGTTTCAATCGGACCGTCTACCATGAGCGCGTCCTCAAGCTCCACCGCGTCTGCTAGACCGCGTAAGTTGTTGAAGTGGTCTGCGTAGAGCTCGCGAAGCGGTTCTTCCCCGCGGCGTTGAACCAGCAAACCGCTTATTTTGGCTGGCAGCGATCGAGCCAGAGTACGTCCGTCAAGTTCAGCGCAAGGTCTATTCGGCTTTTCTTGATAGATGGGCAACAGTTGGCCACCCTGTCCTTCTCTGACCGTGCGCCGCCCATCTTTCTTTGATACGCGTGCAATTAGAGCCTGATGCTCGCCCTTGCGAACATTCAAGATCTCGAACTCGGCATCGTTCTTTAGCGGCACGTACCATGCATTACGTTCTACGATGCAGCGCAACTCGTAGGGACCGGCATTGTCTTCAACTTCGCCATTCATGGCGTCTAAAATGAACTGTTGATGTTTCTTCTCCTGCGCTTTTTTCTCGGCAAGCGCAGGACTCATCATTTCAGCGATTTCTTCAGCGCTGAGATTTTGCTTTCCAAGCTCGAACTTATCGTCAGTCATGACAATCCTTTAAAAACCGATTCATTATCAAACATTTTACTTGTGGGCGATGAGAATGTTCACGACTTCGCCGTCTTCAGGAAAGCGACCGAGTAAAATTTTCGAGAAGATGCGCTCTTCGCCCAAATCAACCTCGAACACACCGCCGGTAGTGCGGTACAACTCAGTTCTAATACCAATTTTGCTGCCGATCTCTGCTGCCAGTGCTGATGCCCGCTCTTCGTAGCCACAACCGCCGCAGTAAGTAATAGTAATGTATCGACTCTCGCGCTCGACCAGATCACCGATTTCGGCATTGATTTGCTCTTTCAACTCACGCCAAGACTTATTACTCACAGACAGCCTACTCTCGCACTGCGTCAATGGTATCGTGTGCGTTAGAAGCACCAATATAGCGAATCTTGATCAGTGGGCGACCGACGTGATCTGCACCTACATAACTTACACTCTTAAGTGTGAAGCCATCAGGCATGCCGGCCAAACCGTGACTGAGACTCATATTTCCGGCACCATCAACACTAAATGGGTGAGCGGCAGCTCCTCTGTTCAGACCCTTGTAAGTCCCGCCGCGAATTTCCAGCGTACCTATATGAATATACATTCCACCCGAAATCATATTGCACTGGTACAAACCATCTGGGGGTGACCCTTTACCATTGGCTTGATTGGCTGGCGCCTGATTTTGAGGCGCTGGTTTATTGGCTGTCTGTTGATTGCCGTTGTTCTGATTGCCCTGACCAGGCACAAAGGTTGGAGCACCAGTACCGGCTTTGATCCACTGTTCTTTGACCACAAGATCAAGACCGTTATGATCAAAGTGCACTGCGTACAACCCTGGAGAGATCATGCGCTTGATTGTGCCATTGTGCCAGTGATCTTCGCCAGGTGTATGAATATTATTTGCACGCACCCGCGCACCGACGGCAAAACCACCAGGAGTTTGCGCTCCATTGCCCGCCGCTGCACCAGCAAAATTTCCACCTGCTGCATTACCTGCCTGATTAGCTATCTGATCATTTCCGCCGACCTCGTCAGCTTTAGTTGCGGCTGCGCGCACCCATTTTTTAGGCACAAAATACTCTTCATTCGGGGCATATCCCTCGCGCTGATCAAGTCTGACTGTGCAATTGCCGGCCGCATCGACTTTAATCACTGTTCCTGGCCACCAGCTAGTTGCCATTGACGTAGGAGAGCATTCAACATGACTTCCCACAGTCTGGGCAATCGCCCCAGTGCATGAGCTGGCAAAGATCAAGCCAGATATTAAAGCGCGGTGGGCAAAGTGGCGAACAGATACAAACATCAATCGTTGCTCCTTAAAAAGCCGACGATTATATCAGAGGTGAAATTCTTCTGTTGGAGGTTCGCGATGCGGCAAAAAGAGCAGAATGCAGCTCAAGCTGCTGAAGCCCTTGCGGCTAGCGATCACCAGGACAAAAACCTATTGATGGAGCCGAAATCATCTAATCACAAGTCAGTAAGAAATTTCTTCTAGATTTGTCCTTGTAGCGCAGGCCACATAGACGTAAACCACCCCCCCAAGTCGATGAACCTGGCCAAGAATCAAATTACTAGAGGTACCCAATCATGGCAAGAGTAAATAACTTAGTAGAAGCAGACGCTCAAGATAAAGTTGCTGTCAAAGGCAATGAAAACCAGTCGAAAAACTCAGAAAAATTTGGCAACATTGCCCTAGACGCATGGAAAGACATGGAGAATGACTTCAAATGCCGCAAAGGCATGAAGCTGAAAGACTCTGAAGGTAGTCATGCCGATAAAAGCGACATCGGCTCGCTGACATTTGACGACCCCTACAAAACTGGTAAGAATGACAAATCATCTGCCGTGCAAGACAAGAAAATGATGGGCGATGAAGACTTTACTCGTCAGAAGAAGAAGGAAGCCGCTCTTGAAGATGCCAACCTGATTCAGAAAAAGAAAGAATTGGCTGCTTCCAGCAAAGGCGCTTCAGTTGACGGTGGCCGTGAATTTTCGCCAGACAAACCCAAAGTCCCAGCTGACGGTGGTTTGAAGACTCAAACTCCTCACAATGGCGGTTCGGATTTTGAAGAGGCGGACTTCAAAAAGTCGAGCTAGCAAACTGTGCAGGCGCAGTCGTCAGCTATCGGCCAGCCTGCGCCACTCCTGCAACTGTTCGATCGTCAAATGAGAATATTTGAGAAACTGCGCCAGAACATCTACATCTACAGCGCTAATAACTGTGTCTGCACCGGGCTCGTCGTCGGCTAAATTGCAAATGGTTTCAAAATATTTTTCCAAAACTTTGAGCATGAGCAGCTCTTCGTCGGTGAAATTGAATGGCATGGTGTCGGCTCGCTTGATTTCGCGAAGTGAGACACCGTCGCCATTCACATCAATTTTGCCGAAATTTTTTATGAGCAGGTCAGCCAGCTGCTCGCCACCCATAACCGTTGGCTTCTGGTCTGTTCCCTCGCTATTGAGAAAATCGCCGAAGAGATCTTTGTAGGCGCTAGCTGCCATGCGTCTTCTTTTTTCTGGCATGTCACTCATATGCTAATGATAGTGCATTTGACCTTGCCCTACTTGTTGTGCCTGTAATTAAGTGGCAGCTGTCTGATTCACTTTCACCATGCAATGAAACCCAGTTAAAATACTGACAAGCTAATGAACTACCAGCAATTCAATCAATTCTGCAAGTCATTTCCCCAGGCCTCTCATGTGCTTCGCGACCAGCCTGGACTGCGTCCTGCTCCCTATCTAGCTTCGCGAGGACTTAAGTGGATTCAGCATTATGCATCACCAGGGCTCAGCGATAAGGAATTGAAAGAGTGCATTCGCAGGTCATACGCTCTTGTCTTAAAGGGCATGTCAAAAAAGAAGCGCTTAGAGCTTGGTTTGGGCCCTGACATAACCTCTGCATAATTAACTGACCACGCGGTAGTCAAGTGAAGCGCTTTACCTCTACTGGACTTAAAATAGAGCCGTAGATAATTTAGGTACAAGCTGTGCTCAATCGCATAAATGTCCGGAACGCTGCGCTATCTGCTTTGCTCGCCGTGACTATTGCTAGTTTCGTCTCACCCGTCGTGGCTGAAGATTTTGGCACAGCAACCACTTTGAATGCTCCAGATCAATCAGGCTCCAAGCAGCTTCGTCTCCCAAAGGCTACTTTAGTTCCGATGAAGGCTCCGTGCTTATCCTGGCTCCCTGCCGACGGAGTTCACCCTAAAGTCGCCGTTTTATGTCTTCATGGCTTCAGTTTGCATAAAGGCTGTTATGACGCGCTGGGCAAAGTGCTTGCGAAAAATGGAATAGCCGCGTACGCGATGGACTTGCGCGGTTTTGGCGAGCGAAAAATTGCCGATGACCGCAACGGGCTAGATTTCGACGGTGACATATTAGACGTCAAAGCAATGCTCGAGCAGATTCACAAAGATCATCCAGATATACGCGTAGTGATATTGGGTGAATCGATGGGAGGAGCAATCGCGTTGCGCGTAACCGCTTTTTATCCTCAGCTTATCGACGGGCTAATTTGTTCAGTGCCGGCGCACGACCGTTTTGCCATGAGTGATGAAGAAAAGAAAGTCGTGGAGAAGTGTGCGCTTCAAACTGTGGTTGGTGCCTACAGTAAACCGATGACCGATGTCGCCATGGCTGCGGTGCAAAAAATCACAAACAATCCTGAATTGCAAAACGAATGGAAATCAGACTCGCTGATGCGTATTAATTTCTCGCCCAAAGATTTCGTTCAACTTGATGGATTTTTGGCGCACAATCTGGAAGCGGCTCCGAGAGTTAAGACAACGCCAGTGCTTTTCATTCAAGGTACAAACGATAAGCTGATTCGTCCTGCCGGCACATGGAAGCTCTTCGAGCGTCTCGCGACGCCTAATCGTCAGATGGTTCTGAGCAAAAATTCTGAGCATTTGATTTTCGAGAAGGGACAATTTAATACAGACGATTTGAAATTTGTAGTGTCGTGGATTGATAGAAACGTTGCCACTCTTGATTGCGAAATCGCAAAAGCTAAAGAACAGTTGCCTGTAGTGGCTTCAATTGAACAATTTAGCTCTACGGACAGTATCGCATCTGGTGCCGTCGTTGCGAGCACCGCGACAAATACAATTGCATCGGCTTTAACACCGTCTGTGCTTCCGCCAGCGCCGGCACCAGCCAAATTTCAAAATAGTCTTCCAACAAATAGTCACAATAAAATCAGTTACTGGATAGAATTATATAGAGGCGGAAAAGTTTTTCGCTGTAATAACAAAATGGCATTTAAAACTGGTGACGCAATTCGCTTTCACTTAATTCCAGAAAGAGACGGCTACGCTTACCTGGTGATGAAAACGAGCACGACTGGAAAGAGTGACGTTTTATTCCCGAAAAAAGAATACGGTATGCACAACTTTTTGAAACAAGGTCAAGATTACGCTATTCCATCTACCGGTTGGATGGCTTTTGATAAAAACGCAGGGACAGAGCAGCTCGGCCTGGTTTTCAATCAAGAGAAAATTGCGGTCACGCCAGAAATGCTGCGGAACAATGAATTGACAGCTTTTGTTTCTCCATCTATGGAAGGCTCAAAAGATTTATGCCCGACACGTATGAAATTGTCGTGGGATGATCCGATGCCAGTGATGCTACCTGAAGATTTTTCGCCAATTTCTCAAATTGCCAGTTCTAGCGATAGCAGCCTGGTACGACTGACTTCTACTGGTGGCGGAATGGTATCGGCGAACATACAGCTCATGCATGGTAAGTAATTGAGGTCGTGTTGAACAATTTTTGTTTGCGGATTCAGCGGTTTGGTTTTTCTGCTTTGGCGGTGGCCATAACTCTTTGTTGTCCGGCCTGGAGTCAATCAGCAACTGAAACAACTCCTGCAAAGATGCCTGGAATCGAATTCACTAAGATCCAGGATCTCAATCCGACAGTGCGTGGAACAAACCGACCCATTAAGCAAAAATGGGCAGTGGTCATAGGCACGTCAAAGTTTAAGGAAGGTCGCCTCATTTCAGCCAATGAAGGAGAGATGGCGCAATCAGCCAAAGAGTTCTACCAATACCTGGTAGATCCGCATGGTGGGCGCTTTGACGCATCGCATGTTAAATTGCTGCTTGACGCAGATACTCCAAAACAAAGCATTATGACCACCCTGGGCCCGAGCTTTTTAGGCAATGCCGTTGGCCCGGACGATCTTGTCGTTGTGTTTGTTGCGACAAGTAGTTTTCCAACCACCGACGGCAATATTTATCTGTGCTCGTACGACTGTGCGCTCGATAACATTTACGGAACTTGCTTTTCGATGCAATCATTGATGAGCACTTTAAAGCAGCACGTACAGTCTGACCGTATTCTTCTTGTCTTGCAAGCGGCATACTCTGGTGCGGCTGACCTTACATCTGGTGCAAAATCGCTGGTGCCGATTAAGACTCAATATAATTTGGACCTCGATAAAGTTCTTCTTGGAAATGGCTTTATCATTTTGTCGTCAAGTCAATCGAACGAAATTACTCAAAACAGTGTGTTTTCGAAAAATCTTATCAGTGCTCTCCGTCAGGACGATGGACTAATTTCTCTCAACAAAGCGTTCGCAATCGCAAAGCAAAAAACTGAATCAGAAACGTCTTCTAAAGATTCCAAAAAGCGGCAAGTTCCTGGTATGAAATCAGCATGGACAGGAGCAGAGCTTGTTGTTGGTGTCCCTCCGGTTGAGCATGTCTCAAACTTACCTGCATCCGTCACTTCTTTCCTCTCGGCGGAAGGAGCTTACTTAAAAGGTAGCAAATTTGTTGCTGAAGGAAAAATGGATGAGGCTCTGGAGCAATACAAATTAGCTATTAGCGCAGATCCCAAATACGCTGACGCGCTTGCAGATTTTGGCGCCGCATTGGCGATTAAAGGTGATTGGAAAGCTGCATCAGAAATGCAGAAAAAGGCGATCGCTGCAAATCCGAATGATGCACTCTTTCGCCTTAACTACGCTCGAATCTTAGACCAGCTGGGTGATGCCGAAAACAGCCTGCAAGAGCTCAATACAGCATATAGACTCAATCCAAAAGACACGTCGGTATTGATGGCACTATCTAAAAAAATGCTCGTTGCCGGTCAGACAAAAGAGTCTGTGCGCTATCTAGAAGAAGCTGTCGACTTGTATCCGAAGCGCTCTGATTTGCGCGAGCGACTGAGCTACGGCCTTATGAAAAGCGGCGACATAGACCAATCGACAGCTCAAGCTAAAGAAGCGGTGCGCCTCGACCCCAAATCAGCTTCTGCAAATACGACTCTGGGCTCGGTGTTACTGGCGCAGGGCTATATCGGCCCCGCAACAAATGCGTACAGAGAAGCTGCCAAACTTGCTCCCGATGATGCCACCATTCACTGGCTCTTAGCCAGTTCTATGGAAAAGAGTGGTGACAGTGAAGGCGCTATTGCGGAGTTGGAAACCTGCATCAAATTGTGCGGTAGCTCTGATGCGCTTGGTTCAAAAGCAAAACAGCGTCTTGAAGTGCTGAAGACGCGGTAATTGAAAGTTTGAGGAGCCGAGGCTCAGCACGCTACGTGACCTCCCCAAGTTAAGCGCAAGAGTAAATTGTCATGCCTCATAGACGGGTTTTTGCGCAAAGGCTTTGTCGACTGCGGATAATTGTATTGCTTTGTTTTGTCATGACACTCAGCCTGACTCCTTTACTTTCGGCTTTTTCGCAATCGCCAGGTGCTCCTCCTGAACTACTCAATGAGGGCTCTGTGTCTCTTATAGGCGTGACTGAGCTCATTGATGTAAATTTTGGACCAGCCGATTTGATGTTTTGCACACCTTATCCTGAAGGTATGCATTTCGTCACGACCGGCGAATATTTAAAGTTAAAAGGTGAGGTGACTCAATCGCAGGTAGATCGATCTCATGGTGGTCAGGTGGTTGCGCGCGATACTGTTGCCCACACCGAAATGTACATACCTCGACCGACGGCTACCGGCTGGGATGCCTGGACAATTCTTTTGACCCGATTGCTTGCCGACGAATTTAGATCGAAATTGCCTGGTAAAGAGCAGGTGGTGCTGCGAATCGCTCCTGATGGACACATTAAAGTGATAGGCAAAATCGCTTTCGTACCTGCAGTAGATCAAAGCAATAGATTTGTCACCGCCGCTATGGTCCCCGACCTGGAAAAGCAGTTTGATGAATCGCTAAATAAAGCGGTCATCAGACTATCTACATCAGGTCGCATGCGTTTCCCGTCTGGTGCGACAGCTACAGAGGCAGAAATGGTGGCCACGTTTAGTGTTGATAGAGGATTGAATACATGGTTTCCCGATCTTCATTTGATTGAGGATATTCCTCAGGATCAAGAAAGTCTCTGGACTGCCCGTATTTGTGCCATTCTAGATGAAGGCGGATTGTACGCTGTGGCAGACAGATTGCGCGGTCTGCTGCCGCTCGCAAATCGCCGCCGTTACGTTTTAACACCAAGGTACGATAAATTGGAAACAGAAGGTATACCGTCAATTAGCAATTCTCTTTTAACTCAAGGTGCACAAGATTATTTGACCGTGACGCTCACCGATTATTTAAAGCACCAACATTTGTATGAAGCTGAATTGTTGGCTCAGCAAGTTTGCAATGATCGGGCATTCAAGCACGGTGCGCGGGCGACATTTCCACCGCACCCATTGCATATGCAAGATAAATCGATAGCATTCATCTACAACATTCTGGACACTAATTATGTGAAATCGCGGCAAAGGAAAGTTTTGGAAGAATTAGCATACGAGCGCCGCAGGAGAAGTAATCCTTAGTGCTTTATCTCGTCATTCCTTGCTCTGCGACTAGTTCCAGAGTGCCATCTTCACTATGACGAATGGGTAGAAATTCTTCCTCAATAGCATCATAAATAAAGACTTCACCGGTCTCTATATCGTAGACCCAGCCGTGAAGCTCGATTTCGCGTTTCATAATCTTGCGGGCAACACATGGAAGTGAGCGCACATTCTCCAATTGCATCAAAACGTTTTCTTGAACAATAACGCTATGCTTGCCGTCAAAATCTAAATCAGGATAGTGTTTCTCCACTACTTCTCTAGATTTAGAAGCGCCTGCCAACCACTTCTCAACGTTAGGCATGGCTGACAGAATCTCAGGCTTGAGCACGCCAGTCATGGCACCGCATTTGGTGTGACCGCAAACAACAATATTCTTGATCTTCAAAGCCTCAAGTGCGTACTCAATTGTTGCCTCTTCTCCACTGACCGTATCGCTGTTCACGGGCACAATGTTGCCGGCGTTGCGAATAATGAATAGTTGACCTGGATCGGTCTGAGTTAGCAGGTTAGGAACAACACGCGAATCTGAGCAGGTAATAAACAGGACGTCCGGATTCTGCCCTCTAGCAAGAGCGCCGAAAAATTCTTCGTTCTGCTCGTGAATTTCGGTTCTGAATTGATGGAGACCATGGTGAAGCTTATGCAATTTTGTCCTCCGGAAAAGCTGTATCAAATGAATTAAGCCTAACAGATTGCCAAAAATTAGTCGATTGCCCTGAGCAACTGATCAAATCCAACATTACTTGAGCGCAGAGTTCCGCGTAGGTCGTAAAGCATAGCGATTCTGTTGTGAATCAACTTGATGTTCTCATCCCACCAGTGGTGCTTCTTTCCTTCAGCAGAAAGTTTCTCAATGTTCGACTCTTTTTTTACAGACATGGTGAGGATTTTCGATTCTGACCAATATTTGATCAGTTCTTCTCGTCTGCTCAATTGGCTGACCGAAGTCGGAGAAACTGTATTTAGATAATTCACCATAAGTGGTGAGAGATTGACGTATTCAGATTTCGCACCAAAGGCGGTGCTCAACGCATTGGGCGAAGCTTTCCCTGGCCGCAAGCCCCCATGTCTTTCCACCAGAGCCGTGAGAGCGAGGCAAGATATCATATAGCCGGAAACGATATTGAGGCGGTTACCCGCGAGTACCACATTTTTGTTACCCGAAAGACCCATTGAAACTGAGGTTACACCTAGAATGCCAATCTGGTAAAAGTTCAATATGTTTGTCAGCTGAATAGCCAGGTCGCGCTGCCGGCTCATGCGATCGACAACCTGTGATTCCTTCAATATTTCATAGCTGACCAAACTGGCATCGGCATTAGTATCAAGGAAACCTTGCAATATTTTTCTGGTTACGAGAATTTTGGCACTTTCATTGTTGGCACCAAGAGCATCATCAACTAAGCCTTCCACCCCCAGTAATTTAGCGGCGGCGCCGGCAGATTTGCCCAATTTGATCGAATTGGCACTACTTGTATTGGCCACACTATTATCTGGCCATCCTCTGACAAGTAAATCTCTCAATTCGCCGTCAAACTCTGCAAATTGTTCTTGCAGGGAGGTAAGCAAAGCTATGCGATTGACGACAAGATTAATGGTGTCCCATTTTGAGCCAGGCATACTGCCAAGCTTCGCTTGATTGTTAGTCTTTTTAAGATCAACCCCTGCTGCAACTTGTTTTTTCCAAATCTCCAGCAAACGGTGTCGTCTGGTGAGGCCGTCGTTTCTTTGTGGACACTCGGAAT
>CASBPX010000041.1 GCA_949127735.1 Candidatus Obscuribacterales bacterium | reverse complement strand
TTCCTGAGGGATCCCTGATTAGTTTCCTGCGGGTTTCCTGAACTTAGATAGGTTGCGCTTTATTCCAGAATGCTTCTTTAATTACTTTGGAAGAAGTGGACTCTGAGCTGATAGTTACGCTTGCTGGAGCAAAGAGGAAGACACCATCGCCGATGCGTTGCTGATGGCCATCGATAGCCCAGCAGGCGCCGGAAAGAAAATCTACTACCCGTTGCGATCCTTCGTTGTCGAGCATGTGCAGATTAAGCAGCACAGACTTGCGACCGCGAAGATGTTCAACAATATCCAAAGACTCTTCGAATTGTCTAGGTTCGATCACCAGAACTTCACTCACGGCCTGGGCGTTTGGATGATCCAAAATTTTGGCGCCGGTGCCGGGAATCATTTGGTGTACTCTTGCGGTTTTCACAGGCTCTTGAGCGTGTGCAACCGGATCAAGAGCTAATTGTCCGTTGGTAGCGTAAACGTCGTCGGAAGTCTCAAAAAGATCTTCGAAATCCTCGCGCTCGTAGTTATCTGCAGGCCCAAACCAGAAGCTTTTGAACTTTTGAACGATGCTCACTACTTTCCTCCCTTACCCTGTTGGTCTATTTTAAAAGTCTCTACCGAATTTTCTACGTCTTGTAAGTCACTAATCTTGAGTGTGAAAAACTTGTTTGCTAAGTGTCGTGGCTAATTGCCAAAAATCGCTCGACCGAGCCTGATCATAGTTGAACCACATATGATGGCTTCTCGCCAGTCGTCTGACATTCCCATCGACAACTCTTTGAGAGGTACAGCGAACTCGCCGCTCAGTTGATCGCGCAGCGCGCTGAGGCCTGAGAAGCTCTCGTGCCATATGGTCACGTCATCGGTGAGAGGGCATATGGTCATCAAGCCTTCTACCTTTATAGAAGGTAATGCCAAGATTTCTGCTAGAGAACTTCTCAATTGCTCTGGAGTGAATCCAGATTTTGAATTATCAGGCACCATTTTGATTTGCAGCAAAATAGATTGAGTGCTGCCATTTAGATTAGCGGCGTGAGAAATTTCTTGTGCGAGCTTCAACGTGTCGACAGAGTGAATCAAAGCGAAATTGCCCACAGCCTGCTTAACTTTGTTAGACTGCAAGTGTCCGATAAAATGCCAGTTGGAATTTAGTGCTATGTGTGGTGGCAAAGTTTGACGTTTTTTTAAAGCGTCTTGAATGCGGCTTTCACCAAAATCGCTCACGCCCTGTGAAAACGCTTCTTCAATTTGCTCATTGCTGGCGTGTTTAGTCACGGCGATCAACCTCACGGTTTGTTCGTCGATAGCTTCTCTCACTTGTGCGAGATTGGCGGCCACAGCTGAGTTTCCTCGAGAATTGGATTTGGAAGCGGCGGATGAGCTTTGTGATTGGTCAGGCATCAGGTAGTAAATTACGACTTCAATTTGTCCGAGCAAGCGTAAAAAGTTTGGGGGGCTTCGAGAGGTTTGAAAAGCGTCACCGCTGATGCCACCACCGACGCCTACTATTAACGCTCGGATAAGATCCCTTTGTCAAGTCTCCAGAGAAAATTTATCTTGGCACCACCAGCCTGGTACAGCTTTGTCAGTGGGTGAGATCTATATCTTTTCGGCCTATCCAGTGGCCTGTGCTTCGATTAAGTCGGTATCGAAGATATGCCTTTTGCAAAGACTGAAGTGATATCTCCAATGGTGCAATAAATTTTTTTAGTCTAAGGTTGAAGCTATTGCCAATGCCATTCCGGCAGACAAAATGGCAGCTGTCTCACTTCGCAAAATGGTGTCACCCATGGAGACCGAAAGGAAATTATTTAGCAGAATCAAATTGCGTTCATCTTCTGTGAAGCCGCCTTCCGGTCCGACAATCAACACTACTTGAACGGCCTCTGAAGAGTCAGCTGCATCAGATGTGCGGTTGTCAGTAGGCTTGTGCTGTTGGCTCAGCAGGTGAACCATATCTGGTGCCTTACTTCTTTCACTGAGCAGCAAACGATAGTTATAGGAGTAAGTAATGGTATTGGTGTGATCGATATTTTGTAATGCTTGCTCGAGCGACGTTGGCGCATTTACCGACGGCAGGGTTAACCGTTCAGATTGTTCGGCCGCTTCTTTGACAATCAGCTGCCAGCGACCGAGGCGGCTTTGATTGTCGTCTTTTATTTTGACGATAGTACGGGTGGTGGCAAAGGGCATGATTTTGTCAACGCCGATTTCTGTCAGTTTTTCCAGTGCCCACTCAAATCGATGGCCTTTGATCAAGGGCAGCAAGCTGACAACGCGGCAGCGCTTTTTCGTCGCGCTATCACCTGAAGCATTTAGCTTTTCAACTAATTTAAAAACCGTGCGGTCTCGTTCAAGCGCCTCTATGGTAGCGGCCCAGGCAGTGCCGAGGCCATCAAGCAGTCTGACGCAGTCTCCATTTTTCAAGCGCAGGACTTTACGCAGCTGGTGGCTGACCGCGGAATCGTCAGAGATGGCCTGGCCGCTCTGTACATGGAATGCTTGCGGCGGGAGGAAAAAACTGGAATATGAAGAAGGCCGGTTTAATCTAAAATCTTCTTCTTCGCTGCCTGCTGTGGAGCCGTGTGGGCGCATTTTGCCTCTTGTGTAATCTGCATCTTTGTGACTATTCGCATCAGTACTGTCGCTGGTCTCTGAGTATCTATCAGCCAGTGCTATAATGACCTCTTTGTCACCAATTCTCCATCATCTGAATATCATTTTTTGCTCGTCAACTAAGATTTCAGGCCACTGGAGTAGAGAGTAGCGATGGACTTAAAAGACTGGTTCGCCAGCCGCCAGAAGCGCCGCGAGATTCAAGAAGTTATAACTCAGCCCCTGACAACGGAGGAGTATTGCGCTCTGTGGAAACAATGCTTCCAATGTAGAGAGCTTCTTTATACCCGTGACCTGCGCACTAATTTAGATGTTTGCCCCAAGTGCGATTATCATTTCAGAATCGGCGCCCTCGATCGCATCGAGCAGCTGGCCGACGAAAATTCGTTCGAAGAGCTCGATGCCGACATGCGCTCATCTGATCCACTTAACTTTTTTGATACTGAAGCTTATACAAAAAGACAGGACGAAGCCAGTCGCAAATCTGGTTTGCGCGAAGCAGTGCTCACTGGTATTTGTAAAATTGAAGGGCAAACAACGGCACTTGGCTGTATGGATTTCGGCCACTTCGGCGGCTCCATGGGCTCTGTGGTGGGAGAGAAAGTTACTCGCTTGACTGAGGCCGCCATTGAGCGTAAATCTCCTCTAATTGTGGTGTGCAGTTCTGGTGGTGCCCGCATGCAGGAAGGAATTTTGAGCTTGATGCAAATGGCAAAGACCAGTTCGGTGCTTAAATCTTTTAGCGATGCTGGTGGTCTCTACATTTCAATTTTAACTGAGCCTACATTTGGCGGCGTCACCGCCAGCTTTGCTATGCTCGGTGATTTTATTATTGCTGAGCCTGGTGCCAGGATCGGTTTTGCCGGTCGTCGGGTGATTGAGCAAACCATCCGTCAGAAGCTGCCTGCAGATTTCCAGACAGCAGAATATTTGCTCAAGCATGGTCAAGTCGATATGGTCGTCAGCCGCAATAAGTTGAAAGCGACACTGGCTCGCTTAATTACTTTCCACCAGAGTTCCGCTTCGGAACTCGAAATTGAAGATAACTCCAGCGAAAATTCTAACGGACAAGGCTCATCTGAGCCAAAACCGTTGGGTGCGCGCAATTAATTAGGGTCGCAAGCGAGAGATATGGCTACTGACAAAAAACCAATACCTCTAGAATTTGAGCAACCTTTGGCAATCCTGGCTCAGAATATGGACGCGCTGGAAAAACAGTTGTCGGATAATCCGGAATTGGAAGCAGATCTCGATCGTATGCAAGAGCAGTACAGCTCGCTCAAACGCTCTCTCTATCTTAATTTGCGTCCTATTGATCACCTGGCCATAGCCCGTCATCCGCAAAGACCGTATACAAGAGATTACTTTGCCGCCTGGGATCCGAACTGGATTGAACTGCACGGCGACCGAAAAGGTGTGGATGATGCCGCCATGGTTGGTGGTTTGCTCGAACTTGACGGCATTAAAGTGGTGGCAGTTGGCACTCAAAAAGGTCGTACCTTACGTGATAAACAGCAGTGCAATTTCGGCATGCCGCAACCTGAGGGCTATCGCAAGGCATTGCGACTGTTCCGTCACGCCAACAAATTTAAGCTGCCGATTCTTTGCTTGATAGACACTCAGGGGGCCTATCCTGGTATCGCTGCCGAAGAGCATAATCAATCACAAGCGATTGCCGAAAATTTGATGGAGTTGGCTGGTGTGACAGTACCGGTGGTGGCAGCAATTACCGGTGAAGGTGGCTCAGGTGGTGCCCTGGCAATTGGCGTTGCCAATCGCATATTGATGCTCGAGCATTCGGTTTATTCGGTAATTACGCCTGAAGGTTGCGCTTCAATTTTATGGCGCTCAAATGATAAAGTGTCGGAAGCTTGTCAGGCCATGAAAATGACTGCCAAAGAAATTCTGCAACTGGGTGTGATCGATCAGGTTATTAAAGAGCCTCTCGGTGGTGCTCACCATGATCATCAAAGTGTGGCAGCCAATTTGAAAATAGCAATTGTCGAACAATTGCAAGAGTTGCTCAAGCTCTCGCCTCAAGAAGTTCGCCAGCATCGGCAAGACAAATTCAGAGCTTTTGGCAGCTTTAGGTAGATAACAGCTTAATCAGAAGTACTTTACTTAGCTTGCTTCTTTGCTTTGCGCAAGAGATCTTTAGCTGATTGACTTTGATTTACCTTGCTGGGTACTTGCTGTAACACAGCAACAGCTTCGGTGAATTTTTTGTCTTTCATATAGAGCTTACCGAGGCTAACGCAAGTAGTGTAGTACTTGTCTGTCAGGTCGGACGGCAACTTGCCTTGAGCTTTCATAGACTTCATAAGAGCTACAGCTTGAGCCAGTTTCCCAGCTTTGATCAAAGCTTCTGGATCATCTTCATTGACTGGTTTCGAATCGGCCGATTTAGCCCAGGGCATCATTCCTTGAAACTGTGCTGAGTTCATGGCGAACATTACTGCTGCACCAATCAATGCCACTGTAGCCAGCACAGGCAAGAAACGCAGAGCCATAGAGAACACTCGGCCGATACCACCTGGACCACCACGTCCGGCTGAAAAATTAGTAGAAGATTTGTTCTGGCTGTGCGAAATATCGGCGTGCTTCTGAGCATCGCGGTAAGCTGCCACCTGGTCGGCATAATTACTGCTCATGCCCCGTTGACCGTTGTCTTCCGTGGGCTGCGTTTGACCAGTTACGCCGATCGCCGCCGGATTGGTAGCGTTTTGCTGGTTGAGCATTTCGCGAGTCAAGGGTCTTTGCTGCAACATTTCTCTTGACTCTTTGCGATGTTGCAAGGCGTCATCTTGAGCTAGAGGGCCCGGCGCCATATCTCTTTGTAGAGTTTGCGTGATGCCAACCGAAGTTTTTGTTTCAGGCTCTTTCATGGCTTCTTCAAGCGCTTGCGAGAGTTCGTCCATGGTTTGATATCGATCGTTTGGGTTTTTCAGCAGAGTTTTGTGCACCACTTGCATCAAAGCTTCTGGAAAGTTCAAATCGGGGCGCATCTCGTTCAATGGCACAGGCGTGTCTGACAGATGCATGGCCATAACTCTGACCAGCTCTTCATGTTGGAAGGGCACTTCGCCGGTTAGAGATTCATAAAAGACAATGCCGAGCGAGTAAATGTCACTTCTGTGATCAACTTTGCTTGAGGTGCACTGCTCAGGACTCATGTAAGTGGGGCTACCACATACGGTGCCTGTGCGAGTGATTTTGGCTTGATCAGATTCTTCTTGAACCAGTCTGGCTATGCCGAAATCTACAACGATGGGGAAATTCTTTTGTCCGCCCCGCTCCACTAACACGATATTCTCAGGCTTGATGTCGCGGTGCACAACACCCTGGCGGTGCGCCTCTGCTAGAGCTGCGCAGACTTGAGTGAAAATCGGTACTGCTTCAACTGGGGCAATATGATTTACTTCAGCGATAAAATCAGAAAGCGGCGTGCCGTTGAGCAAATCCATGGCAATGTAAGGTCTGCCACCACCTTGAGGAATGACGCCGAAATCGTAAATAGTAATGATATTAGGATGATTTAGGCGGCTTGATGCTTTCGCCTCTTGCTTAAAGCGTTTGATGAATTCGTCATCTGATACCAGATAGTCGTGCAGTACTTTGACTGCCACTTCGCGGCCAATCAATTCTTGTACGGCCCGGTAGACGGTGCCTGCCGAACCCTGACCGATCACTGACTGAATCTTGTAACGACCCTCGACCACCATGCCGAGAAGTGGGTCATCACCCACGGTGACCATAGACGATCCGTCACGAGGACAGATATCTTGCTCGCCAGCAGTCTGAAAATTACATATCAGACAAAGTTTCATACGTTTTCGCTAGCAAAACGCCAGTTCTTTTTAGAAAGTAGTAAATGACCCGCCAAAAGGCAATTTCCCCCTGCCATCTTTCTTTTAATTACCCAGAGCCGTGATCCGCAAACATCTTAACGGTTCGCTCCTTAATATCTCAGTAAAAAAACGAGCAAATATTAACTGTAGGGCTTAAAGATAACGATAGCAACAGTTTACTCTTTCACATCGGCCTTTAAATTGCTTCAGATAGCTAATTTGCTGTAGAAACCCGCCCGCCAAGCAGACAGAATTAACTAGCTGGCCGGAAAATTTGTCACTTCATTGAACTGCGAAAACTGGCAGCAAGTTTTCAGGAGACCGAAATTTTGTCATCCGCTAAAAGCAAGGCGCCCCTTCTTCTAATCTTCATGACCGTCTTCATCGATTTGATGGGCTTCGGTCTGGTGATTCCAATACTGCCGACCTATGCTCAACAGTTGCAAGCCTCCGATTTTGTTATCGGCCTCTTGATAGCCAGCTACTCGGTTATGCAATTCATTTTTACGCCGTTCTGGGGCAGGCTTTCAGATCGAATCGGCAGACGTCCGGTGCTTTTAATCAGCCTGGTGGCATCGTTTATCGGTTACATGATCTGGGGCTTTTCCGGATCTCTATTAGGGCTTTTTGCTTCGCGCATCGTGGCTGGTTTTGGCAACGCCAATATTGCTGTGGCTCAGGCATATATTACTGACATCACCACCAAAGAAAACCGCGCTCGCGGGATGGGAGTGGTGGGTGCTGCCTTTGGTCTCGGTTTCGTGCTTGGACCGGCCCTGGGCAGCGCGCTGGTGCAATATGGTTTGCAGACCGTGGGTTTCTTTGCCGCCGCCTTTAGCTTGCTCGATTTGATTTTGACATTCTTCTTCTTGCCGGAACCTAAAGAGCGCGGCAATTTCGGCAAAGAGCGCTTTGGCTTGGGGCTCGATTTCTACTTGAAAAATATTGTCAGTGAAAAATTGCGCGTCTCATTTCTGATTTTCTTCATTTCTACTTTTGCTTTTGCCAACATGGAAGCAACCCTGGTTTTACTCACCTCTAAGCTTTACAACTGGGGGCCCAAGGAAAACACATACCTCTTTGTCTACATTGGTATTTTGATTGTCATTGTTCAGGGTGGAATGATTCGCCAGCTAACGAAAAAATATAGCGAGCGCAAACTGATAACAGCAGGATCATTGCTGATTGCCGCAGGACTGTTCGTCACTCCTATTACCAACAACTGGCTTGTACTGGGCCTGGGCATGACACTCCTGTCTGTGGGATCTGGCATAAACAACCCCTGCAATCAGAGTGTGATCTCGAAACTGGCTCCAGAAGAGACTGCCGGCGGTGTTCTAGGACTTGGTCAATCGGTTTCTACTCTAGGAAGAATATTTGGACCAATCGTTGGATGCGCACTCTTTGGTCAGTTTGGCTATATGAGCCCTTATATCGCCGGCGGTTTCTGTATGCTGGTTGTGGTGGCGCTCAGTTTCAAATTGCCTGAAACCGAGCCCGGCTCTGCTGCCGCTCACTAAGATTTTTTGCTCTACGAACGGCAAAATGCATTAAATGTGGCCTTTGCTCTTGGCAAATGGTGGCCCTCAGCGTATGTTCGTGATATATTATTTTTGGCTCAAGTTTGTGATTTGTTCTTAGTGACTGCTTAACTTCGCCTGGGATATAAATAAATAGTCTGTATCCAAGTTGCTATCACCGTTCAAAAGTCGTCACTAAACCGTCCTATCACATGAAGCGCTGAGTTCAGCGATTGAGCAAGTTTTCGGAATCACAAATAAATTTAGAACCCTTCGTTTTAAAAGACGCATAGAAGAGAAGTTGAAGAGAAGTATTGAAATGGCAATAGAGAAGAAGAAAGAAAAAAATTTGCATTCGTCCAGAAATAATGTAACCGGCACACAAACCGAGACCAAAAATGATGTTCAAACGCGCTACCAGCAAGATTTCAATCGCTATCAAGCGCAGATAGAAAAAACACGTCAAGTTTTCGAAAGAGCTGAAGCCGCCTGACCTCGTCTGCAGTTTTTGCGTTGAGGCTCAACAGCGCACTGTTATTTGAGACATTAGGCAATCTTCACCTCGAGCAAATGCCCGTGGGAAGCCTTAAGCCCGGTGCATTAGATATATGCGCTAGGTTGATAGTCATTTGTATGGTCTGATCTGGCTAGAATTGGCTAGATACTACGTACTGCAGCGGCGGAGGCTCACAAATGAAGGCAATGGTTTTAGCGGCGGGTGTTGGTTCGCGTTTGGACCCACTGACTGCGTCGACCCCTAAACCGCTTGTTCCAGTAGCCAACTTTCCGGTAATGGAGCATTTGCTCAATCTACTCAAAGGTCATGGTTTCACCGATGTAATCGCCAATCTGCATTATTTGCCAGAAGGCCTAATCGATTATTTCGGCGATGGAAAAAAATTTGGCACCAATATTCAATTTCGCGTCGAAGAAAAGTTAAGCGGCGACGCCGGTGGCGTTCGCTACTGTCGAGACTTTTTGCAAGACGGCACTTTTATTGTGCTTATGGGAGATCTGCTCACTGACGCGGATCTTTCCTATATCGTGGCCGAACACAAACGAAAAAAAGCGGTGGCCAGTATTGCTCTTAAGCAAGTCGACGATGTTAGCCGATTTGGCGTAGCGGTTTTAAACGACGACAAATTTATCGTCGGTTTTCAAGAAAAACCGACTAAAGAAGAAGCGCTCTCCAACCTGGCTTCTACTGGTATTTATATTCTCGAACCGGAAGTGTTTGATCACATACCTGCCACTGTCGATTTTGGTTTTGGTCGCCAGCTTTTTCCCAATTTAGTCAAAGCCGGCCTGCCGGTGTTGGGTGTTGAAATTGAGTCGTACTGGTCTGATGTGGGCACACTCGAGCAATATCAAATCTCTAATTTTGATGTCCTTTCAGGGCGCTTTAAAACTGACCTGCCTGGATACAAAAAAGAAAAACGCGGTCAATACAATCTCTATTTGGCAGCTAATGCCGTTATCGATTCATCGGTGACAATTGAAGCTAACGTCATCGTTGGCAAAGGTTCGCAAATTAAAGCGAATGTGATGCTTAAGGGCAATGTGGTAATTGGCGATCAGTGCGTTATCGAAGCTGATTGTAAGCTGAGTGACAGCATTTTGTGGCCAGACAGCAAGATTGAAGTTGCAACCACCCTTGATGGCATTATTTATTCACCAGCAGGCATTACTAAGGTGACGCACCAGGTAAATGCCGACCCAAAGCCGCAGGGACCTGCAAATAAAACGCAGGTCCAAGATCGCGACTGCGCTGAAACCTGCGTCTAATTTTTGATGAACAGGTCAGTTATGAGGGGCACTTGGCTGTACTTGGCCCAGCCATTGCTTTTTTAGTAGCGAGGGCGAGATCGTTTTCGCGCTCGTGATCGCCATCTGCATTTGTATCAATAGATTCTTTTTCAGCTAGCTGAGCCGCTTTCCAGATTTCCATCCAGAGCCAATAGTGAAAAGGATTGAGCTTTTCAATATCTAATGTTTCTACTGGTTCAAGCAATGACAGCCAGGTATGTGGATTGGGAAATCTCTTGGCGAGGCTGTAACAGTCTGCCATCCAGAGAACTTGATCGGTTGTGTCTTTGGTGGCCATGGCCTTTTTCCCCATTTCAAATTGTTAAACAATTTTTCAAACTTTGCTCTGCCCTTCCTCAGTAGTAATACCCAAATTGATAGTGCGCGAAACCGGCATTTTTAGTTACTGCGATACAAAAGTTTCAGGACCATCTCAAAACGGCCTGGAGTCAGGATTTTAGCCCCCTACTAATAATCTGCGGCTAGCCTGGCGGCCAGAGCATTTGTCTGCCACCGAGCACGTGTATATGCAGATGGCCTACTGATTGACCGCCGTCTGCACCAGTGTTCACGACTAAGCGAAAACCTGATGCTAGATTTGCGCTGCGAGCCACCCGGGCAGAGGTGTAAAAGAGTTCACCCATCAAGATTTTGTCGTCTACCGCAGAGATGTCGGCATAATGCTTTTTTGGAATAACGAGAATGTGGGTTGGAGCTTGAGGTGTGATGTCAGCTATGGCATAACATTGATCGTCTTCATGGACAAATTCCGAACTGATGGTACCGTTGCCGATTTTGCAAAACAAGCAGTTTTCTACATTTGTTGGCGGCTCACTCATGGTTGTCTCTTTAATGTCGCTCATGATTGTCTCCTTAGATAAGTAACAAACAGACCACTTTGGCGCCGATGAGTCTATCCTTATATCTGATCTTAGAAGATATTGGATTTTGGCTAATTAATTGGCCAGCGTGGAAAAAAGCCTATAAGCGGTTTGGAGTATGCAAGATGACAAGTGAAGGGAACATTCTGCCTCGTTTTTTGCAATTGCAAAAAACGCTGACTTCATCTCTTCGGTTGAAAGATGTACTCGATTCAGTGGTCTCTATGTTTGCTGAAATGGCTGGTGGTGCCAAAGTCGCCATATTTTTAGCCGACAATGAAAGTATGTCTTTCAAGCTCATGGCCGCCAAGGGTTATACAGAAGGTTCGCTGGATCAGCTCAAAATTGTTCCTTTTAATCTGGAAAGTTTGCTCAAATATGTTTATCAAAAACGAATAGCACTGACTGCTGCAGATGCCGCCTCGGCTCCTGACTTTAGCGCCACGATCATGAAGCGAGAAACTTCCAAAGGGCAAATCGCCATTCCTATGACCACATCTAACATGCTTGTAGGCGCGGTTTTGCTCGAAGTAAACAACGCGCAGATTCTTTCAATGACTGATTTCTTGCAAGATATCGCCGACCTTTGTGCTACTTCAGTAGCCAACGCGGTCATGTTCGGCCGCAGCGAATATGAGCGCGAGCGGCTGGCCACCCTTTACAGCACCACTTGCGCCTTAAACGACAGTGCTCTGGAAATCACTCAGGTATTGCAGGTGGCCGCGGATACGGCGCTGGTGCTGGCCAATACTCCCAGCTGCGCTATTGTTTTGGTTGATAGCGATTCTGATACATTGCAGCTAGCAGCCTTCAAAGGCCTAGACGGCCCCAGCTTGGGCGAGTTTGATATGTCTGTGCGCAAATCTATCGCCGGAAGTTGTCTGCGTTCCAGTACCACTGAAATATTTGGTGATGGATCCCGTGAACCATTCGGTTTGCCTAGAGCCATGGGCGGCAGGCCATTTGCCAGTGCTCTGGCTATTCCCCTGATTTACTCACAGCGTAAAATCGGCGTTTTGGAAGTTTTTTCCACCGAATCTAGAGCCTTTCAACGCGAACAAATCGAGCTGTTAGAGTCGCTCTCCAAGCAAGTTTCAACTTCGTTGAACATTGCTCTTTCTCATGAATCAAACAATGCTATGGCATTTCTAGATGCCCACACCGGTCTTTCTAACCGGGTGCATTTCGACCAGGCATTAAGCAAAGAAATTGACCGCTCGCAGCGCCACAATCGTGAAATGGCTCTGCTTCTGATCGATATCGATCACCTCAGCCAGATAAATGACATGCTCGGCCAAAATCGAGGTGACGAAGCCATTAAACATGTGGCCAACACCGTAAAACTGGCTTTGCGAGACATTGATGTGCCCGCCCGTTACGGCGGTGAAGAATTTGCCGTGATGCTGCCGGAGACCAATCACGCCAGCGCTATGGAAGTGGCTGAACGGTTGCGCCAGAAAATTCGTAAATCACCTGCACCAGGAATTGGTCTAATCACAGTGTCAATCGGCATCGCCAGCTACCCCGCTAACGCTGAAGACGCGGCCTCAGTGCTGCGCGACGCCGAGCAAGCTTTAAATGTAGCCAAGTTCGAAGGACGCGATCGTATTAAAGGTGCACTTACCGGAAGTTTCAGCGATTCCGGCGCTGGCGGTATTGCCTGGAACGATTTGGCCAGTCAGGCCAAAATGTCTGTAATTTCTGAGCGACAGGGTCGCCTGCAAAGCCGGCTCACTGCTACCCCAGAGTACGCTACCTGGTTGGCGAAACCGGGTAGTTTGGTGGGTAAGAAAAAGAATGGGTGAGGGCCAGGGGGGCCTGGTTTTGGGGGTGAAATTGAAACTGGATCGATATCTATCCAGAATTTTGATTCTGCACTCCGCCACGTTGCCATTATGTGTTTTTTAGTAATGGCTAATTCTTAAGAAATATAGCTAGAGCAGGCCTGCTCTCACTATTGGTCTATACACTTCTGTTGTGAGCAATCTTCCTGTTTGCGCAGAAGGTTGGCTCCACTACACATTTTAATTGCGAGTGAATCTTCGTAATAGGAGGATAGAACCTTGGCTACTGCATCTGCAAACAAGCTTCAACTGAAACCCTTGGCTGACCGCGTTGTTTTGAAGAAACTTGACGCTGAAGAAAAAACATCAGGTGGCATTGTCCTTCCTGATACTGCCAAAGAGAAGCCGCAGCAAGGCGAAATCTTGGCCGTAGGTCCAGGCCGCGTCGATGACAAAGGCACCCGTACACCAATGGAAGTAAAAGTTGGCGACAAAGTTTTGTTTGCTAAATACTCCGGTACTGAAGTGAAAATCGAAGGCGTTGAATATTTGATCATGACCGAGCGCGACATTCTCGCTGTTGTCGGTTAATTCGATTTTTGACCTGTTTTAAGTACACAACTCATTAAAGAAAACCCTATTCCAATAGGAGAGGAAAAACGAAAGTATGGCTAAGCAAATTGTTTATGGCGAACACGCACGTCGCGCTCTTGAGCGTGGTCTAGATCACGTTGCAAATACCGTTAAACTGACATTGGGACCAGCCGGTCGCAACGTAGTTTTGGAAAAGAAATTCGGCGCTCCACAAATCATCAATGATGGCGTTTCGATTGCTAAAGAAATCGAACTTGAAGATCGTTTGGAAAATGCCGGCGCTCAACTGATCCGCGAAGTTTGCTCAAGAACTAACGACAATGCTGGAGACGGCACTACAACAGCTGCTGTTCTCGCTCAAGCAATGGTCAAAGAAGGCCTGCGCAACGTTGCTGCTGGCGCTAATCCGATGGTTCTCCGTCGTGGTATCCACAAAGCTGCCGAAATGGCCGTAGCTGAAATCAAAAGAATTGCCAAGCCTGTTGAAGGTAAGGTCGAAATCACTCAAGTAGCCACAATCTCCGCCGGCAACGACGAAGAAACAGGCAAAATCATTGCTGATGCAATGGAAAAAGTGGGCAAAGACGGCGTAATCACCGTTGAAGAGTCCAAATCTCTCACAACTGAACTTGAAGTTGTAGAAGGCATGCAATTCGACAAAGGCTACGTTTCCGCTTATTTCGTCACTGATGGCGAAAAAATGGAATCAGTTTTAGACGATCCATACATTCTATGCATCGACAAAAAAGTAAACTTGCTGGCTGACCTTGTTCCAGTACTTGAAAAAGTAGCTCGCGCTGGTCGTCCATTCATGCTGATTGCTGAAGATGTAGAAGGCGAAGCTCTTGCCACACTGGTTGTAAACCACCTGCGCAAAGTTCTTCCTTGCTGCGCTGTTAAGGCTCCAGGATTCGGCGATCGTAGAAAAGAAATGTTGAAAGACATCGCTATTCTGACCGGCGGTCAAGTTGTATCTGAAGAAGCTGGCACCAAGCTAGAAAACGTCACTGTTGAAATGCTCGGTAAAGCTCGTCAAGTCAGAGTCAACAAAGACAAGACCACAATTGTTGCCGGCAACGAAACCAAAGTTGAAGTTGAGAAGCGCATCAGCGTTATCAAACGTCAAATTGAAGATTCCGATAGCGAGTTCGATAAAGAAAAACTGCAAGAGCGTTTGGCCAAATTGGCTGGCGGAGTTGCCGTAATCAAAGTCGGAGCAGCTACCGAAACCGAACTCAAAGATCGCAAACTGCGTTTCGAAGATGCTTTGAACGCTACGCGCGCTGCAGTGGAAGAAGGTTATGTATCCGGCGGCGGAACTTGCTTGCTCAACATCTCCAAGAAATTGGAAAAAGAGAAAGAGAAATTGCATGGTGACGAGCGCACCGGATTTGAAATCGTAGTCAAATCTTTCGAAGCTCCTGTACGTCAAATTGCCGACAACGCTGGTCTTCCTGGTGAAGTGGTAGTTGAGCGTGTTAAAGAGCAGGAAGAAGGCTTCGGCTTCAATGCTATGACCTTCGAATACGTTGACATGGCTAAAGCAGGCATCATCGACCCAGCTAAAGTTGAGCGTTGTGCCATCCAGAATGCTTCTTCCATCGCTGCAATGTTCCTCACCACAGAAGCTCTCGTGGTAGACGTTGTGGACGAAAAGAAACACATGGGCATGCCACAAGGCGCCGGAATGGGTGACTTCTAAAAATAGGCTTCGCGCTTGTAATTAGAATTCATTTGCTCAAGCAATAAAGAAAAGGGCGGGGATTTAAATCCTCGCCCTTACTCTTAGTGATGCCTGCGGCATCATGAGCATGACCAATTCTGAGAGAGCCAGTTGTGTTTAAAACACTTGTGTTGCCACATTTGCATTGCTCTTCAGTCGGTCATGGTATTGGTGAATTCAATTCTTTGTGCGTTGCGGGTGGGACATTTCTTACTTGCTCTCCAATCATAGGTCATGATCATCTGATGTGAAGTTCAGCTAGCCCTCATCTTTTGTATAGCCAGCCCATAGTATTTATAGAAACATGGCCAGGGACAGATTTTCTCTGAAAAATTTTGCAGTGAAAAATTTTGCAGTGAAAGTTACTGGTCCGGTCTGGCAATCACGCTTATTTTTCCGTTGGTCTCGACCATAGCAACGTGCACTCGAGCGATAGAAAGGCATCCAGATTCCCGAATGGCTCGCATTACATCTTCGTGACTCAATTGTTCTTCTGCCAGGGTTTTTTGATTGACTTTACCGTTGTGAATCAGCACCTTAGGATCGCCTTCTAAGACGTGGTCAACAAATTTGATCCTGTAAGAAAGGAAGTTGATTACTGTACTCGTAGCGACAAAGGTGGACATCGAAATTATGGCGGCAGTGAGCGAATCATCAGATTTCATGGCGGCGCTAGCTGCCAAATTGCCAAGCGTGAACAAAACCACAAGGTCAGTTCCTGATATCTCGCCGCCGCCTCGATTAGTTAGTCGAAGGAGAATTAAAATGAAAAGTGAGAGCAGGAATGATCGCAATACGATTTCCCACCAGGGCACAGTCAATTCCCACATATATCTAATTTTCCTCCCGCAAAAGCACTACCAATGGTGCCTACCTCTTTAGCCCGATGCTCTGTTTTTGCTCACTTGAGCAATTAATTCGTCAGCATTGATAATTTTTGCTTTGTTTCCATTTTATGTAGAGCTAGAGCCGTATCTCGCTCAGTATTAGCGAGGACCCCATCGCTGACAATGGTCAAATCGAATCCGCGCATATAGGCATCGTTAGCTGTATACATAACGAAAATGTCGGCAGCGAGCGCTGCTAAAATTAACTTCTTCGCTTTCATTTTGCTTAGCGGTATTTGCAATGATGTGCCGTAGAAGCCGCAATGCATCGGTTTTAAGACAAAAAAATCAGCTTTTTTAGGAGTTAGTTGTTGCGCTAATAATTTACCGTTTGATTTGCCACTCAGGCATTTTTCCAATTGTTCGTTAAAATTCGAATGCCAGTTATTGTAGTTATCATTTAAGTAGATGGTGGGCACGCTCGCAATTATTTCTTCGTTGCCTGGGAAATCCAGATTGTTACTGACGTCAATCAAGAGCAAAACGGTTTTCGCTTTAATATTCTTTTTTGACCTGTCCATTTTGTTCGACCATTATTGCCTTAAATAACTGTTTGGGATCTTTGACGCGATTGTGTGCGCTCGGTTCCATTAGCCTATTTAAGGCTATAGCCGGTCCATATTTGCGGCACATTCGTGGCATGTTGTGGCACAATAGTCGGGCATTGAGGAGAAGCTATGGCTTTTGATCGGTCATATGAGCCAGACGGCCGGCAGCGCCGGAACCTGTATCCTGAGATTGAACCGTATAAGAGCGGAATGATGGACACCGGCGATGGACATCAGGTCTATTATGAATTCTGCGGTAATTCTGATGGATTACCTGTGGTTTTTCTCCATGGCGGCCCGGGCGCTGGTTGCTCATCTTCTCATCGCCGTCTTTTCAATCCGGAAAAGTACAATATTTTATTATTTGACCAACGGGGTTGCGGCCGATCGCTGCCTCACGCTTCTCTTGAACAAAACACCACCTGGCACCTGGTAGACGACATTGAAAAATTGCGTCTTTTAATGGGTGTGGAAAAATGGCTTGTGTTTGGCGGCTCCTGGGGTTCTACTCTGGCACTGGCTTACAGCCAAAAGTATCCTCAATGTGTCAGCGGTTTAATTTTGCGAGGAATATTCACACTGCGGCGCTTTGAGTTACAGTGGTACTACCAGTGGGGCGCCTCCATATTTTTTCCAGAGAAATGGGAGAGATTTTTGAACCCGGTGAATGCTGCCCATGGCAACGCTGACGCCATGATTACCGCATACAATCAACTTTTGACCGATAGTGACGAGAATATTCGCTTAGCAGCAGCGAAGGTTTGGAGCGTCTGGGAAGGCGAGACAACTACGCTTCTTCCTGACCCTGCTAATAGTGCCAACTTTGCTGATGCCCATTTCGCCCTGGCTTTTGCTCGGATTGAAAATCACTACTTCAGCAATAGCGGCTGGTTAGAGGAAGGGCAATTAATTGCAGACGCCTCGTTGCTTAAAGACATTCCTGGTGTAATCGTTCAGGGGCGCTACGATATGGCTTGCCCACCGATAAGTGCTTATGAGTTGCACCAGGCGTGGCCGGCCTGCACTCTGCATATGGTCGAAGACGCAGGGCATTCCGCTTATGAACCTGGTATTCTGCACCAGCTTATTGAGGCTACCGACAGGTTTGCAACGCTGTGACTAACTGCGCGATTATTACAATGTTTTTTGCGGCACTGTTGAGTGTTGGGTTTAGTATCGCCACTGCAGGCAGTGCATCAGCCGATGACCTTTTTTCAAAAAAGAGTATATTTGGTGACAACGATACATTGTTTGATGATCCGGTGCCGATCAAAAAAACTGAGGGCGGCGAAGTTACCGAACTGAAGACCCAGGCTGCCGCGTTGAAAAAAATTGAACAGCAACATGCTGTTGCTAATGCTAGGGCGGAGAATGATGGCCAGTTATTTAGCCAGATGCGCGCTGTGGCTAGTTGGGTAGACAACTATGTCGTCTGGAATCACCGCTTCCCCGAACTGGGCGATGAGAGCACCGCTGCCTTTCAACAATTAAATGACCTTGTGCCAAATAATCCATATCGCTCGGGCGCATCATATGTAGTGCCTGGTGTACCTAGCGATAACACTTATTTAAAGAATGAAGGTGAAGCAATTGCTCCGCCCATGCCAGGTTCGAAAGTCGATGGCGACCGTATTCGCTTTGTGCGCGATTACGGCCTGACGGTGCTGGCTGTGGATGAATATAGCAAAGATCCGCCTGTCGACTGGGGCGCTGCACCAGGCACAATTACAATCATAACCAACGATCAATACCTGTTTATAGTCTGGGGCGCAGGGGCAGACGGTAAACCTTTACGCGATTATTCCACCAATAGAGTGCGTTTTGCCGTGGGTAATTATCAACACTGGGATTCGCCTGTGATGGATATGCAGATTGATTAAAGAGGAGAGTTTCTAATGGTTGATGTGTCAACTCAAGTGGCGCCAATAATGGTTGTTGCTTTTTCTCTGGAGGAGGCCAAACAAGCCGAATTCGATCGCTTTTATCAGCATCAATATTTGCCAAAATTATTGTCGGTCGCACCAGAAATCAAAAATATTGTTCGTTACCAGTCTGACCGAACCGTTCCGGCCACTGCCTCTGAAGCGCCTTCTGGTGAATTCTTGACCATATATGAACTGGCCTCGACAGAGTCGCTTAAGATTACCGATGAGATTTTTACTCGCACCGGACTGGCTGAAGAGATGGCTGAGTTCAAGCGATGGAAAGAGCAGGTGAGCGGTTTTTCTCGCATCAATTATCAGCTTACCTATGAGCACGCCAGGCGACCTGCAGCCGGGCGATTTACTAATCAGCATCTACTTTATTTTACTTCAGAAGTTTTGCCCGAAAAAGTAGAAGAATTTCGCCAGTGGTATCAGGTATCTTATTTGCCCCGGTTGATGGCCGATATTCCCAGTATCAGTGCATTAAGGCGCTACTCTTCCTGGAGTGGCAATGCTGTATCTGCAGAAAAAGCTGATACTGCCATAGCAAAACCCGATGCTAGAACCGAAGCGGAAGGGGAAGCTAAAGTTGCCGGCAAACCTTCTAAGCCGGTTGGTCAATTTCTCACTGTGATGGAAAGCGCTAATGAATTGACTCTCGCCTCCTCTATTGAACGCATGGCGGCTCCGCATCGCGTTCAGGAAAATGAGGCTATGCAAAAATGGCTCGACACAGCAGTGAAGTTCACTGCCAGCAACACCTATAAGCCCATATTTTCCATGCCGGCTTAGTTGATTGGCTGTGCTTAGCCTTGCGTATTGTTAGCCCTGATAAAGTAAAGCTATGGCCTGGCAGGCAAGGGCATTTCCCTTACCAATCTCGTCCAGGCCTTCGTGAGTTTTGGCTTTAACACTGATGCGGTTCAGGCTAATATTTAAAACCTCAGCCAGAAGCTTGCGGATAGACTCCAGATGTGGTGCCATTTTGGGCTGTTCTACAATAATAGTTGAATCGATATTACCGATCACATAACCTTCGCTGGTGACAAAGCCCTTGACCTGTGCCAGCATGTCTAGCGAATTGGCGCCTTTGTAACGTTCGTCCGAAGGCGGAAAATGTTGGCCGATGTCGCCCATCGATAGTGCCCCAAGTAGTGCATCAATAATTGCGTGAATTAAAACGTCGCCGTCCGAGTGACCAAGAGGCCCTTTGTTAAAAGGTATTGTCAGCCCGCCCAGTATGAGAGGTCGTCCCTCTACTAACTGATGAATGTCATAACCCTGTCCGATTCGCATATTGGCTGACAAATGGATACCTCAAAATTTTGTATTTCACAGTTATTTGCGCAAATATTTTCTAGTCACTAATTAATCGCCAATCACAAGCAAGAGTGAGTGCGCGTCTACAGTTTGACCTGATTTGACTTTTATTTCTTTAACCACACCATCGCGATCGGCAAGTATGTCGGATTCCATTTTCATCGCTTCAAAAATCATGATTTTCTCACCGCTTTTTACCGCAGCTCCTTCTTTCACCATAATTTCTTTGACGAGCCCGTGCATTGTCGACTGTACTTTGCCGGTGCCCGCCGCTGAAGCCGCCTTAGCAGCGCGCTCTTTAGTCGGTGCAGCCGCTTTGGTGGCAGACCTGCCTGTTTGTGATTGTTGAGTACGTGGTTTAGAAGGGTCGATCATTTCGGTTACGGCAACTTTAAAAATTTTCTGATTAACGTCAACTTCAAAGCTGCGAGTATCGGCTCTTTCAATAATGGCTGTCTCGGCACTTTCTGCTTTTGTGCCGTGCAAACCGTTTCCATTTTTACCGGTAGCACCGGCGGCACCAGTGGCGGTGGCGCCAGCAGCTTTAATGGCCTGGTTTTTTTCAGCAGCACTGGCAGAAAAGCGCTTCATAAAATCTTGTTCGACGTAAGTTGTGAATACATCACCGGCGAGAAAAGCAGCATCGTCCAGCATTGCTATATGAAAAGGAATAGTGGTAGCTACTCCTTCAATAATAAAGTGTTTCAAGGCCACCCTTGTGCGCTGGATTGCTTCTTCTCTATTTTTTCCCCAGACTACAAGTTTAGCCAGGAGCGAGTCATAGAAAGGTAAAATTGTATACCCGGGATAGCAAGCCGTGTCTACGCGCACCCAGGGATGGTGGGGCAATTCAAAACGAGTGAGCATGCCGGGACTGGGCATGAAATTCTTCAGTGGATCTTCAGCGTTAATACGGCATTCTATAGCATGGCCGCGAGGTTCGATATCGGCTTGACTGAATGAAAGCTTTTTGCCGGCGGCCACCAGCAATTGTTCTTTGACAATATCGATGCCGGTAATCATTTCACTGATTGGATGTTCAACTTGAATGCGAGTGTTCACTTCCAGGAAATAAAACTCATTGCCTGACACCATACATTCAACTGTTCCAGCAGACGAATAACCGAGAGCCTGAGCGCCTTTTACGGCGGCTGCAGTTAAGCGAGCTCGCAAATCTTTATCGAGTTTTGCAGCAGGAGCTTCTTCTAAGAGTTTCTGGTGACGTCTTTGACTCGAACAATCACGTTCGTATAGATGCACGATTTTGCCATGTTCGTCGGCGATAATTTGTACTTCAATGTGCCTGGGGTGATCCAAATATTTTTCAACATAGACTTCATCACTACCAAAGTAGCTTGCACCTTCTCTCTGAGCTCCAGAGAGTGCTTGTTCTACATCTTCCTCTTTGCGCACAACGCGCAAGCCTCTGCCACCACCCCCGGCACTAGCCTTGATGGCGATTGGGTAGCCATACTTTTTGCCCAGCGTGCGCACTTCTTCAACCGTAGTTACAGGGTCGGTCGTACCCGGTACCACCGGAACACCTGCCTTTTCCATTACTCGGCGCGATTCAATTTTCGAACCCATTTTATGAATTACTTCAGGGTTCGGGCCTATAAATTTGACTCCGGCCTCACCGCACTGTCTGGCGAAATCTGCGTTTTCGGCAAGAAAACCATAACCGGGGTGAATTGCATCAGCGCCTGCGCGCTTAGCAATATCAAGAATTTGGCTGCCATCAAGATAAACTTTGGCTGGTTGGCCTTCTAAACGCCACTGTTCTGTAGCCATCTTGACGTGTTTACCATCTTTGTCAGGCTCAGAAAAAATTGCCACAGTTTCTAAACCTAATTCTCGGCAGGCTTGAATCACTCTGACTGCAATTTCACCACGGTTAGCAATGAGAACCTTTTTGAACATGGGGGAAATTCCTCGATGGTGTGTGGGTGAGGGCTGTGGCCTTCTCTTGTCAGCCTTGGATCGATATCCATCCAAGGTTGCGATTTATGATTTGGTCTATGGTTCAGCGATGGCGATTCCATTTAATCTTGAGCGGCAATTGATATTGCTGCTGTATATTCTTTCACTGACTCTAACCAGGAGTTAAACTCATTTATATATTTTGAGCAGATCTTATGATTTCCTCCTGATTACCCCGTTTGAAACCGAAACCGCGTTAATCTAGACAGTTGTCACAGTGTTGGGTGAACCGGGTTGAGCACTATCTTGATGGTAGGATCTGAGAAGTTCGCCAGGATAACTGGTGAGATTGCGGGAAACTTCGAGGTTTGAGATGGCAGGAGCCACTACTTTTCCGACTGTCTTTGTAGCCGGCAGCGGATTCATGGGATCAGCTATCGCTTTTTTGGTTGCTTCAAAAACATCCGCCAGTGTCCAGATTTACGACATTTCAGAGGCACAGCTGGCTAAGGCTGAAGCTACTATCGATAAGTTTGGCAAATCGTCTGTAGAAAAGGGTTTTCTGGATGCCGGTCAGTTCGCTGACTTGAAGAAGCGCATTCACACCACGCAGTCAGACAAACTTGCTGCTCATTGCGATATTGTCATAGAGGCTATTGCCGAGAATCTGACAGTCAAAAAAGACTTTTTTAAGCGCCTTGACAACATCTGCAAAAAAGAAACCATTTTTGCCTCAAACACTTCTTCTTTGCCAATAACTACCCTGGCGGCTTCCACGAAACGCTCGCGCCAGTTTATCGGTATGCACTTTTTTTCGCCAGCGCACGTGATGAAACTGGTGGAGTTGATTCCTGGTTATGACACCAGCGATGAGACCCTAGAAAAAGTGAAAAAATTTGGTGAGGAGTTGGGAAAGACGCTCATCTGTTCAAAGGATTTTCCTGGATTTATTACCACCAGACTGGGTCTGGTACTAATTAACGAGGCTGCTTTTGCGTTAATGGAAGGGCTTTCCACTGCCGAAGAAATCGATACTGGAATGAAGCTTGGTTATAATCACCCAATGGGTCCGCTGGCACTGGCTGATTTCATTGGTCTTGATGTTTGTTTGCATATTCTGGAAACATTGCAGGAAGGCTTTGGGGATCCGAAATACAGACCCTGTCCTGTGATTAGACAACTGGTGGCAGCCGGTCATTTGGGTAAGAAAAGTGGCAAGGGATTCTATGAATACGGTGGTTAACTAGAAATGCTACTGAGTATTTTCCTGGTCACAACTTTGTCGATTATGGTGCTCTATGGAGCCACCCTGATTTATTATGTGTTGCTCAAACCGATTGAAACCAGCATGCGTAGCGATCGTGATTTGCCTTTTATTTCAGTGCTCGTGCCGGCTCGCAACGAAGAAGGAAAGATTCGGCGCTGTCTTGAATCTTTGCTCAAGCAAAATTATCCCAATTTCGAATTGGTCGTTATTGATGATCGCTCGACTGATTCCACCGGACAGATTATTGAAAGCATTGCCGCAAGCGATGACCGAGTTAAGTACGTCAAGGGCAAAGACGCACCAGCGGGTTGGATCGGTAAATGTAATGCCCTGGCTCACGCAGTCGGGCACGCCTCTGGAGAATTTTTCATCTTTACAGATGCTGATACTTATCACCACTCTAATTCTTTGAGAGATTCGGTCACTCACGCCATAGACAACAAAATTGATTTGATGTCTTTTGTACCGATGCAAGAACTAGGTAGCTTTTCAGAGCGGCTAATCATGCCGGTTTTACTCAGTTCATTTTTAATTGGCGATCCTTTCCACGCCGTCAACAATCCGAAAAATACCCGCGCCTATGCCTATGGTCAATATATACTCTGCCGCCGCAATAGCTACCTGGCAGCCGGCGGGCACCAGAGCGTGCGCGATGAAATAGTGGAAGACCACGCCATTGCCAGAGTCTTTAAAGAAAAAGGCTTTAAAATTGAAGTGGCCGACGGCAAGAGTCTTTACTCTGTGCGCATGTATACAGATCTTGAATCGCTGTGGATGGGCTGGACCAAGAATCTCTATTCATTTATAGAGAGCAAGTGGTTGAACTTAGTGATGATGATTATTCTGACGAATTGCGTTGTCGTTTTGCCATGGCTCTATCTTGGTTACGTTATTTCTCGCTATGTCTCGGGAGATATCGATCAGATATTGTTCGGACTCACGGCACTGGTCGCGGTTCAAATCGCCGTGTTGGCTTTGTGGCAAAAAAGAACGTCTTGCCACCATGCTGGGCTAAAGTGGTATCACTTTTTCCTCACGCCATTCGGCTGCATGACTATTAGCGCCCTGTATATGCACTCAGCATATCTGGTGCATACGGGCGGCCAGGTCAACTGGAAAGGCCGCCGTTACGTGGTCAACATGCACAAAACCATCGAAAATGAAGATGGTCAAGACAGTCGCTCCGCACAATTGCTCAGTCGTGACCTGACAGAATAAAAAATGTCGATTACCCAGGACAATAAAACTCCCACCACCGCTGAGTTGCAGAAGTTTATTCGCGCCGAAACCGTGCTTGAATTTCTTGCTCTTGACGGCAAGGGCAGCAAATATGTTGGCTCATTACGCTGGTTTGACGAAGAGGCCTTTCACATCAAGCAAGAAGACGGATCCGAAATCACTCTTCTGCGTTCGGCCATCCTTGGATATCGCGCCAGAAAGACCAAATAGTGCTAAACTAGGGCCCTGTGCGACTATATCGGCGTTTGTATTGGCAGTGTTGTAAAACGATATCTACTAAGCAATCTTTAGTAAGTAATATTTGGAGTAACAGTGGTCTGGTTCAAGAGTATTTTCTGGCACGGCATAGGCATTGACCTGGGCACAGCAAACACACTCATTTATGTGCCCGATAAAGGTGTTGTTTTACGCGAACCGTCAGTTGTCGCCATCGACGAAAATACCAACATGGTGCGCTGGGTAGGCGAAGAAGCCCGAGCAATGATTGGTCGCACGCCGCAAGGCATTCGCGCCGTCAGACCTTTGAAAAACGGTGTGATTGCCGACCTCGAATTCGCTAAGATTATGCTCAAAAAGTTTGTGGAGCGTGTCGCCGGTGCTGGTGGCATTAAGAATCCTGATATGGCTATCGGTGTGCCGTCTGGTGTGACATCAGTAGAACGCATTGCCATTAAGTCCGCAGCCGAAAATGCCAGAGCCAATCTCATTTATCTTCCAGAAGAACCAATGGCCGCTGCAATTGGTGCTTCACTGCCGGTGGTAGAACCCACCGGATCCATGATCGTCGATATAGGTGGTGGCACAACGGAAGTGGCGGTTATAAGCCTTTCTGGAATTGTGGTGAATGAATCAATCCGCATCGCTGGTGATGAACTGAGCGAGTCAATTGTTTTCTACCTGAAAAAAGTGCATAGCCTGGCTATTGGCGAACGCACCGCCGAAGAGATCAAATTCCGTGTCGGCTCGGCTTTTAAAACTGCTGATAACGATAAAATTGATGTACGTGGTCTCAGTCTTTTAAATGGCATGCCTCGTACCATCACCATCAGCCGGGGCGAGGTGCGTGAGGCCATGCGAGAGCCGCTCTGGGCCATAGTTGAGGCGGTTAAGCGCACTTTGGAGCGCACTCCTCCGGAGTTGGCTGCAGACATTTTCAATCGTGGTATTGTCCTCACGGGTGGTGGCGCACTATTGCAAGGGTTGGACGAATTAATTTCTAGCGAAACTGAGGTACCTGTTTTTGTAGCCGATGATCCACTCTCGTCGGTGGCCATCGGCACCGGCAAAATGCTTACAGATCCGAGTTACAGACGCGTTCTTGAACAGTGCATGTTTCATAAGTAGATTTCACAAATAGAAAGGTTTGAGGAGAGTGAATTTGGCTGGTAGAAACGAGTCTGACCTCGAGGCTCAATCTCAGTCGGTTGCTGAGTATCTCTTCTTGATCATGCTGATTTTAATGGTGGCGGTGCCGGTGAGCGGTATGGCACTTTCTTCGTCTAGCTGGTTTTCATCGATTTATGCCAAGGGCGAATATTCGTTTGTTTCCACTCGAAATCTGGCCGAACAATTACTCAATGCCTCATCGTGCATACGCACTTTAGAGAGCAAATTGGCAAAAAACGAATTAGAACTGGCCAGGCTCAAGCAACAATCGCGCGACACCGACAGATTGCGCACTTTGCTCGGCCTCAGAACCCGGTCAGGTCGAGTCACAGTGGCTGCTGAAGTTGACGGTCGCAATCCAGATAACTGGTTCCAGCAGGTGGTGATTGACAAAGGTAAGTCTGACAAAATAACAGTCGGCTCGGCTGTAATTTCTATTGCCGGAGTTGTCGGCCAAGTTGTTAAAGTCGATGACCATGCGAGCGTTGTGCGCCTGGTTACCGATCCGGAACAAAAAATTGGAGTGTTGGTGCCAAGGTTGGGACTGACAGGCATTCTTGTCGGCAATTATCAAAATCTTGCGCGCATCGATTATGTGCCCAGCGGCACCAATGTAGATGTGGGCGACAAAGTCGTGACCCTGGGTAAAGCCGGCACTTTCCCCGATAATCATCCTGTGGGCACAGTGGCAGCGGTGAGACGCGATGCCAATAACAGCGGCTCGATGCAAATCGATATCAAACTTTCTGAAAACTGCTATGACATCAGTCAGGTGCTGGTGTTGCCGCCCCTGGAGCATTGATCATGATTCTTGGATCGATGCGCAGTCGCAAACGCCTGAGCGAAATTGGACTGGCGGCTTTTCTTGTCATATTAGTCTGGTTGATTCAGTTGGCACTTTTAAGTAAGTTTCGCTTTGGCGATGTGCTCTGCAATTTGCCGCTCACGATGACAATTATTTGGGGAGTGACCTTTGGCTCGCCCATGCCCAAACCGACAAACGACGAATTGCGCATGTCAAATTTAAGTACGATTCTGGTGCGCCAACTTTTGTCTGGTTCACCATCAGGGGCCTTAATCGGAGCCTTTTTCGCTGCATTAAGCGCTTCAGTTATTCCAGTTTATCCTATTGCCTATCCTGTTATTGGTTGGATTGCCGGTTACTTTTCTTTGAAAAACTTCAATCAGGCTGCCTTTCTGTGCATTCCTCTGGTGTTGCTTTTAACATTTTTAGGCGAAACCATCATGGCTGTGCAATTATGTTTGATGCACGGTCGCGAATTTGTCTCTGCAGCAGGACGCCTTGTGGTGCCTGAGGAGTTCAGTCATTTAGCTATGTTCATTGTGCCGGAGTCCCTGCTTAACGCTTTGATCGCGCCAGTGCTTTTCATTCCAATGCGAGGCTGGTACGAATTTTTTCGCTGGCGGCAAATGTCTTCCGACTAGTATTCTTTCAATTAATAGTAAGGACCAATTTCAGTGGTAATGAGCGGCGACCGAACTACATTTAATACCACTACAACGCCGCCTCGCGACGTGCGGCCGAAAGTTGTGATTCTGGCATTGATAGTGGTGTTGGCTATGGGAGCCCTTGTAGCCAGGCTCGTCTGGCTACAAATTTTGCAGAATAACTATTACAAGAATCAGGCTGTAGAAAATTCAACTCGCGTCACTTTTTTGCGTGCACCGCGCGGCAATATTTACGACCGCCATGGTAGTTTGTTGGCCACCAATAAACAATCATTGTCGATGATAGCCATTCCTGCTCAGCTCGATAACGTCAAAGATCTGGCTACCAGGCTGAGTCGCGTTCTCAATGAACCATACCCTAAAGTTTTGCAGGAATTGCTCAAGGCTAAAGCATCAGGTTCGGTTTTACCGGTGGTGATTGACCACGACGTCGACATGAGTATTGTCTCGCGATTTTTTGAAAATAAACTTTTTTTGCCAGGCATCGACATCATGCCAGACATCAGCAGAAGCTATCCCAATGCTGAAGTAACCGCTCACGTGCTGGGTTACTGCGGATCAATTTCGCAGGTGCAACTTTTGCACAAACCATCGAGAAAGATGGGTGATGTGGTTGGCCAGGATGGCGTGGAGAGACTTTACGACGATCAGTTGCGCGGAGTGGATGGTGAGCAAAGAGTACGAGTTAATGCCATGGGCAATTCGCTTTCGGCCGCTACTTCTCATCCGCAAATTACCAAAGAGCCTGTGGCAGGAAAACCTCTGGTGCTCTCCCTTGACCTTGATTTGCAGAAGGCTGCATACGAAGCACTGGGGCCGCGTTCAGGAGCGATCGTAGCCATTGATCCACAGAATGGCGAAGTGCTTGCTATGGTATCAAGGCCGAGCTATGACCCTAATGTGTTTACTAAAAGAATTACACCGGCGGTGTGGAAACGCATCAATGCCCCTGACCATCCTCTCTTTAATCGCGCCCTCTCTGGCTATCCACCAGGTTCAATCTGGAAAGCCATTACTTTATTAGCAGCTCTGCAATGTGGTGCCGTCAAACCTGACACCAAGCTTCATGTTTCTGGCGGCATTTCTCTGGGCGGTTTCTTCTTTGGCGACTGGACCAGCACCACTGGTTTGTTTGACCTGGTCAAATGTCTGGCCTGGTCACGAGATTCGGCATTCTATCAAATGGCTCTGAAAATGAAACCCGAGCAAATTAAGGAGTGGGGAGTAAAATTTGGTGCAGGGCGTCCCACAGGTCTGGAGTTGCGTCATGAGGGTAAGGGTTTGGTACCAGACTCGGCCTGGAAAGAGCGCGTTTATCACGAGAAGTGGTATCCGGGAAATACTCTGCACATGTCGATTGGACAAACTTACGTGCAAGTTACTCCAGCTCAAGCTGCCAGAATTTTTGGTGGCCTTGGTATGAAAGGAAAAATACCAGGCTTGCATTTAGTGATGAAAATAGCTGACAGGCAGATTCCTGCACCTCGATGCGAAATGGTCAAGACCAATCCAGTTTATTTGAAAGTGGTGCTCGATGGCCTTAAAGCTGTAGTCGCCAGTGGCACCGGCGGCGCCACCAGGCTAGGCGACGTGGCTGTTGCTGGAAAGACCGGCTCTGCTGAGGCACCTCCCGTGGGCAGTAAGACGCACGCCTGGTTCGCCTGTTATGCGCCGGCGGATAAGCCACGCATCGCTGTTGCCTGTTTTGTTGAGCATGGTGGCCACGGTGGGAGCACATGCGCTCCGCTGGCTAAAGTTGTTTTGGAAAAGTTCTTTGCTGTATCTAAACCAGTAGCGGAAGACAAAGAGAAACCACCAGAGCCCGTTTCTAAGACCAAAGCCACAAAAAATAAGAGTGGCAAAAAGCGAGCGGCTGCACGCTAGTAGAGTTTTACGGGCAGCTTCAATATGCACCGCATATAGAGTCGTTTGTTATCTAAAGAAAAGTGGACAACGGCGCCAATTCTGGCCATAATAGGCCACGCATATAGCAATTTTATTTGTTCGCCAAGCGAGGGATTTTGATATGACCAGTCAGCCACTGCTTTCAGAAAGCATCGCCAATGCTGTCGATTCTTCGGTTGTCGAGTCACAAAGTGCTGCAGGCACTGCGCGTGAATCTATGGAAGTTGAAACATCTACAGCTGAACGTGTCTCCACCGAAGATGTTGATCTCGACTCTTTCAATGCCGAACCAGAAGAGGAGAGCCTCAGTAAGAACGAAATAACAGCTGTAAAAAATCTTGTTACTGGAGATGATCGAGTTTCTAAAAAAGATCTGGTGCAGTTGCTCGAAGGCTTTGTCAGTATTCTTAGAACCGATACGCAAAGCGAGCTTGTACCGTATTCACAGACCCCGCAGCGAACTGAAGTTCATGTCAACGATCGCACCGTCGAAGTCGATTCACTGCGTAATCTCGTGATTGAAGCGCAAGATACTATTATTAAACTGCTTACTGACCGTGTGGAAGACCGTGCTCGCATCGCTGGTTTGGAAACTCAGTTAAGCATTCTTCCTGACCTGCAAGCTCAAGCTGATAGGGCAATGATGGTTGCCGTTAAAACAGAAGATTACAGAGCTGAACTGACAAAAGTAAAATTCGAATTAGACCGGTTTCGCTTATTTAGAGTTCGCAGTGAAGTCGAAAAAAGAAAAGGTACTGTTTGGACTAAAATTCAGCGCTGGCTTTTACGTCGTCCGCACCTCACTGAAGATGATGCAGTTAAGCCGGTAAAGCCTTAAGATCGGCCGGTGGCTAGTTCTTGCGTTCGGGTGCTTTGGGTTGACAGCCCTTTTAAAATAAAAACTGGATCGATATCAATCCAGTTTTTGTGCCAATACCCCATAAATTGATCCGATTTCCTACCCCAAATTAAGGGCCGAAAATCGCACATTCTTTCATTTTGCCCCGCAGGCGTGCAATACCAATTTCCGTTACTTTGGTGTCTCGCAACTCCAGATGTTCCAGCTGTGTTGCTTCGGACAATGAATCCAGGCATTTGTCGGTGATTTGGGTGCCGTTAAGGAACAGCACTTTCAAGGCAGGCATGTCTTTTACCTGAATTACGCTGTCGTCCGCCAGCGTTGTGTCATTGACATACAGTGTACTTAGAGTCTTTAGGCCGATCAGTGATTTCATGGCAGCGGCCGACAGTGCTGTATACGAGAGATCCAGGTCTTCAATGCTTGCAGATTGGGCAAGAGCCTCGACTCCGGCATCGGTAATCGTGGCGGGCAAATGCAAGTTTTTTAGCTTCGGCAAAGCTGCAAGCGCTTTCATGCTGCTGTTGGTGATTTTGGTGCTTTTGAGAATCAGGCTAGTGAGTGAGGACACTCCCTGCAAAACTGGAAGCATCTGGTCATCCACCGAGCTGCCTGTAAGCCACAGGGTCTCCAGGGATGAACTTTCGTTTAAGTTGATGAAATCTTGAGTGCTCAAGCTCAGAAAATCAAGGCGCAACTCATGCAGGGCCGATAACTTCATGATTGCTGCCAGAAATGACGCAGAATATTTGGAAGTGGAAAGATCCATGGAATGAATTTGGCCCAGGGCAGATGAGCTGCCTTCGGCCATCTTTGCGTCAACATCGTGTGCCAGAGCCAGTCCGATCATTGATTCAGGAGGTAGGTTTAGTTTTACTTCACCAACTGCCTGACCCACCCAGGTGCGATTGTGAGGGAAAACTTGCTTGGATAAGTAAAGGTTGCCCAGGGTGTGTTGGGCGGGAAAAGTCAAAATCAGGTCTTTTGTCGTCGCTACCAAGATAAATTCTCCAGAGGATTTATGGGAGAAACCGGGGGAGCCATATTGTAAGGCTTAACCGCTCTGACCTATAGTGGTTGTGTGGTCAAGTGTTACTTGCGCATAGAATCAGCCAAAGCCGAAAAGAGAAAGATACAAGAATGTCGCAGTGGAATCGATATGAAGAAGACTATTCCAGAGGTGCTTATCGCCAGGATGCGGTCTATCAAGACGGAATATTCGACGACTATGCGATGCCTAATCGCCAATCAAGTCGCGGTTACGACCGTGGTTATGACCGCGGTTATGATCGAGGTAATCTGGCAATGTCGGTCTCGCTGGGCCAGGTAGATTTTCTTCTTGGCAATGGCGCTAATGGCGGCAATGGCGCTTTTGGCATTCACAGCAGGTATGGTCATCACCAGGGCCAACAATGGGGCCGCCAAACCTATCTGACTCCTGACTATAACTATCGCCGTGGCTATGAAGACTTTGGCGAATCATCTTATAACGTCGCCCATGGATACCGTCCGCAAACCAGATTCGGCGATTCTTTCCGCCGGGATATTTGCGATCCGCGCTTCCAGAGGCATCATGAGCACGGCCAACGAAACCAGATGAACTTTGATCTGCGTTTCGATGGTGGTCGCCAGTATCAGTCTGAGCGGTATGCTAGACCTTATATACAAGAAGATTACAGAAGTTATGAGCGCGAACGCTATGTCGAACCTCGCCGGCGCGCTCCTGAGCGTGAGTATGTGCAGGAAAACTATGACCGCGAGTATTTAGAAGAGACTGTGCAGACTGAGCGCACACGTGAAGTGCAAACAGACGACCGTCCAACTCGTACATTGCCGACGAATGCTATGAGTGAGTATGACTGGGCCGTTTACACTAAACTCTGCAATACCGCCGAAGGGCTGGTGGGCAAACGCACAACCGATTATGACAAACGCGTGCCGACAGACAGGCTAGGTTGCGTCAAAGCAGTGAGCCTGCTCGTCGATCAAGCATTTGGATATGACACTAACGACGTCAACACTCGCACCTTTGAAACAAATCTGCGTAACAAAGGCTTTGCCGAAGTGGCTGTAAGTGACATCAAGCCTGGTGATGTAATTCTTGGCTATCGCGCCGACGGCGACTATTCGCATGCGGCCTTGTATATGGGCAATGGCAAGATTTTCAATAATGATAGCGATGCCGGCACTATGCAAATTCAATCGATTGATAAATTCAATTCGACTGAATACAAGCGCTTTGTGATTTTGCGCCATCCGCCAAAAGTGCCCGGAGTAACGGTAGCTGCTGAACAGAGTGTCGCAGGAAACGACGTTTATGAAGCAGAGGCTGATATGCAGCGCAGAGAAATTGAAAATTCTGCAACATATTCGCCAGAAACAGAGTCATATAGGCCACAGACCGAGCGGCGTTCTCAGGTTGAATTAGATCAGGACCAGCTGAACATACGTCCGGAAGAGGATTTCCAACCGGCTCCAACTCAGTCGCGCGCCAAGCGCTGACACCGCTAGTAGTATCAAGTATCAGTAAGTATCAAGTATCAGTAAGTATCAAGTATCAGTAAGTATCAAGTATCAGTAAGTATCAAGTATCAGTTTATGCCTGGGCCTGAAAAGTTATTTTGCTTTTTCAGTTTCGAGCGAAAATCTTACTTGGCCGCACTAGGCTTGAGCGTGTCTTCGATGCGTTTAAATATAGGGCCGGCATTGCGCACCTTTTGCCCTGCGGGAATCATGTCAAAAAATCCATCAGGCCGATCGCTGTCGCCAAAGACTTCGAGGTCGTCGTCGTGGCCTAACTGCCACCATAAGTCTGATGCCAGTTTGGGCGCAAAAGGATATATTTGAAAAGCCATGCGTCGGAGCATTTCAACTGAAGTGTAAAGCACTTCTTGACCTTCCTTGATTTTGCCTTCTTTGAAAAGCGACCATGGTTTTTCATCAGCAAAATATTTGTTAGTCAAATCTACAAGTGCAAGAATAGCGTCAATCGCTTTGGCATACTCAAGCTTAACCATGTGGGCATTGTAGACAACGTGCAATTCATTGGCGTTTTCGCGCAATAAATTTTCTGGTTTGGCTGCAGGAAGTTGACTGTCGCAATTGGTCTCAATCAGCTTCAGTGTGCGACTGAGCAGATTGCCCATGCCGTTAGCCAGTGCAGCGTTGCAGGTGCTGACAAACTCGGCCTTCGAAAAATCACCATCTTGATCCATTGGTGTGCGACTGAACAAATAGAAGCGCACCGCATCTGCGCCGTACTCTTCCACCAGTTTGTTTGGATCAATCACATTGCCTAGTGACTTACTTATTTTCTGCCCTTCTACCGTAATAAATCCGTGAGCGAAGATCTGCTTGGGCAGCGGAATACCGGCGGCTAGCAAGAATGCCGTCCAGTAGATGCTGTGAAATTTAGTAATGTCTTTCCCAATTAAATGCAAATCGGCTGGCCAGTATTTTTGAAACTGGTCGTCTTCAGTAAGATATCCGCAGCCAGTGATGTAATTACTCAGCGCGTCCATCCAGACGTAAACTACTTGGTCATCATCTTCAGGCACTGGGATGCCCCAGGTTAGTGATTTTTTCGAACGGGAAACGCTGAAGTCACCGAGCTCAGGATCGTTCAATTGATTGAGAACTTCTTTCCGCCGGCCGTCAGGCTGAACAGCAGTTGGATTGGCTTCGAGCCAGGCTTGTATTTGTGGTTTGTACTTTGTCAGCTTGAAAAAATAATTTTCTTCTGCCACTTGCTTTGGTGCCTTAAGATGATTGACGCAATTGCCGTTTGCATCCAGATCACGCTCTCTAACAAAGTCTTCGCAGCCTTCACAGTAAAGCGCTGAGTAAGTTGATTTGTATATGTCTCCTTGATCGCGCAATTTGCGAAACAAACTTTGCACCACTTTTTCATGATCGGCTTCAGTGGTGCGAATAAATCTATCGTAGGAGAGATTGAGATTATTCCAACTTTCTTTGAACATTTCTGAAACTTCGTCACAAAAAGCTTGCGGTGTTTTACCTGCTTGCTCTGCCGCTCTTTGAATTTTAATGCCGTGTTCATCAACTCCGGTAAGAAAACGCACGTCATAAGCTCTCATGCGGTAATAGCGCGCAATAACGTCGGCTGCAATTTTCTCGTAAGCATGGCCGATATGTGGAGCGGCATTAACGTAATCGATGGCTGTTGTGACGTAGAACTTATTCATCGAGTTGAACGTATCCTTATTTTGAATGATTTGGATGGTTATTTCATTTACAATATCAGTAGACCATAATAGTACAGAGTGACAGAATGTTGGTTCGTGAGCCAATTCGTTTTGAGCGTTAGCTCGTCAGAGAATTTGTTTGTGGCCAGTAACAGAGGTAAGGTGCAATGACCATGAAGAAGTCTTCTAAAAAGAGAGATTCCAAATTCGGCTTCGACTCCTTCAATCCACTTGAGAACAAAACGGTGTTGTTAGGCATAAGCGGAGGCATTGCCGCCTATAGAGCTTGTGATATTGCATCTCAACTGAGACACGCTGGAGCTGATGTTCATGCAGTGCTCACCCCTAATGCCAAAGAGTTTATTACCCCACTTTCGCTCACCACTATAACCCGCAACCAGGCTCATTGTGAGCAATACGGACCATCTGCAGATTGGCGTCCTGAGCATATTGATCTGGCCAAGAAAGCAGATTTGATATTAATCGCTCCTGCCACTGCTGACATAATTGCTAAGCTTGCCAATGGCATTTGCGATGACTTGTTAACTTCAATGGTGTTGGCATCGCCGGCCAAAGTCATGATCGCTCCCGCGATGAATCCTATAATGCTTCAGCATCCTGCCACTCAGCATAATCTGGCAATTTTAGAAAATCGTTACCGCTACGATGTCATTCCGCCAGAGTACGGCGAGGTCGCTTGCGGTGATTGGGGCACTGGCAAAATGGCTGCTGTTGAAACCATAATTGCTGCTGTAGCCGCCAGATTGCTGGCCCACTTAACTCTTTCGACAAAGCGACTATTGATCACCGCCGGTGGCACTCGAGAACCGATTGATCCGGTGCGCTTTATCGGCAACCGCTCATCCGGCAAAATGGGCATTGCCATGGCTGATGCCGCTCATGGACGTGGGGCCGATGTAACGCTGGTTTCTACTGTCGACGTAGAACGAGCCTATCCGGTGATTGTCGTTGAGACTGCTCAAGAAATGCAAGATTCTGTAGAGTCAGAATTTGACGGTTGCGACGCTCTGGTGATGACCGCTGCCGTGGCCGATTTCAGGCCACTAACCACCTCCACTCACAAAATCAAAAAGACCGATTCTGAAGACCTGGTTTTAGAGCTAACTAAAAACCCAGACATTATCGATTTGCTGGGACGTGTTAAACGCAAAGACCAGGTGATTATCGGCTTTGCTGCTGAGTCTGAGGCTTTACTTTCTAACGCGACTCAAAAGCTCAAGCGTAAGAATCTCGATGTCATTGTCGGTAACGATATTTCAGTGCCTGATATCGGTTTTGGCTCAGACGATAATGCCGTAATTATTCTCAATTCCGATGGCACTAAAGAGAGTTTGCCGCGTATGCCAAAAAGGGCAATTGCAGAGCACCTTTGTGACTTGCTTGCTGAGCGTTTTCAGGCGATAGAGAAGACGCCGGTGCACTGATTGCGGTCTCTCGTGAAAATCTGGATCGATATCGATGTAGGGTTTAATTTGGGGTAGCTATCCAACAATCCAGCGACCATCTTTCAAGCAAAATTGAACCAGTTTTAAAAGAATGGCGTTAAACAAGGATTCACACACAGATCATTCGGGGCTATATATAAGCACTGAGTGATATACTCCGTGTCTGAATATCGGGGTCGGAGGCCAGTAGAAAACTTTATGGGTAGAGCCAATCAATCGCAAGATCAATCCAGGCAAAAAGCCGGTGGCGGCTTGGGATCCCTCCTTACCGGACTGGTTTTGGGCATGCTCGGCGGCGTTACTTTAGCTCTGCTGACAGCACCAAAATCTGGTAGTGAGACAATCAACGTTCTTCAGAGAAGCGCTAAAGATGTGCCTGAGCGCCTTGGCGAAGTAGTGGATGACTCTCTTGACCTTTACGCTTCCCTTCTCAACTATTGCCAATTGAGCGTAGAAGAACAAGGCTTGCGCTTTAAGAAAGCTCTAGCTGCGGGCAAATTAGCTGCGGCTAAAAAGCGTGAAGAAATCGAAATCGGCGGTTAATGGGCTTTCGTTTCAATGTCCAGAACTTCAACGTTCAACGTCCTTCGTCAATTCATCAGCATTTCCAACAGTTTTCAACCAGATAAAAGGGGTTTTTTGTGGAGCACGTTACGTCTTGGATGGACATCTTGGTGGCCGTGGCCCTTATTTTTCTGGCTGTGTCACTAATGGCAGTCAGTCTGCCTCTGATGTCGATGGTGAAACAGTCTGAGCGCACCTTGTCAGCTTTAGAACGCCTTTTTGGCACCATCGATCGAGAACTGGGCCCGACGCTGAAACAAGTCGACACTTTGCTCGGCACTGTGCTTGAGCTAAAGACGAGCGCTGAAAAACGCATTACTGAAGTAGGTTCGAAAGTCGGCGATGTCAAAGGTGGTTTGACTAAAATTACCGGTGAAGCCAAGAAGCAATCATCTGTCTTCGGCGCTGGATTGTTCGCGGGCATACGTTCTTATATCGAGCGACCCGACAAAGCCCGCCAGGAATCAAAAAAAGAAAATGAAGCGATGAGACTATCCGAAGTGGGCAAATAAGATTCAGAAAGGATTGAGGTGAAATAAATGAGCAGATTTCTAGAAGGGTTGGTAGTTGGTGGAGTGATGGGCTACATTGTTGGCATTCTATCGGCTCCTAAGTCTGGCGCAGAGTTGAGACAACAAATTGCCGACAATTCCGAAGACTTATATAAACAAGCATCTGACTCCCTCGTTGATATCCGTGAGAAAACAGGCACTGTAATCAATGAAGCTCAAACCAAAGGCACAGAAGTGTTCAAGAAAGCTTCAGACTCAGTGGTGGGCACCAAAGAGCAAATTGCTCAGAAGCTCCAAGAGTTGGCTGGGCAAAGCACCAAAGTAATGGTTGATGATGTGGAAAGTGCCACTTCGGGCTAACCTTTAGAGATAGATTGATTGAATAAGAAAAATTCCAGTCCCAAGCGGCTGCTGAGGCTTAATCGTGCTTTAGCGGCCACTGGCCTTTGTTCTCGTCGTAAGGCTGATGTGCTAATTGCCGAAGGACAGGTGCGCCTTAATGGCGAAGTGGTGACCGATTTCAATCGGCTGGTAGATTTGGGTCGCGACAAGCTGGCTGTGGACGGCGTTCCCCTTCATGGCAAGCGATTAGATTACGTTGTCATGAATAAGCCCAAAGGTGTGGTGGTTACTTGCGACGATGATCGCGGCAGGCGCACTGTAATTGATCTGTTACCAGAAGAGTTGATGCATCTCAAGCCTGTGGGGCGGCTAGATGCAGATTCCGAAGGGCTTTTGCTACTTACTAATGACGGCGACCTGGCCCGTTTCCTCACCCATCCCTCTCACGAAGTGCCCAAGCTTTACAGAGTCAATGTCGAGGGCGATATTTCCAAAAATGCGATAACGGCACTGCGACAGGGTGTGCGGTTGTCAGAAGGAGTGACTGAACCTGCCTTCGTGCGTAAAATTTCTGCAAATACTCGTTATTCTCAACTCGAAATTGAGCTAACGGAAGGCAAGAATCGGCAAATCAGGCGGATGTTAGCTCAGGTTGGTTACAGAGTAACGCGTTTGGTCAGGGTTGCCATTGGTGGGTTACAATTAAGTCAACTGGAGTCTGGATCGTGGCGGCATCTGAATAATCAGGAATTAGCTTTCCTTCGAGCAGCTGAGGCCGAGCAAAACGTTGATTAGCGCTGGCACCAAATGAAAACACTTCTAGAATACCTGGATACGCTAAATGTCTCTTGAGCAGATTGGGCAGAAACTAAAAAATACTCGCGAGGCGCAGAACCTGACTCTAGGGCAGGTTTACGATCGCACCAAAATTCCCACAAATCATATTGATGCTCTTGAGAGTGGAAGGTTTGATGACCTGCCGGAGCCGGTTTATGTCGCTGGTTTTATCAAACGCTACGGTGAGATGCTGGGCTTAAACGGACAGTCTCTGGCCGACGAATATAAACGCGCAGGTCAACCGGCACCAGATACGGGGCGCGGATTATTCAACCGCGGCGGTGGTGTGCAACAAGCAGTGGCGCCTGTGGTCTATGTCTCGAAAGCACGCGTTGAAACTGAGGCGCCAAGCTTTACTAAAACATTTTTCTATCCGAGTTTATTGCTGGTGGCCGTTCTGGGTGTTGTCTGCGGCCTGGGTGCGTGGTATCAAGCGCAGATGGCTAATCAGCAAGATCCAGGTGTCCTCGCACTTGGACGCTCTGCCGATCGCTACAATGCCGCTCAAATTCCTGCCACTGTTAGTGGTGCTGCTGTTAACGGTCAACCGGTTAATGGCACAGCTACTTCTCCTAACACAGATAACAAAATCGCTTTATTGGCCAGTCAGCATGTCTGGTTAGAAGTCAAATCGCTGGCTTCCGGACAATCCTTGTATACCGGTTATTTAGAGATGGGAGAGCGCCGCGACTTTCAAGATGCGCAAGGGCTGCGAGTGCGCGCTGGCAACGGCGGTAGTCTAACTGTTGATTATCAAGGCAAGTCGGAATCGTTCGGCCTGGCTGGCAAAACCACTGAACGAGTGTTTGCGCCGGTTGCTAGCACCGTGACAGGCGAAGCTGCTGCTGCCACAGCTGCCAGCACGACCAAGCCTGTAACAACTGTAAAGTGGAAACCAGCCGTGAAAAAAGCCACAGTTGACGGCTCAGGCAGCCAGGGGCGGCGCTCTCGCCGATCTGATGAGGGCACACGCGACATTCCAGGTGTCTCATCTGGAGGCGGTGCTAGATCCATAGATGTGCCATACCGCTACAATGAGGGTCGTCTTGATAACGATTAGGGAATTCAACGTATATTTCAGTTGAGAGCCAAGCGTTAGCGACTCTGGAGAAAGTGAGAAATGCGTAACCCTAAAATAGGGGTGGTTTCTTTGGGCTGCCCCAAGAATGCCACTGACACGGAAGTGATGCTCGGTCTTTTGAACGAGGCCGGATTCGAAGTCACTTTCGACAATGACGATGCTGATATGTGCCTGGTCAATACCTGCTCATTTATCGGAGATGCTCGCAAGGAGTCGGTGCGCACCCTTGTTGAATTAGCTGACCAGGGCAAAGAGTTAATCATTGCAGGCTGTCTGGCCCAGCATTTTAAAGAAGAATTATTGACGGAAATACCAGAAGCGCGAGCAGTAGTAGGCACTGGTGATATTACTAAGATCGTTGACGTCATCAAAGCCGTGGCTCGCGACTCATCATTAAGAGTGGTGGAAGTCAGCGATGTGCCAAACAACTATGATGACGAAGTATTGCCGCGAATGGCCATAGGTGTTGGCGCTTCTGCATATTTGAAAATCGCTGAAGGCTGCGATCATGCCTGTACTTTCTGTATCATTCCGATTCTGCGAGGCAAGTTCCGCTCTCGCACCATTGAGTCGCTTGTTAAAGAAGCCCGCATTTTGGTGAAAGGCGGAGTTAAAGAAATCATTCTGGTATCACAAGATTCCAGCTATTATGGACTTGATATTTACAATAAAATGGCTCTGCCAGAGCTGCTTGAAGCACTTCATGAAATTGAAGATCTGGACTGGATTCGCATTATGTATTGCTATCCCACCGAGACTAATCGCGCTTTGCTTGAAACCATTGGCCGTTTGCCCAAAGTCGTAAAGTATGTGGACATTCCGCTGCAGCACTCACACCCTGCCGTTCTTTCGGCCATGGCAAGACCACGAAATCCTGAAAAAGTTATGGACTTGATTCGCGAAGTCTTGCCTGAGGTAAAAATTCGCTCCACATTTATTGTCGGTTTCCCTGGCGAAACTGACGAGCAGTTTGAGCATCTTGTGCAATTTATCGAGAAATATCGCTTCGACAGGCTAGGCGTATTCACCTATTCGAAACAAACCGAAGTTCCTTCCGGTAATATGGATAATCAGATTACTGAAAAAGTTAAAAAGGCTAGACGCAACCGTATTATGCGTTTGCAGCATGATATTGCTTTCGCTTCCAACAAAGCCATGATTGGTCACGTGATACCAGTTTTAATTGAAAGCTATGACGAAAGCAAGAATCTCTACATCGGCCGCAGCCCTTGGGATGCTCCAGGTATAGATAATCAAGTCTATGTGCGTGCCTCGGAAGATGCACCTGTCTACATGGCAGAAGTAAATATGGTGCTTATCGAAGAAGCCAAACCCTACGATCTAATTGGTGTTGTTTGTAGTGACACAATAGGCGTTCCGATAACTGAGGCAGCGGTTGCATCTGCTTCGGTTAAAGAATTGGTAACGGCAGTAGCCATTTCTAAGTAAAAATTGGTACTAAACATTCATTAAATGGTTCAGTTTTTGGGTTGTTGATTAGGCCTGGTGCCGCGCGGGAGGCCTGGTCTAGAAGTCTGTCTTAAACTTGGATGGATATCCATCCAGGTCTACCGATTTAAGACTTCCACCCTCCATGTTTAGCTAAATTTAGCACCGAGTATGGTGCCAAACCTTATTTCACTATTAATAGTCTAAAAGCAGCCATTTTCAATAATATCTTTCATTTCGTTTGAACTTTCCCGTTCGATTTTACGTTGAACATAATAAGACGGGAGGAAAGTCATGGCCAAGTCAGAAGCAGAAGTAGCGCTGGATATTGCGATTAAGAAGACATATAGAGCGTTTAGCCGCAGGGTAAGGACTGACGGCGACGCCTCTGATCTTATTTTCAAAAAACTAAAACAACAAAAGCGGATTAGATGTCAGTGCGGCTGTATGAAGGTTCAACGCAGTAAAGGCAGCCGAGTATTTATATGTATGACCTGTAAAGCCAAAACATATTTTACTGCCGGTACTGCTTATGAGGGGGCAGGCCGATTGCGCGCTAGACTGGGGGTAATCTATTTCGCCGAGCGTAATCTGATTTTAACTGCCTCGAAAGTATCACAGCTATTTAAAGTTGGAAGTGGAACCGCACGAAGCATAGTTTTAAATCAGGCGATAATCCTAAATGAAACTATGCCGGATTCTGCGCTCGAACTAACGGGTCAAGAAGTAGCATCTTTGATTTATCGCAGAAGTTGTGAAACACCAGCACGGCGACCGCCGATTGCAGAGCAAGAAGAAATTGACAATGAAGTTTCGCAGTCAGAAGCCTGCAAAAATGCTGGAAATAGCGAAACTGATTTTACAGAGAACGTAGACGTCGATGGCTTCGCCCCCGATCTTAGTGATGCTCAAAAACAAGTCTTCGCTGCACTATCGAACGTGTCCCGCTCGGCAGATGATCTTTGTATTCTAACTGGCTTACCGGCCGGTATCGTCGGCAGTTCACTAGTGATTTTGCATCTCGACAATTTAATTGAAGAATTGCCTGGTGGACGTTATACCCGTATCACTTTGCGCGAAAAATCAGGGCCGTTAACATCATCACCGAATGATTTTGCGATGCTCGAGGTCTTACTCAACGCTTTTCATACTTTTATAAAATTGACTTCGAAAGGTGTTTCAAGAAAGTGCATGCAACTGTATTTGGCTCAGTTTTGGTATTGCGTTGATAAAAGTCGCTGGCATAAAAACGATCTGTTCAATTTATATCTTGATCATGCTCCGCTGGGCCATCAGGACCTGCGGAACTTTGTTTCTTCGAATCGTTTGAAACTGCCATTAGTTTCAATATAAAAGTTTCTTCGCATGAACGCTACTGATAGCGTTTGAATCACACAACTGATTTGGATGATTCCAGAGCGCTGCGCAGATGCTCGCGTGCGATTTTGAACAGATTGTCTGCCATGGCCAGATGGTCATAATCGTAATTCTGGCAGAAATATTGCAACTCTTCCAAACCATCAGCTGCCTGGGCAATGGAGTGACGCATCCATTGCAAGGAAGGTTTCAAGGTAAGTGGCGGCGGGTTGGCCGTGAATTCATCACTTGCTTTGCGCAGGGTTTGCTCAATTTCCTCTACATATAAAGAAAAATCTTCCAATAGCTGGTCATCGTAAATGTCTTGTGACAGCGCGCTAAGCCGCTGTTTGTATTTCGACAAAATAGAGTCGATTGACCGCCGCAATGGCAGAAAGACCTGCTTAAGGTAGCGTTCTCTTGCCTTCTCTTCGTCAAGAGAATCTTGGAAGTGCGCGGGCATGCGCATTTGCGTACGCGGCCGACTGCGAATTACAACTGAGTCGTAGTGGGCGCGTTTATCGGTATCCATTAAGGTCTCGTAGGCCTCATTAATGGACATCATGTGCTCTGTCTCAGTCACTACCTGAGTGTCGGGCTTTTTGCTTAAAGAGAGGTCCGGATGGACATTCTTAACCAGGTTGCGATAAGCGCGCTTTATTTCGGCCGCGCTTACATCGGGCGCTAGACCAAGAATTTCGTAGTGGTTGATTTTCCTTAGGGCCATAAAGTAATTATGCCCGAACTGCTTATATAAGCAAATTTACTAGGGAGGCCCGTCTATAATTGATGAATGTTCTGTCCGTTCTGTAACCACCGCGAAAGCAGAGTGCTTGAATCTCGTTTAACTACTGAGAATTCGGTCAGACGTCGGCGCGAATGTGAAGGCTGCGGCAAGCGCTTTACTACTTATGAAAAGCTTGAGACAGTTCAATTTCTAGTGATTAAGCGATCCGGCATACGTGAGCCTTACACAAGAGATAAGCTCAGGGCGGGTATCAGTCGCGCTTGTTCTAAAACCACAGTAACTGCTGAACAAATCGACGATCTGGTCGACTCTGTGGAAAGCGAACTTCTGGCATCAGGGCGCAGAGAAGTGCCGGCATCGCTGCTCGGTGAATTAGGATTGCGTTTGCTCAGCGGGCTCGACCAGGTGGCCTATGTGAGATTTGCCTCGGTCTATCGCCAGTTTCGTTCTATTGAGGACTTTATTGCTGAGCTCAATTTACTGCGCAGTAGCCAAATTAAGGTCAATCAACTACTTGATTCTGAAGAAGTGCCTATCGTTGCTTCTGCCACCGCAGGTGGTGCGAAAACCCCGCCGGATTAGGCAACTGCTTGGTAACTGACCGTTTAAGTTGAAGATGAAAGATCTCCAATCTCGCTTAACGCTTGTTAGCCGAAGCCCCACGGTTGCAGGTGGTGGTGTTACAATCGCAGACCGCTTGTCTAGAATATCTTGAAGAACCAATTAGTGAGCCATGAATAGCATTATTAAAGAGATCGAAGCCCCCCTCCTCAAGACCAACTTGCCAAAGTTTGATGTCGGGGACACTGTCAAAGTTTTTGTAAAAATCAAGGAGGGCGGCAAAGAGCGCACTCAAGGTTACGAAGGCGTTGTGATTAAACACACAGGCCACGGAGTCGGCGAAACCTTCACCGTCCGTCGTGTCTTCCAGGGCATCGGTATCGAGAGAGTATTCCTCGTTCACAGCCCGCGTGTAGAAAAAATCACAGTTCTTCGTCGTGGTGACGTTCGTCGCGCCAAGCTTTATTACTTGAGACAACGTACTGGTAAAGCTACTCGTATTAAAGAGAAGCTTGGTGGTAAGAAAATTACCGCAAATATCAGTGCCAATGCTCCAGCTGCAGCTCCAAATTCGGTACCTGCTTCGGCGCCTGCTGAAAAACCTGCTACAACTGCCAGTGCAACATCTGCTCCTTCTGCTGAAGCCGCTGCTCCAGCCGAAAGCTAGATTGCTCTTTTAGAATTGCGTGAGCATTAAAAAGACCTCGTCCAAATTCAGCAAAGCGCCAACAAGCAAGTTTGCTGCCGGGCAGTCTGCTGCAAAGAAAAACAGCAACAAAGGTTCAGATGCCATTGCTAAAGCCGCTCAATCGGCCCGCACAGCGGGTGCTGGGAGGCTTCCGGCTAAGTATGCCAGCAGTGCAGGCAATGCTCCAGGTGCTGCAAAAGCTGTACGCAACAAGCCAAAACCAGCCAACACGCCCTTTCAAAGGCTAACTGAGATCGTCAAGTGGGTAGATCTCGTCATTGAGGTGCTCGATGGCCGCTTGCCTGAAACCACAAGACATCCTGCATCGGAAGAAATTTTTGGCAATAAGCCGAGAGTGCTGATTTTTTCTAAAGCTGATTTGGCCGACTCGGCTAAGCTCCGTCTCTACGTTAAGTCTGCGGGCGAGAAGCCTCAAAATGGGCCGCCGGAGAAGTTGCTGATTTTAGATTTGAAATCAATGGCCCACAAGAATACTTTTATTGAGGCGGCCCTGGCAGTCACCGCAGAAAAAAGAGCGGCACTTGCCAAGAAAGGATTGCTCGAGCGACCCATGCGCGCTTGCGTTGTTGGCATTCCAAACGTGGGCAAATCATCTTTGATCAACTGGTTCGTCGGACGCAAAAAGGCCAAGACCGGCGACTCTCCTGGAGTTACCAGGGGTACACAATGGATTCGTGTGCACCCACAACTGGAAATGCTTGATACCCCAGGCATCTTGCCTGCCAATTTATTTTCAACTGAAGAGAGACACAGGCTCGCTCTGCTCAATCTGCTGCCTGCTGACGGCTATGACAATGTTGAAATAGCTAAATTCGGTTTGATGTTAATGAAAAAGTACTACTCGGGTATGCTCGAAGCATATTTGCCGGGCCTGTCTGGTATTGAAGACGGGCTTGACTACATTGCTGAGAAGAAGCACTATTTAGGTAATGGTGGCAGGCTAGACCATTATCGAGCGGCAACCATCTTTTTGCGCGATTTACGTGCAGGAAAATTAGGCGAAGTAACCTTCGATAATCTCACTGTTTAGCGAAGTGCGGGGCAGGAATGGCAAAAGTAGAAGCTCCAGCAAAGCCGACCTTACACAAGCTTCTAGCCTTCGATACGAAACTTTTAAATAAAGCGCAAAAAGCAAATCAAGCTCTTCTGGGAAAAACAGGTCAGGCAGCTAATAAAAATTTGAGCAGTCGTCTGCTGGCCATGCAAGATCACCAGACTCAGTTATTTAAGGGCTCCTCGTCAGGCATTATTGGCATCGACGAAGTTGGCCGCGGCTGTCTGTCTGGGCCGGTGGTAGCTGCAGCAGTAATGCTGCCGCAAATCGACAAAAAGTCTAAATTGGCTCAAGAACTGGCGAATCTCGACGATTCGAAAGCTCTAAAAGCAGAAATACGTGAAGAACTTGCAGCAGTGCTACGTGCAACTTGCCACTACGCACTCGGCGAAGCCTCGCCGGAAGAAATCGATCAGATCAATATTTTGCAAGCAAGCTTGCTGGCCATGCGGCGAGCTCTAGACAATCTTTTTCTTCAATTGTCGTTTGGACGTGAGCAATTGCTTTTGCTGGTTGATGGAAATCAACGTATCAAACACATAGAACTTGAGCAAATTACAGTAATCCAGGGTGACAGTCATTCTGCCTCCATAGCGGCTGCTTCAGTAATCGCGAAAGTCTATCGCGATTCGTTCATGCGCAATTTGTCAGAAAGTTATCCTCACTACAATTGGCATAGCAATAAAGGCTATGGTTCAAAAGTTCATCGCCAGGCGATTGCTGAACACGGATTAACTCAGTGGCATCGCCTTAGCTTCGGCCCCTGTAAAGACCCGCAAAGTGGCTTAAAGGATGACCTTGAACTGGACGAAGATAGTTCAGAAAGCCAATTGGAATTAAGCGCGAAATAGCTTAGATTTTTCGTTCTAAATTGCTGGATTTGTGAGCAAAAACTGTTCTAGATTTGCACAGTTTTTAAAGTGAATTTTGCTACTTTTAATTGAAACTCAAAGGGCTTTGATGTAGCTCTCTTGAGGGTTCTGGCTCAGTTTAGGTTGTTGGCGATGCAGTTAATTTAAAACCTGGATGGATATCCATCCAGG